>NZ_VTYA01000009.1:0-192772 GCF_013114135.1 Vibrio sp. 03-59-1
TGACTCCTAACGCTTGGCGAGTTTACTCCGGTTTGAATTTTGTGTTTATGGCGCAGTGATTTAGCTTGGGTGTTATAGCGTTGTCGCACCTTAATTGGGCGTTATACGACGTACGGTCTGAAAAGTCGTTGCATATCATTTTCTTATGTTTAACAATGAGTCTAATCGTTTGTGGAAATATTTTTCTAACTCTTTAACCCAAACGAGGAAGTGGTATGTTTCAAATATCTGACTTTTCAATAGTTGATGGTCGATTGACGGTCAAAAAGGATAGTTATGCTCTTAGCCAGATTAAGAGCGTTAAAGTTGTTGAAAATAAGGTGTCTTCGCACTTAATTAAAGCAACTGTTACTTCAGCTATAGCTTCAAGTATTTTATGGTTGTTCGAGCCATTTTCTACTCCTTGGGGCTTTAGCATCAATGCTGGTTTAGTTGCTTTACTATTTACGTTCCCAGTTGTTTTGTTCCTTTCTATCATTCGCTCAAAGTACCAACTTCAAGTTGAATTTGAGCATCAAGATGAGGTTGGCCTCCAATGGATAACGGTTGCTAGCGGTAGAGCGGTTCAAGAATTAACAGCGTTTAAACGAGTTGAGCAGGACTTGGCGCGTGATATCGCTTAGTATCAAGTTTGAAGTGCGACACTTTCTACAGGTGATCCGCACCAGCAGTTTTGGACACTGAGTTAAGTGAGTACAATCACTAATGAGGTGAACCATGACAAGCAAGAAGAAACGTATTATCCATTCTCCTGAATTTAAAGCAGAAACCCTGAAGCTGGCAGATAAAGTGGGGGTAGCTGCAGCCGCAAGACAGCTCTCATTACATGAATCTCAGATCTACGGTTGGCGAAAAGCCACAAAGAAGAATTCTAATATTAGCCAACGAGAACAAGAATTAGCCGTTGAAGTCGCTAAGCTAAAGAGGCAGTTGGCAGAGCAAGCAGAAGAGCTAGAAATCGTAAAAAAGGCCGCCACCTACTTCGCGAAAAATCTAAAGTAAATTGCTATGAATTTATGCTCGAACACCTGCTGAGTTTTAGTGTTACTCGCATGGCTAAGGTGTTCAGAGTTTCTCGAAGTGGGTTTTATTATTGGGTTGAGAATCGTCACAAGGCGATTCAACGCGAGGCAGCTCGCCAAAAGCTTGATACCAAGGTCAAAGAAGCCTTTGACGTTAGCAAAGAACGAGATGGCTCAAGACGTATTCAAAAGGAATTGGCTGAGAGCGGTGACAACCATAATGTTAAGACCATTGCTGCCAGTATGAAACGTCAGGATTTAGTAGCGAAAGCAGCACGCAAGTTTAAGTGTACAACGGACAGTAAGCATAAAATGCCCGTTGCTCCAAACTTTCTCGCTCAAGATTTTAACGCAACAGCTCCGAATCAAAAATGGGCAGGAGACATCACCTATGTTGCCACAAGCGAAGGCTGGCTGTACTTAGCTGTCATTATTGACCTCTATTCAAGACAAGTTATTGGTTGGTCTATGAATACGAGAATGACGGCCTCACTGGTCTGCGATACCTTATCAATGGCTTTATTTCGCCGAGGTTTCCCTGGGCAGGTTATTACTCATAGCGATCGAGGTAGTCAGTACTGTTCGAAAGACTATCGAGACCTAATAAGCACTTATAATCTAAGGCAAAGTATGAGTAGGAAAGGAAATTGCTGGGATAATGCTTGTGTTGAGAGCTTCTTCCATTCTATGAAAGTTGAAGCAATCCAATACGAACCGATCATGACGAGAGAGCAGATGCGTCAAACGATCTTCGAGTACATCGAGGTTGATTATAATCGAACGAGAAGGCACAGTGCTCTTGGGTACCTAAGCCCAATGAACTTTGAAAAGCAAAATGTCGCTTAGTTAAGTGTCCAGTCTGGCTGGAGCAGATCACTGAGTGCAAAGCCAGTAGATTTGTAACCAATTCAGCACCTTGGCGCAAAACTTGGCTCTGTCGTGTGGGCAACTCATAACAAACAATTTAAGAGTGACTCCCAACGCGTGGCGAGTTTACTCCGGTTTGAATTTAGTGTTTACGTGCAGTGGTTTACTCAGCACGGTCATAGCTAGCAAAGCTTTGTCGGATGGAGAAAGTGGAACATATACTTTAGACTAAGCCTTGGTAGAACAGAGCTGTAATTTTCGTGTACGCCATGACCTTTTCACTTTAAGTTGATGTAATTGTAATCAGTGCATTATTTTATGTGCCATAGCCTTATTATGAGCTGACTTTTTAGGCTTGAGCGAAAGGCTTGTATTGTCTACAATGGCGCACTTTTTATTTACTTCAGGTCATGAAAATGAGCGATACTAACTCAAAACCAACTTTACCAGATCACCTTGCTGGCAACCCACGCAGCCCGCACCATGTGGCTGAATGTTTCGAATACCCAATCGGTATCCGTCTTAATGGTAAAGAACGTACTGATGTTGAAGAATACTGTATTAGCGAAGGTTGGGTAAAAATCCCATCACCTAAAGCATTAGATCGTCGTGGTCAGCCAATTCTGATCACACTAAAAGGTACTGTTGAAGCTTACTATATCTAAAATTAGCTTCTATATATTACTTATTATCAACACATAAGGTTTAGGGTTCTTCTTGCTTTATGTGTTGTATTTCAACCAATAACACTACTTGTTTTTCCTTTCACAAACTTACTCTTCAATTCCCCCAATTCCTTAATTCTCGATGTGACCAGTTGTAACCATGTGAACTGACTTAGTTTACCGTCTTTTCCACGCGTGGCGCCCTGACTATGAATCGATTTTAGCAGTAATATGTTGAGGTTGAATCACGGTGTAATACTGTGAAACGGTTCGTTAACACTAGAGTACATACTGCCGGAGGCCGAAATGGAAGCCGACAGCATGTTTGAGCGATCGTGACTTATCCTGAGGAAATAAAACTGTCGTTTACTCAGAACGATGCCACCAAAACCAGACTAAATGCTTACTCAATGTTGGAGTGTAACCTTGCTTGAATCGCGGCTTTTGTCTCCTCTTGGGCTAAGCTCGCCTCAGTTAACTCTTTGTCTTTCATAAGGTTGTTAAAAGCACTTCGAGCGATTTGAGCTTGCTCAGATGCATCAAGTTTCTGTGTTTTAGCTTTTGCTGCCACTTCGGTTAACAGACGTAACTCTTCGATGATCTCATCTGGAGCATTTCCCAGTTCCAAGCTCGATTCACCTCTCGATAGAGCTTCACGACGCAGTTGTTTTTTGAGTTTCCAAATGGCCTCAATGGATTCGCGTTCGATGTTTGCAGCGTCAATTGCACTATCGCGAAGTAGCTCAAAACGAGCGAGAGCTTGGCCTTCTTTGCTCCAAGGATCGACTTCAGGGAGATCTGATATGTTGATGACAGGATCAACGTAATCATCTTGATGGCTCAAATCCAGCATTGCTGCTTTTACGCCAGAGACCATCAACATGACCGCAATAACAAGCAGGGGTAAGCCTCCGACAATGGCCGCAGTTTGTAAGGTAGCAAGTCCACCCATAAACATTAGAACTGAGGGCATGAAGGATAGGGTGAATGCCCAAAATAGACGGTTCCAACGCATTGGGTCTTCAGTCACATTTGTCTGTACGACAGAGGCTAAGATATAAGAGATTGAATCGAACGTTGTAGCCGTGAAAATGATGCATAGCGCGGTGAACAACGCGATGATTACAGTACTAAATGGCAGTTGCTCTAAAATCGAGAAAATCGCCCGAGTTGCTCCTTCGGCATTCAAGATACCGACCACATCAAGTTGACCTGATAATTGTAGCGATAACCCATAATTACCTAAGATCATAAAGTACATCGCGCAACCTAACGAGCCAAAGAAAACGGCACCAGAAACCATCTGTTTTATGGTTCGCCCGCGAGAGATCCGCGCAACAAATAACCCCATACTTGGCGCAAACACGAGCCACCAAGCCCAATAAAAAATCGTCCAATCTTGAGGGAAGTGAGTATTGGCGAAAGTGCCCATGCCACCAAAAGGTTCTGCCCAAGTTGCCATCACAAAGAAGTTTGAAAGCATACGACCAATAGAGTCTAAACCGGTTTCCAGCATGAATATTGTTGGGCCACAGAATAGAACAAAAAGCAGAAGGCCAATCGCTCCCCAGAAATTGATATTACTGAGAACCTTAATGCCTTCGTCCATCCCTTTATAAGAGGAGTAGGCGAAAATAGCAGTACAAAGCAGTAAGACACCAATCTGACTTCCAGTGGTGGCAGGAATACCAAATAGATAGCTAATTCCTTCATTAATTAAAGGGGCGGCGAGTCCGAGAGTGGTTGCAGCGCCACCCAATAAACCGAAAATAAACAAGATGTCGATAAATTTTCCAAGCTTCCCAAAACTATGGGCTTCGCCAATCACAGGCATAAGAGCCGCTGACACTTTTAAAACCGGTTGCTTGCGGACATAAAAGAAGTAAGCGATAGGAATTGCTGGGATCATGTAAATACACCAAGCGATCGGACCCCAATGGAAGATACCGTAAGTCGCTGCCCAGCGTACGGCTTCTTCACTTCCTGCCTCTAATTGGAAAGGTGGGTTTTGGTAGTAATAAGCCCACTCAATCGTTCCCCAATATAGAATACTCGCCCCTATGCCACCACAAAATAGCATGGCTGCCCAAGAGGCCAATGAGAATTCCGCATCTTCATCGGGATCCCCCAGCTTGATCTGGCCAATGTCAGAAAAAACGATATAAATCATGAAAAAGAACGCCGCTAGCCCAAGCGCTAGATAAGCAAAACCTAACTTGTCTGTCATGAAAGATTTAGCGATTGAAATCCATTCTGCCCCCTCTGTAGGGAAAATGAGTAAAGGAGTGATCACTGAAAAAAGCAGTATTAAAGCACCGAAAAAAGTGGGTTTGTCGATAAGTTCAAAGTGTTTGTTCATGTTATGTTCCGTAACAAATAAACAGTATTAATCGAGCGCACACAGAATCGCCCCCACTACTTGAATATCAGGTAGGGGGTAATTGAAGCGAAAGTATAAATAGTGTGCGAGTAGTTAGCTTTGAAGCGTAAAACGTTGGTGAGAAGACCCTGAATTGGCGTGGTTAAATTTGCGCTAAAATAATCCCAAATTCTATTTTTGTCGATATAAATTTATGCTGATTTTTCATTATATTTGGCGTGAATATAATGATGGAAATTTAAAGAGATGAGTGATGGGTTTGGAAGTGGAAATAGTTATCGGATAGATAAATATTACTCGTGAGGAGAGTAAAAAATCTAAGAAAACAATCGTGCGTTTTGACTGAATTCAAACAAAAAAAAGCCAAATCAATATGGATGATTTGGCTTATCATTTTTGTAGTCAATTCACGTGAGGCTAATCGACATGTCGTTAATGAGGTCTGAGACAATTAGCGACGGTATTGACCTCTGCCACGAGATGCTCTCTCTTTATGAGCAGATGCCGATTTTGCTTGAGAAAGCAGGATAGACTCAACAGTCAATTCCATAGGTTCTCTTGGCTCAAGACCGTGTTTAAATGTACGAGAACGAGGAGGCATGTCGTATTCAAGATCGGATGCTTTTGGCATACGCTTGAAACGGTAAAGATAGAAATTTTCCACTTTCTCTCTTGCCCATTCCGTTTTTTTCAAATATTTGATACTGCTGGCAATGCTTGGTTTGGTATTAAAGCAGTTCAGACGCATTGCCGTATCTAGAATTTCCCAACCGTAGTGATCAACAAGCTCTTGCAGCAGAGTTTCTAGTTTAAGGCCATGTAGTGGGTTGTTCTGTTGAAGTTCGATTCTTTCTTCATCAGTCATAAAGAATTCCTTACGCAATAGCCGCAGTTTTCAGCGGCGGCTATGTATTTAAATTATTAAAATCGCTTAATTATAAAGCGACTTGCAGCATTTTTGTTTGGTGATCCAGATACTCTTCGTAGGTACCTTGGAAGTTGACAAGCTTTTTGTCTTTTACATCAATAATGCGCGTAGCCAATGATGACACAAATTCGCGGTCATGGCTGACAAAAATTAGTGTGCCAGTATACACTTTAAGCGCACTGTTTAAGGCTTCAATGGCTTCCATATCCATGTGGTTCGTTGGTTCGTCCATCACCAGTACGTTGATGTCTTGCATCATTAACTTACCGAAAAGCAGACGGTTTTTCTCACCACCAGAACAGTTTTTAGCTTTTTTGTTAGCATCATCAGCGGTAAAGAGTAAACGACCTAGAATGCCACGAACCATAAGATCATCATGCTTCGCTGTACGCCACTGAGAGATCCAATCGAAAATGGATAAATCGTTGTCAAAGTCAGCGGTGCTATCTTGAGGGCAGTAACCCACAGATGCATTTTCAGACCATTTAATGATGCCTTCATTTTGCTTAAGATCATTCACTAAGCAGCGAAGTAGGGTACTTTTACCGACACCATTTTCGCCGATGACCGCTAATCGAGTTCCAGCCTCAAGGATTAAGTTGCCGCCTTCGAACAGCACTTCATCTTCAAAAGCATGACCAACATTTTCAAGCTCAAGAGCAAGACGGTGAAGCTTTTTACCTTCGCCAAAATCTATAGATGGGCTAATACGGCTCGTTGATTTCACTTCATCAAGCTTGATCTTATCCATCTTTTTAGCACGAGAGCTCGCTTGTTTCGCTTTAGAAGCGTTTGCACCGAAACGGTTTACGAAATCTTGAAGTTCGCTGATTTCAGCACTTTTCTTAGCATTACTTGCAAGAAGCTGATCGCGGATCAAACCTGAAGCTTCAAGGAAGTATTCGTAGTTACCCGGGTAAATACGTAGCTCACCGTAATCAATATCAGCCATGTGAGTACAAACAGAGTTTAGGAAGTGTCTGTCGTGGGAAATAATGATCATCGTACATTTACGTTGATTCAGTTCCTCAGCCAACCAATTGATGGTGTGAATATCCAAGTTGTTGGTTGGTTCATCAAGTAGCAAAATATCAGGGTTCGCAAAAAGCGCCTGTGCCAAAAGAACACGAAGCTTCCAGCCTGGCGCGACATGTTGCATCAAACCAAAATGAAGTTCCTCTTCAATACCAGCTTGAAGAAGAATGTCACCTGCACGGCTCTCTGCGCTGTAGCCATCCATTTCCGCAAATTCACTTTCGAGTTCGGCTACTTTCATGCCGTCCTCTTCGCTCATCTCAGGTAAGCCGTAAATACGGTCACGCTCTTGCTTGATTTCCCAAAGTTTCTTATCACCCATAATCACAACATCAATAACATTATGCTGTTCGAATGCGAATTGGTCTTGGCTAAGAACACCAAGTTTTAGTCCAGGAGTGATAGAGACATTGCCTGAGCTTGGTGTCAGTGCGCCGCTTAGGATCTTCATAAAGGTGGATTTTCCGCATCCGTTCGCACCAATTAAACCATAGCGATTACCATTACCGAATTTGGCAGAAATGTTTTCAAATAAAGGCTCAGCGCCAAATTGCATTGTGATGTTTGCGGTAGATATCAAAGAAGTATTCCTAGGTGTGTACTGACAAGCCGATCAATTGACACGATAGCCAATTTTAGCGATGCGAAAGTAAGGGCAAATAGGCGGCGCATTATACAGAGTTGTAAAGATAAATGTAGTCTAGTTGCGGTTTATTTAAGTTTGATAGCAAAGAAATGATGGCTAACATTTGACAAAAATAGTAAAAAGTAGTGGCTTGGAGGGTGTTGATGCTCATTAGAGTCAGAAATCGGTATTGGGTGTAGGCCTGCATTTCGCATAATATGAGTATTTCATGTAGTGTCTCTCTTTCTGCGTGATGTAAGCGTGAATGTTATAATCTTTTGATTCTGGAGGTATAGGATGGGAAGTCCATTAGTGACGACCGAATGGTTGGCTCAAAACTTAAATAACAAGAATGTCATTGTATTAGATGCCAGTATGGAGACTGTCATTGGTAAAGAGCCTCTCGTCTATCAAACCCCTACTTTTATTCCTCAAAGTCGCAAATTCGATTTAGAAAACGTGTTCATCGATACAGAGTCGACACAGGTTCATGCCTTCCCAACCGTAGATCAATTTACGAAAGCAGCGCAAAAGCTCGGCATTCAACCAGACAGTATTGTTGTGATTTATGACAACCAAGGTATCTATTCTGCGCCTAGGGCATGGTGGATCATGCAATCGATGGGATTTGAAAATAGTTATGTTCTAGATGGTGGTTTACCTAAGTGGATAGAAGAAGGGAAAGCGACCACTGACTCTTTGGAAGTGTCTTCAAATGGTGCTGACAATCTAATAACCAATTATCAACCTCATCGCGTTTGCACATCAGATTTTGTTTTTGACAATCTCACATCAGCCAAATATATGGTTATTGATGCTCGTGGTTCAGAACGCTTTAGTGGTAATGCTGCCGAGCCAAGAGAAGGGGTGCGAAGTGGACACATCCCCAATTCAATCAACCTACCATTTGCACAAGTGCTTGACGGTCTCTGCTATAAATCAGTTAAAGAGTTGGATGAACTGTTTACTGTACATCTAAAGCATGAGAATAAGCCTCTTATTTTCAGTTGTGGTTCAGGGATTACGGCGTGCATCCTATTACTGGCGGCCTGCGTTGCAGGAAAAATGGATTGTCGTTTATACGATGGTTCGTGGGCAGAGTGGGGATCTTGCCCATCATTGCCTGTTAATTCGTTCAGTAATCGTACTTAAAAAAATAAAATCGTTAATTAAACAGGTTTGTTTGCGGATCTATGTCATTTTTTAAGTAGGTCAACCGAATGTAGGTTCTGCCTTTGTGTAAACTACCATTATATAAAATAATCATTTGTTCACTTGAACGATGTCGAGTGAATAGCAGGTACGATAGTAATGAAATCATTCCAGTGGGATAAAAACTTTGAAACGGGCCTCGATGATGTCGATGAACAGCATCAGTTTTTAGTCGAAATAATCAACAAGTATGGCTCATTATTATCAGAAAATACCTTGTCATTTAGCGATATTAACGTCGCTCTGTTTGAGCTTTCTCGCTATGCGGAGTTTCACTTTCGCGAAGAAGAAGCAATGATGAGGGATACCAATATCTATCCTGCACACCTTGAATACCACATTGAAATGCATCGGTCATTTATGTCTGAAGTGATGGGTATGCAAGCCTTTATCACCGAAGATGATCCAAAAAGTGCGGAGCTTCTTTTAGACTTCCTTATCCATTGGCTGGCTTATCACATACTCGGTATTGATCAAAATATGGCTCGCCAAGTGAAAGCGATTGAGTCTGGGGTTTCGCCAGAAGAAGCGTATAAGCAAGGTGAAAAAGAGGTTGATAGTTCAACAGAGCCATTACTTAACGCATTGAATGGACTTTTTGAGCAAGTCTCAGTCAGAAATAAGCAGTTGTTGAAATTGAATCAATCTCTAGAAGATATGGTAGAGAAAAGAACACAACAGCTTTTGCTTGCCAATAGAGAACTTGAACAGCTATCGCTTACTGATGTTCTCACGAAGTTGCCTAACCGCCGTCATGCAATGAAGCAGTTAAATAGCTACTGGAACGAGTCTACCGAGTTAGATTTGCCTTTGGTTTGCATCATGATCGATGCGGATCACTTCAAGTATGTCAATGACACTTACGGGCATGATGCCGGTGATATCGTCTTGATTGAATTATCTCAAGCGTTAAAAGATGCGTTCAGAAGTGATGATTTTGTGTGTCGTCTTGGTGGTGATGAATTTTTTGTTATATGTCCGCAAACCAATTTAGCTGGTGGATTGCATATTGCAGAGTTAACAAGGCTTGAAGTGGAAAAGCTGAACATACCGGTGGGTGATGGTCGCTGGAAGGGAAGTATTAGCATTGGAGTAGCGCAGCGTACCGAGAAAATGGTGACGTACAACGACTTGATTAAAGCGGCAGATGAATCCGTCTACTTAGCGAAACAAGCGGGTAAAAATTGCGTTAAGAGCAACGAACCAACAGAATCTTAAACTACATCGCAGAGTCAATAATCGTTAATGTGGTTTGGCCTATTTAACGTTGATTTACCACTCTTTCTGTTTACCACTTTTTCTGAGGTGAGTGTAAGGGATTAGAAGTCGCGTGAATGTAAAATATCGCGTCTATAAACCAAGCTCTCACCATCATTTCAACAGTATTACCCTCGCTTTGACACGAAAATACGGCAAAGCGCAGCGCAATTTTTACAATATTCGCAATCATTTCAAATATCCCGTTCTCTTTAAATTTGGCTAATTTTGGCCTTTTTCCACAAATTTCTATCCATTTGAATTTATTGTTTAAGGTTATTGATGAAATATCGTCCGATAACCGCTTCATTTCAATATTCAATTTGGCATTGCTTGTCTGTTTGATTACTATGTATAGCTATTCAAAATACCAATACTCCCTTATGGAACTACCACTGGGTAGATGAGGATACGATGCAACATCTAGAAGAGATCATTGCTAATGCAACGACAGCGATTGAAAGCGCTGATTCGTTAGTCGCACTTGATGACGTGCGAGTTCAGTATTTAGGTAAGAAGGGTGAATTAACTCTTCAATTACAAAGCCTAGGTAAACTTCCACCTGAAGAGCGTCGCACTGCTGGTCAAGAGATCAACAAAGCGAAAGGTGCTGTTCAACAAGCGATCGCAGCTCGTAAAGACGCACTACAACGTGCAGAGCTTGAAGCGAAGCTAGCTGCAGAAACTATCGATGTGAGCCTACCAGGTCGTCGCATTGAGAACGGTGGTCTTCACCCAGTTACTCGCACTGTTGAGCGTATCGAGCAGTTCTTTGGTGAGCTTGGCTTTAGCACTGAGTCTGGCCCTGAAATCGAAGATGCATTCCACAACTTCGATGCACTCAACATCGCAGACGATCACCCAGCTCGTACTGACCACGATACGTTCTTCTTTAACCCAGACTTAATGCTACGTACGCACACGTCTGGTGTTCAGATTCGTACTATGGAAAACGGCAAACCACCTTTCCGCTTTATTGCTCCGGGCCGTGTTTACCGTAACGATTACGACCAAACTCACACGCCAATGTTCCACCAAGTGGAAGGTATGTTAGTGGATGAGAACGTAAACTTCGCACAACTTAAAGGTATTCTTAACGATTTCCTTTGTAATTTCTTTGAAGAAGAAGTTGAAGTGCGTTTCCGTCCTTCATTCTTCCCGTTCACAGAGCCTTCAGCTGAAGTTGACGTGAAACGTAAAGATGGCAAATGGCTAGAAGTTCTAGGCTGTGGCATGGTTCACCCTAACGTACTTCGCTCTGTTGGTATCGACCCTGAGAAATACTCTGGTTTTGCATTCGGTATGGGTGTAGAGCGTCTAACGATGCTTCGTTACGGCGTAAATGACCTTCGTGCGTTCTTCGAGAACGACTTACGTTTCCTTAAACAATTCAAGTAATCCGGGGCAGTCAAAACTATGAAATTCAGTGAATCTTGGCTACGCGAGTGGGTTAAACCTGCAATTAACAGCGAAGAGCTAGCTCACCAAATCACTATGGCTGGTTTGGAAGTTGACGATGTAGAACCTGTTGCTGGTGAATTCACCGGCGTTAAAGTAGGTAAAGTGGTTGAGTGCGGTCAGCACCCAGACGCAGACAAACTACAAGTAACTAAAATTGATATCGGCGCTGTTGATGCAGAAGGTAATAAAGAACTTTTAGACATCGTATGTGGTGCATCTAACTGTCGTCTTGGCCTAACGGTAGCAGTAGCAACTGTTGGCGCAGTACTGCCTGGCAACTTCAAAATCAAGAAAGCAAAACTACGTGGCGTTCCATCGCACGGCATGCTTTGTTCTTTCTCTGAGCTAGGTATCGACGTAGAGTCAGACGGCATCCTTGAGCTGCCAGAAGGCACAACGCTAGGTATGGACGTACGTGAGCTTCTTGAGCTTAACGACGTAACTATCGACGTAGACCTAACAGCAAACCGCGCAGACTGCTTCAGCATCCGTGGCCTTGCTCGTGAAGTTGGCGTACTAAACCGCGCAGACGTTACAGAGCCAACAGTTGAAGCTGTTGCAACAAGCATTGAAGACACAGTATCTGTTGAAATCAAAGCAACTGATGCTTGTCCACGTTACCTTGGCCGTGTGGTTAAGAACGTAAACGTGAAAGCGGAATCTCCAATCTGGATACAAGAAAAACTGCGTCGTTGTGGTATCCGTTCAATCGACCCAGTTGTAGATATCACAAACTACGTGATGCTAGAGCAAGGCCAACCAATGCACGCATTTGATCTAGCTAAGATCGAAGGCGGTATCGTGGTTCGTCTAGCAGAGCAGGGCGAAAAGCTAACACTTCTAGATGGCAACGAAGCTGAACTAAACAGCAACACACTTGTTATCGCAGACCAAAACAAAGCACTAGCAATCGCTGGTATCTTTGGCGGTCAAGATTCAGGTGTGACTACTGAAACGACTGACGTACTTCTTGAAGCGGCATTCTTCGCACCGGATCACATCCGTGGTCGCGCACGTGCTTACGGCCTTCACACTGATTCTTCTCTACGTTTCGAACGTGGTGTTGATTCAACACTTCAAGCAGCAGCAATGGAGCGTGCAACACAGCTTCTAGTTGAAATCTGTGGTGGTGAAGTTGCGCCAGTAAACGGCAGCGAATCTGAAGCTGATCTACCTAAAGCAAACGTAGTCGCTCTACGTCGCGCTAAGCTAGACAGCCTACTAGGTCACGAAATCCCATCTACAGACGTAGTGGAAATTCTTACTCGCCTAGGTTGTGACGTTACTGTTGTTGAAGATACAGAAAGCACAGACGCAGGTTGGACGGCAACGTCTCCATCTTGGCGTTTTGATATCGCAATCGAGCAAGACCTAATTGAAGAAGTAGGTCGTATCTACGGTTACGATAACATTCCAAACCAAGCGCCTAAAGCGGCACTTAAAATGAATGACCACAAAGAAGCTGACCAACCGCTTAAGCGCGTTCGTGACCTTCTTGTAGACCGTGGCTACCACGAAGCAATCACATACAGCTTCGTAGAACCAGAACAGCAAAAGCTTGTTGTACCTGGTGTTGAGCCGCTAATCCTGCCATTCCCAATCTCTGCGGACATGTCAGCAATGCGTCTTGGCCTAATCCAAGGTCTTCTAAACACAGTTGTTCACAACCAGAAGCGTCAACAGTCTCGCGTTCGTCTATTCGAATCAGGCCTACGTTTCATCCCTGAAGCAACGGCTGAAAACGGCATGCGCCAAGAAATGATGCTTGCGGGCGTTATCTCTGGTACTCGTGGCGAAGAGCACTGGGACATTGCTACTAACACTGTAGATTTCTTCGATCTTAAAGGTGACCTAGAAGCAGTTCTTGAGCTTTCTGCAAACGAAATCGCATACAGCTTCAAGGCTCTTTCTTCTGAAGCAAAAGAGCGCAACCCAGCACTTCACCCGGGTCAATCGGCTACGATTATGGCTAACGGCAAAGAAGTGGGTATCATTGGTACTGTTCACCCAGAGCTAGAGCGTAAGTTTGGTCTTAACGGCCGCACTATCGTATTCGAAATCGAATGGGCAGCTATCAACACTCGCGTGCTTCCAGAGGCTGTAGCCGTATCTAAGTTCCCTGCAAACCGTCGTGATATCGCAGTAGTTGTTGACGAAGCCGTTGCTTCTGGCGACATCGTTGAAGCGTGTATCGCAGCTGGTGGCAAATTCCTAACAGGCGCTAAACTGTTCGACGTATACGTTGGTCAAGGCGTTGAAGAAGGTAAGAAGAGCCTAGCTATCGCACTTAGCCTACAGTCTGTAGAGCGCACACTAGAAGATGCAGACATCGCTGGTTCAGTAGATGCTATCGTAGCTTCAATCTCAGAGAAATTCGGCGCAGCACTTCGCGACTAATCTCTTCTGATAGATAGAAAAATCAAAGGCCTCGCATTGCGAGGCCTTTTTTGTGTGAATGGGCAAGGCGTTGAAAGTTAATGAATAGAAATACGTTAGCTATTTCATCAAAATATCACTTTGTATTTAGCTGTATTTTCGTCAGTAAATTGTATTCGGGCTAGGCATATACTTAATCTATATCATTTCAATTTCATCTTTCATAAACCAACCAGACGCTATGCTCTTATTCTTAACCGCTTCCGGTTCTTGCGTGTATGCAACTACAGCTAAACTTTTTTGAGCTCTACTACATATTACGTAAAATAGTCTTCTAGTTCGTGATATAACCCAATCTCGACCTTCGGCTTGGTTTTGGATGTCTGTCTTACTTAATGCCTTAGCACCAAACAACTTTTCATATTTAAATAGAAAACCATTTGAGTCATCGTCATCCATAATTGCAACAACACGGTTAAACTCTAGTCCTTTTACACCCTGGTGGGTTCCGAATCCTAATTTTTCACTAAGATATAAAGAATAGTTATTTAAATGACTCAATGGAGCATTTAACGCTCTTTCCCAAGCTAATGAACTATCACTAGATTCATCTTCGTTTTTATTTGGTTCACCATCAGCTTCAACAAAAAGTGCTTTAAGTGTATCTGGAAGGTAAATTAGGTTATTTTTATCTATCAACTTCAAAACTTCACTAATAGAAGGGTCACCATCTACGACCTTGGACGCAACACTACTAACGGAGTCGTCTATTTCTTTTAATGTTGAGATCGGGTCTGTACAGAACCGAGCATTATTAGAACTAATAACACTAGAGTGTTTTTTAATAATATTAGCTATCAAAAAGTCGTTTTGTTCCTTAATTGCGTTTACCAACGGTAAGAAGTGGTTACAGAGAAACCTAAGTGAAGTGTTAGTACCATTCAATAGAGCGTCCTTTAGATGATCCACTTTCGATAATGGCATGTAGAATTTGTCGAAGTTTCCGCGGCTAGCTGCCATAGCATGTTCTAAAGTTAGAACTTTAGTTTGATCTGGTTCCAACCACGCCAAATCCTCGGCAATTGATGACATTTTATGCCTAACATAGCTCTCCACTTCGGGTTTGTTGGCATTGAATGAATCTACGATGAATAACCTTACTACTCCTTGTGCTGCTTCAGCTGCAGGCTCTTGTTTTTTACCATCATCTTCATCCCTAATGTTATTAATTAATGACACTATTCTTTTGGGAGAGCGATAATTAACAATTTTAGATGGTGTCTTCCAATCGCTAGGGAGAGCATCTTCTAAATCATCTTTCCCTCCGCTATAGATCCTTTGCATGAGGTCGCCAAATAGTCCAATAGAGAATTTCGAACGATTTAAGCTTTGTGTCCTTATGAAAGCCTCCATTAACTCCTTTCTAGTGTCTTGACTCTCGTCAATTAGAAGTATGGGGTACCTATTTATCAGTATGTTTTGTAATAAATCACTTTCATTAAGTAACGTAGCTGTTATCTGAATAACTTCTTCATGAGAAACAGTACCTCTCTCCACTTTGTTGCTTGTCGGTGAATATGAAAACTCCCTAACTAAGCTCAATTCATCAGCCTTTTTAATTTAGAGCCTCTTTTCCTTATGTTTTGTTGAGCGGTTTTTCCGTTGATATCCTTCGCTTTCGAGATCTTTAAGTTAAGGACATCTATATCAGTTCTAAGTTTTTCTTTTAGCCAATCTTTTATATCTTCAGTGAATGGCGAAATTAGCTCCCAAACAAAGCTATGGATAGTCGATACATGAAACAAAGGGTCGTAAGATAAACGATGCTGTATTTCATCACATGCTGCGTTAGTGTATGTAATTACTCCAACTCGCTGTCCATTTCGGATCAAGCGAGCTAAGTTATTTTCACGTATCTCTTGAAGCACATTCACTAAAGATCTAGTTTTACCCGAGCCTGCCCCCGCAAATAAAAGAAAGCTCTTAGGTTGATCTAAACTTAGATATTCGTATATTTCACGATCTACACCGATTAAGGCTTTATAATTAGTCACTTAAGGACTCCTTGTTTATTTCAGGAATACTTGGGTCTGGAATCCATATGTATTCTAAACTCATAGTTTCTAATTTTTCTTCTAACCAATTCAAACCTTCTTTTATGTACTCCGGAACTAAGAGTTTTTCTGGTTCAACATCAAAAAGTAGGTCTAATGCCATTTTTGCTTTCTCTCCATCGAGAGCTTTATACATAGCATTACAACAAGCATCTAAAGTTTTCTTTTTTGTCGCCAAATGCATTTGCTTTACCATTCCTGATGATTTATTCAATGTCTTAAATAACTCAAGATTTGTAAGTGCTACAGCATCTTCAAATGTATAGGGGATAACCTCTTTTGGTTTTCTTGCTTTTGGCGTGAATTTTGTCTGAATACCATATTGAAAGGAAACACGTACATTATCTCGAATTTTTTGTTCAGGAGGTAAATCGATCAATTCATCAAAAGTTATATCGTTGAAGTTAAACCAACTTTTTAGAGTATCGCTACCAAACTCTAAAGATGCTCCTCTTTTGGGACGAGTTTTACTTTTTGATGAACTACATGCATCTGTATCTGTTATCACTAGTGTTGGTAGATCTAAGAGCTCAATTAGAGGCTTCAACCTTTGCGCATGTGCACCTCCAATTTCCAAAATAGAAATATAACTTCGTTGTAAGTTCTTGTGATGATGGGCAATAAAGTGCGGAAGTAACATACGCTCAGCTGCTCCCTCAACCAGAATAATCCCGTTTGCAAAAAATAAGTCACAATGAGTTGATTTTAAATACCTTGATACAAACTTTTGTGTGGCTGAAACATTAGACTCTCTTTTTTTCTGCGAAGGGAATACCGTTGAAAGATTCACGACTTCAGCTTGAGGGGTTGGTTGCTTCTCCGATGCTGGACTTCTTTTAAAGTACCGGAGGCTTTCAAACCCAGCTTCGTAAGCAACATAACTAGAGTGGGTGCTTATAACCATCTGTGTAGTTAGGTGCTCTTCAACGGTTCCATATTCTCTAAGTACCTTATAAGCCTTTCGTACAAATACTTGTTGTACTTGGGCGTGTAGGTGAGCTTCAGGTTCTTCAATTAATACTAAGTGTATCGGCTCGATAGCTATATCTTCGTCCGAGCGTCTTTTCCCTATTTTTCCTACCCGAAGCCAACGGTCACGGAAAGTGATCAACTGAAAGATAATGTGGATTAAGTTTTTATATCCTAGACCATTGTATTGCTCAGGAAGAGAAAACGTATGATCTCCAAAGTTTTGCTTTCTAATATCAAACACTACTGCAGCATCATGCTCTAAAGTATCGATGGGGTTTAATCGACTTGATAGTTTTATATCAGGATCTGTAAAACCTGGGTATCCTAGCTCTTTAATCTCCCCTAACGTTTTTTCAAATGCGGTATCTAACCGTTTATCGAACTCAGTTTGAGCTTTTTCAATTGCTTCTAACGCACCTAAGTCATCGGCTTCAGGCATATCCGACGGGTTTAAATGACGTTTATAATATTCATTGAGCTGAGATGATAAGCTGCTTGCTGGTTTACTTGATTCTGAATGAGGGTCAGAAAATCCTCGTTGTGCCTCAATTGTATCAACTCTAAATAGCCCCTTAAAAGGGTCAAAATCAAAACAGATCGAGTCGCTTGTAATTGCTTGAGTTTTGTCGATTTGAGATGGGTCAAGTAAATATGCCTTGATCTCAAATTCAATATGTAATTTTTCTTTTAGATAGTCTTTGAAGTCTCTTGGCCAAAGAGGTAGCTGTTTTTCCTTGTTTACCTCAACAACAGCATTTCGTTCTCGTACATAATTTTCACGTAATCTCTCGAGGTCTTTTGGTTGATATACCAGACGGACACCTAAGGGTTCTCCAGTCCACTTTAGTGTAGGGATGAGATGAGCAACTCTTTGAACTTCCTCAATACCTGCATCTATCCACACATCTAGAGAAGGACAGTAAGGCTGCCAATCTGCCAGATCTAAGCCAGAATGCATCGCTGTATCCTGTTTCATCCAAGATTGAGCAAACTTATTCAGAAACATCCAATTGCACAAAGTAAAATCGGTTGATGCTATCTTTTTGTTTTTATTCTTATCTAGAAAACAAATCAGGGCATCGGTCGCTGAAGTCTTCCCACTGTTATTTGCACCAACTAAAAGCGTTTGCTCCTCAGCGAATTCAACGCGACAGCGTTTTAACTTTCGAAAGTTTTGGATGTCTACAAAGCTAATTTTCATGAGTTTCTCACCAGATAAACATTAAGCAATTATTTTAATATAAAAATGTATATGAAATTTTGATCTATACAGTGAATAAACACTGTAGGTATCGGATTTATAAGTGGATCTGGATGATAAAATAGTTTGAGTAAGTCAATTGAATCGGAAATATTATGTTGTTATAACGTTCTTGCTTACATTCTAAATTCAACCTTGACCTGTCTACAACTTCACATTTTATAGTGACTTATTGATTGAGAGGGGCACTTTCTGTGTTCCCTCTAAAGTAAGTAGAGAGACACTATGAAACGTTTAATTCTAAACATCACACTCTTTGTATTCATGGCACTTGGTAGCATTAATGCCATGGCTCATGATTCAACGGTTAAGTACGGTATTGCTATATCTCACGATGGTGAGCAAATTGCGTATGGCAAAAACGGGAGCGGGGAGAAGGCGCTGATCTTGCCTTTAGCAACAAAATCGCTACTACGTTCTGCCCCTGATAGTGATAGAATCCCCGCATCAGAACTATCGAGAAACTAGGTATTTATCAACAATGTTTATCCATCATGTAAACGACATCGACTGGCTGGTGATTACAGCTTTTGAAGAACTAAAACCGATGTTTATCGAAGATGCAGGCCCAATCCCATCTTACTTCTCTATTAGCAGTGAATTGAGCCTGATTGATCAAGCTAAACGCAGCTATGGATTTTTGCCTACACTCCGTGGTGTGATCACCGATACTGGTACATATCAAAGCAAAGATCTTGATGAAGATTTAAACCCACAACTTGCCTGCCTAGTTGAAGGGCGTGGTCGGGTGTTTATCTATCACGGTGACTATGTGGCTTTTGTGGATGACGAGCAAACCTTTATAACCCGAATGGACTGAAATCGGCATCCCAACCAGTCTACAACTTCATACTTTATAGTGGCTATATTGATTGAGAGGGCGCTTTCTCTGCTCCCTCCAAAACATCACACTCTTGGTATACCTGAGGCATGGTAGCATGAGCGCCATAAGTCATGGTTTAAATGCTCAGCTCGGTACTACAACACAGAACTAACGAGATGCTTTGTTCTTTTTAAGGTACTTGAACCCAGCCCAGATGAGATAACTCACAACGCCGACGATGAGTGCTGAACGAATCAGAATAGGGGCGTCATGCTCAAGTTGAGTGGCATGAGGAACAATACTGGCAAACAACCGGCTCGTAAAAAATAGCCCCATTACTAACATAACAATTTTATTCATGTGACCTTTCCCCCTAATCGACTTGTTGTACAGAACAAACTGCTAATGAATTCACTCATAACGAAGTCTTTATTGTTCTGCATGGAAAGCAAAGAATGCGCCTCTCAAGCGTCGTCGTCAACGCGATATCAGCCAAAAGTAGGTAAGCTTAATTTCCATTTTTGGAACTAACAAACACCAAAAATGGAAATGAAAGGGAGAGAGTGTGAAAACTGAGTCGATGTGATTGGTGATAAATGGAGCGCATGGTGACAGTGATTCGACCGATGTTTATGAAATCAGTGAGATTTTGATCTTAAAAGCAGCGCTTAGGTAAGTGTTTTTATATCCATTTTTTTAACATTTTTTGATCACAGTTTGATAATTGTATTAACCCTATTTTTTAAGTGGCCTCTATATGCAATAGTAATGGTAGTTCAACACATAGTGTGACCGTAACGTTTGAATTTGAGATAAACATAAATATGAAAATAGGTTGGTTATATGTTTGATTACCAGCGACTAAATTATGTTGCGAACACAGAACAAGAACTATCTTCGACATTCACGCAGATATTTAAACTTTCAAAAGAGACTTACCAAAACCTTTCTCGCTTCTCTGTGACGCTGGTTGATGACGATCAGTTAGCGAATTTTTTTGTTTTAGACTCGCTAGAGGGCTCTGCAACCAACGATCTGTATAAAAAAGTGCTATCACTTAGGTCGAGTTTAACTTGTGTCGTTACAGAGCAAAATGTCCGTGTTGTGAGCGACTTAAAACGGTTGAATCAGAATGATCGAACCGTAAAACTTCTTCAGACTGGGCACCGAAGCAGTTACACATCACCGCTAATTTATGATGGAAAAACGATTGGTGTTCTATTTATCAATGCAGACACAGAGAGTTATTTCGATTGTCAAAAACTCCAACGAGATTGTGCATTTATATCGCAGGTTGTTAACGGCCTTATCCTTAAGCACTGCGAGCGTCAGCATCATCTTCGGTCAGCACTCGCGATTGCATTAAACATTGGGCATGCGCGGGATCCGGAGACAAAAGAGCACTTGATTCGAATGGGAAAGTACAGTGAACTGCTGGCAAGGCTGTTGGCGGACACTCATCCAATCGACAATAGATTTATTCATTTAATCGCTCATTACGCTCCTTTTCACGATATTGGCAAATACAAAATTCCAGATGATGTACTTTTTAGTGATAAACGATTTTCATCCGATGACAGAAAAATAATGTCAAAGCACACAATATATGGTGTTGAAATTATAGATGAAGTTCTTTGTTACATAGATAAAGATTGGGTGACAGGAAGCGATATAGGTCTACTCAAAAATATTATTCGACATCATCACGAACGCTATGATGGAAGTGGAAGCCCTGACAATTTGTCGGGCACAAACATTCCATTGGAGTCCAGAATTGTCACTTTAGCTGATGTGTTTGATGCACTATTGAGTAAGAGAGCTTATAAGGAGGCGTGGTCAATGGAAGGTGTAATTGCTTACATAAAAGAGAACAGTGGCTTACTTTTTGATCCCGAATGCGTTGATTTGCTTCTAGATAACCTAGACCAGTTTGTCGCTATTAGAGATAAAAACAGAGATGCAATTGGCGGATAGCACGATGGGTTTGGTGTTACGAAGTATCATGATAACTCAACGGGTTAAAGGTAGACGGTACGCTTGGAATATTTGTTCTCTTCGGGGGATAATATTGAGCATCAAAATGACTTATTCATGTTATGCAACTATTTCAGTGTGACCAATTGAGTATGCACTTTGAGTGTTCAACATACTGATTTTAGTAACTATTTATGAGTAAATACACAAATTGACAAAATTTTTAAGCGATCTATCAAATAGAGTTTTGTACTGATTATTTTGTTGTTTCTGAATTTAAATTCCGCAGTTGTCTATTTTTTGACTTTTGATGTGCTTTTTGTGCTCATTGTACCGAATTCTTATCTGTTTGATTTATATGATGTATATCTAGATGGACTGAAAAAAGTTGGCGAAAATCAGAAGCTTGGCATACACTTTCCAAGTAAAGCCGATATGTTGTTGATTGGCTAAGTGAAATGCTTTGGCGCTACTAATTAAGTAGCAATGTTTAACACACCTTTGAGGATAGTTTTATGGCGCTCACAAAGGCCGATTTGGCTGAAAACTTGTTTGAAAAACTTGGATACAGTAAGCGGGATGCCAAGGAAACGGTTGAAGTGTTTTTTGAAGAAGTTCGTAAAGCACTCGAAAGTGGCGAACAGGTTAAACTTTCTGGTTTTGGTAACTTTGATCTTCGTGAAAAAAGCGAACGTCCGGGCCGAAATCCAAAAACCGGAGAAGACATTCCAATTACTGCTCGCCGTGTAGTTACTTTTAGACCTGGGCAGAAATTAAAAGCTCGCGTTGAAGACATTAAGTTAGATAAGTAAGCTACGCCCAAGCAATTGACCACGCCTCGCGTGGTCTTTTTGTATCTAAAGAATCAAATTAAAAAGGCACGCTGATTAGCGTGCCTTTGTCGTTGTAGCGTTTAAACAAGTATTGTTAGCCGTGACTATGCTGCTTTAAGTTGAGTGGTAATGTAAGGCTGCCAAGCCTGTTGGTACAGTTCTAAAGATTGACGGCGCAAGCTTGTTATCTGCGCTGTTTCAATATCGTTTAGAGCTCGATTTTGTGCACTCGCCACTCGTTCAATGCCTTGGATTATTTCGTAAAGCTCATGTTCGGCCCCACTTTTCACTTCTGCTATTGCTTTTAAGTGCAATTGAACTTCAGCGATGATGTTTGTTTTTGGAAGGCGAACCAACAGGTTTAAATCACGGTAGCCTGAAGGGGCTGGGGATTTAAATCGGTTTTTGACTTTTACGATTTCAGCTTCACGACTAATGGTTTCGTATACTGTGACTAAGCTTTCTACATCGTCTGCAATTATCGTGGCACGAGCGAGGTCGGTGATTCTGTTTGTTTGACCATCAAGTTCTAGATTAATTTTCTCAATGGCACGATCTTGTGACTTCACACCAGCAAAGAGTGCAGAAGAATCAGTTAATAACGCTGTGCTTTTACAGATAGTTTCTAGCTCCAGTTGAGCTTGGTGTGCTTTGCTGTAAAGAATATCAAAATCATCATAAGGTTGAGTTGGTGATGATTGAATGGGTTTTATTCCGTAAAGTCCACTTAGGCTATGTTTGAAAAGCGTAGGAGAGACTTCATTCTGTGAGGATCGGTTTTGTTCAGTGGAAGGTGATGACACGGTTGCTGCAAATGCAGGCGCGCGACTGAGTACCAATAGCATTAATGCTGCTGTACGGAGAAAAGGGGCCATTTACACTCCTAGATTACTGTTACAAAAAAGGGCACTTAAAGGCAGTAACGTGTTTTCAAGAAATCTAACTGTATAACCAAATTTAACTATTAATGACCTTGGGGTAGAAAAACTAAAACCAACCCTGAAGTCTTAATACATCAATAAAATGTGAGCTACATTGCACTTTATTTCTGTTAAAACAGAGAGTAACAAACCTCTTCTTTCGTATGTCAATTTAATGCGAAGGTTTTGTCTGAGCTTGTAATCAGTTACTCTCTATTTGATGTATCCATTATCTACAGTGAATATGAATTAAACATGAACGATCCTGAATTTTGGCATAATAAATGGGCCGCGAATCAAATTGGCTTCCATTTAGAAGATGTAAACCCTCTTTTAACTCAGTTTTGGCAAGCGTTAGATCCATCACGCACACAAAACGTTTTTGTTCCTATGTGTGGTAAAAGCGAAGATTTGATCTGGTTGGCGTCTAAGCACGATAGTGTACAAGGCGTTGAGTTGAGCAAAATTGCTGTGCGGGCTCTGTTTGCTGAGCATTTGTACACGCCATTAGTGACAACGATGAACGGCCAATATGAACGCTATCAGTTTGATGAACTTGATATCTATGCTGGGGACTATTTCAATGCGCCAATTGATGATGTTGAGTTGATTTATGACCGAGCGGCTTTGATCGCTATGCCTGAATCTATGCGTCAAGCTTATGTTGAAAAACTGAAAAGCGTGTTGAAACCAGGAGGAAAGATACTACTGGTAGGCTTAGATTACGCACAAGAAGAGATGGCAGGGCCTCCATTCAGTGTTCCGCATGCAGAGATCAAGACACTGTTTGACGATTTTACTATTACACACCTTTATAGAGATGATGCTGACGAGAATCACCCACGAATTAAAAAAGGGCTGAGTCGATTTGCAGAAGAGGTTTGGCTGTTAGAAGCAAAATAGTGCTGAAACCGTGTGAATCTTTAGTGACGGCGTAACAATGTAATATTTGCTGCAAAGGCTTAGTGGAAAGGAATCCTAGTGGAAACCTAACGCTTTGCAGCAAAAGTTCATTCAGTAAGGGCTTATTTAGCCAAAATCTATCTATCCAGAACCGATCTAACCAGAACCGATCTAACCAGAACCGATCTAAACAAAACCTAGCTAGCAAATATTCATCAAGCACAGACTCGATAGCATTCCTAACATTGTTGGCCTAGAAATGAATAGTAACCTTACTGGCACTCAGTATGGCAGCGTCTACGGCTTCTTCGATAGTCTCACGGCGAGTCAATGCCACACCTAGACGACGCGTTCCATCAATGTCCGGTTTCCCAAATAATCTGATTTGAGTTTGAGGCATTGCCAGTGCATCCTGCAAACCGTCAAAGCAGATGTTGTCCGAAGTACCAGCCGCAAGAACAACAGCAGATGCCGACGGACCATATTGAGTAATGGTGTTGATTGGCATACCAGTGAACGCTCGAACATGCAGAGCAAATTCAGACAACTCTTGAGAAATCAGCGTGACCATTCCGGTATCATGTGGGCGTGGAGAGACTTCATTGAAAACAACGTTATCGCCTTTTACAAACAGTTCTACCCCAAAGATGCCATAACCGCCTAGCGCATTAACTACCGACTCTGCGACACGCTGAGCTTCTTTAAGCGCACTTTCAGACATACGCTGAGGCTGCCACGATTCACGGTAGTCGCCATCTTCTTGACGATGTCCAACAGGCGCACAAAAATGTACACCATCGACAGCACGCACCGTCAGCAGCGTTATTTCATAATCAAAATCGATAAAGCCTTCAACGATGACTCGACCAGCGCCAGTGCGTCCGCCTTCTTGTGCATAATTCCAGGCACAATCAACGTCATTATCGGTTTTTATGACACTTTGTCCCTTACCTGACGAACTCATGACAGGTTTGACGACACAAGGTAGACCGACAAACTCAACGGCGGAAACAAAATCTTCATAAGAATCTGCAAAGCGATAAGGAGAGGTTGGGAGTGATAACTCTTCGGCAGCTAAGCGGCGGATCCCTTCACGGTTCATCGTCAGCAGAGTCGCTTTCGCACTAGGCACCACATTTAATCCATTCGCTTCTAATTCGACCAGCTTATCAGTAGCAATCGCTTCAATCTCAGGAACAACATAATCTGGTTTTTCAAGCTCGATGACTTTCTCCAGAGCTTTACCATCTAACATATCTAGAACATGGCTACGGTGCGCGACATGCATTGCAGGAGCGTTAGGGTAGCGATCACACGCAATGACCTCTAAACCCAACCGCTGACATTCAATGGCGACTTCTTTACCAAGCTCGCCAGAACCTAGTAATAGAACACGAGTTGCGCTTTTGCGCGTAGCTGTACCAAACATGTTAACCCTTAAATTTATGCTTTTCAGAAAATGACTGCGGCGATAATACTGCATTCAAATCAAGAAGCAAACGTTTGCGCAACTGTTCGGTGAAATTTTAAACGTAAAAAAAGACGCTAATGAATAGCGTCTTTCTCAAAATGTAATCATTACGATGCTGAGTGATGTATCGTTACTTCAACATCGCTTGATTATGAGCGTCTCGAATTACAGCGCAGCATAACTAACAGGGATATCAGGGTTAATCGCTTCAAGTGTAGACTGAGTGTCTGCAAGGTGGCTGATTGCCCCTTCTGACATTTCAACTAGAGCAGCAGATTCAATATCCTGAATATCATTACCAGCCATCAGTAGTTGTACAATCGCAACTTGAAGTGGTGGTAGGCTAGGGTTGAATGCTGCATTTTCAGCGTAAGCGCCTAGGTAAGTATTTCCGTTGCTCACTTTAATCGCGACACCACTAAGGTTTTTAGTGTAAGGCGCATGGCTACGGTTTAAAGCACCCAGAGCACTGACAATAAGTGGATCACTTTCAGATGTGGTTGCTTGGTGATCAGTTTTTGTCATCAAGCCAGAAGTAATACCAAGATCAGCAGGGCCGAATGAATCTGGAAGGTACTGTTGAAGTGACATCTCTTCGCGTTCTGGAAGTTGGATCATCAACTCTTTTGCTGTTGTCAGTTCGTTCATAAACTGGCGACAGTGGCCACATGGGCTAAAGTTGATGGTAATGTCGCTCAGTCCTTCTTCACCTTTCATCCAAGCGTGGCTGATAGCCGACTGTTCTGCGTGAACAGTTTGACCAAGTTGTGCGCCAGCCACTTCCATGTTTGCACCGAAATACAAACGGCCAGAAAGACCTCGAACTACCGCTCCAACATAAAATTTGGAGATTGGTGCGTAAGAGTAAGCCGCAGCAAATGGCAGTAGTGCAATGCGCAGTTCGTTATCTTTCATTTGAGTAATAGAAAGAAGCTCATCAAACTGCTCTTTTGATATTGTCGCATCAAAATTGTCA
This sequence comes from Vibrio sp. 03-59-1, assembly GCF_013114135.1. Classification (NCBI taxonomy): domain Bacteria; kingdom Pseudomonadati; phylum Pseudomonadota; class Gammaproteobacteria; order Vibrionales; family Vibrionaceae; genus Vibrio; species Vibrio sp. 03-59-1. The sequence goes on from NZ_VTYA01000009.1 coordinate 26,076, forward strand.
GCAAGAAGAATAGGAGATAAGAACTCTGTAATGTTAGTTGGTGCGGCTTCTAATGCCTGAATAATGCGACTCTTCATGGTGAATCCTTGTATAAGCGTTGAAGTTAATTCTATGACATCAGCAAAATGATGCTGAGGTGCAGGTCACATTATTAAATGTAACGAGGTGTTCTGTTGCAATATTAGAGTGAGGTCACACATGATAACGATTACAAGGGAAAAATTGTTATTCACGTCATGTATTGGTGCCCCTGACTGCGACACAAAGTGGGCGAAATTAAAGAGGATAAGAAGTAAATGGTCAATCGCTGATGATTAATTGACCATATCTAAGGCGAGATTAGAGAATCAACGCCTTTATGACTGAAAGCCTAGTCTTCATTTGAAAGCTTGGTCTTAATTTGAAAACTTAGTCTTAATTTGATAGCCAAACGGCCAAATCAAAGAAAGAGGGCGCAAGAATAGAAGTAATCACACCGCACAGAACTAAGGCCAAAGAGCTAAACGCAGCATCTTTGGGATCGGTTTCTGCACATGTCGCAGTGCCTAATGCATGAGAAACGGTTCCCATGGTTAAACCTTTTGCAATCGGGTGTGTGATATTCAGTAAGCTATAGATAGGGTAGGCAGCAATCGCTCCAAACAATCCCACAATGAGCACCAAAATCGCGGCGATTGCAGGTTCTCCCCCTAAGTGGCTTGAGACTTCCATCGCAATTGGGGTGGTGACCGATTTGCCTAACAAACTTGCTATTAGTGTCATGTCTGCGGAAAAATAAACAGCAATTAGCGTGGCACTCAGCATAGACAGCACGCTGCCAACGCCACAAGCAAGCATGATGATGCGCCAATTCGCACGTATTTGTGGAAGTTGCTCATACAATGGATAAGCGAGGGCAACAACTGCAGGCTGAAGCAAAAAGCTGATCCATTCATTATCTGCATAGTACGTTTCAAATGGAACTTTCAAGAAAGTCAGCAGCGGTATAATGATCGCAATGCTGATCAGCAATGGATTCATAATCGGGCTATTTGATTTTATGCTAAGCCATCGAGCGAATAGGAAAACGGCAATCGTAACGAGTAACCACATTACTTGTTCCCCTTCTTCAAAAATCGGTCTAAACCCCAACCTAAGCTCACTAAAACAATAAGAGTACCGCCAACTGCACTGGCCATAATCGGCAGAGCGTTATTCAGCAGCATATCGAAATGTTCCATGAGCCCGACACTGATGGGCACAAACAGCAGTATCATAAAACGGATGAGTAGGCTTGCAGAAGGTTGAACCCAATGTACCGGAACTAAGCCAGAGGCCATTAACCCGAAAAGAATAAGCATGCCAATGACACTGCCAGGAATTGAGAGTGACAGTAAATGCTGGATCCCAAGCCCAGCGGAAAGGGATCCTAATATCAATGCAAAAGAGACAATGTAGCCAAGAAGCGTTTTCGCCATAGTGAGATATGTTCCATAGAAGATAAGCGTATTTTGTACTTAAGAGACGAGTTTCTCCACGTACTGGTATACCGATTTTAAAAGAGCGATCTTCTTTTCGTCACTTTCATGTTCGTGAACTAAGTTTTCCAGATTAAGCATATAACTTTCAATACGACTTTCGAAGTACTCGCGACTATGGTTTGCCCAGCGTTGTTGTTCTGACTCACTGAGTGTCCAAGGGTAGTTACGCGCACGGTAGCGGAATAACAGTGGCTCAATTCGCGGATCTCGGAATGTAATATCAAGAGATCCAAGATTTTGTGGATCGGCTTGACGAATAATGTCCATCGAAGCTTTGTCCGCTGGAGAGAAAAAGCCTTCGTATAATTTAGTATCTACATCATCAGACGATTCAAATTGACGCTCAATGTTGTGCAGACCAATCAGCTTTTCACGGATCTCAGGATTCTGTCTCAATAAAGCCAAGTGTTTTAAGCACTGCTCACGGTCAATGCCAATGTTGGCTGCATTTTCTGCGGTCAACGTTTTAGCCGGTGCCAGAATTGGGCATTTATTCAAATGGACTAATTTAACTGGAACAGGAAGTTCATCCGCTGCGAGATCGTCACGCTTGGTAAACATACGTTTATGCAGTTGATCAATATCTAGATCAAAAAGTGGGGTTGGATCTTTTGCTAAATCAACAACAATGACGGCATTGTTATTAGTTGGATGCCAAGCAACAGGCACAATCCAACTTGTGTAGGAACAATCTCGACCAAGCATACCTGAAACATGCATCAGAGGAGTCATGTTCACGATGTCCACCAGCTCGTTCAGTTTGCGTTTGTGGCGCATGTTGTAGAGATAATCGAACATCTTAGGTTGTGCTGCTTTGAGCTTTTTCGCCAGCTCAATCGTTGCGATCACATCGGCCATCGCATCATGGGCATTTTCATGTTCGATGCCATTCGCTTTTGAAAGGTGCTCAAGTTTAAAGCTTGGGTAGCCTTCATCGTTCTCAGGCCAAACAATCCCCTCAGGGCGTAAAGCATGACAGGCACGCATTACATCGAGCAGATCCCAGCGAGAGTTGCCGTTCTGCCAGCTCCATGCATACGGATCGATAAAGTTACGGTAACAAGTATAGCGTGTCACTTCATCATCGAATCGAATGCTGTTGTAACCCAAGCTGGTGGTATTTGGCTTTGACAGTTCAGCATGAATTTTAGCGATAAATTCAGGTTCAGGGAGGCCTTCTTTCATCGCTTTCTGTGGCGTGATTCGAGTAATTAAAGCCGCTTCTGGCCCCGGCAGATAATCTGATGGTAGTTGGCAGTAAATAACAAGAGGTTCACCAATAATATTGAAATCTTGGTCGGTACGTACACCAGCAAACTGGCTTGGACGATCCTTGGCAGGACTCACGCCCCAAGTCTCATAATCGAAGAAGAAGTATGTTGGTTGATTCTCTTGCTGCATTGTTAGTTACCAAGTCACTAAATTCATTGCTGATATTAGAGCACTCAAGGGCGCACATAGCAAATAAGGCCGTGCAACATTATGTAGATTGCTTAGCTTTTGACCGAGTGGCGAGCAAATGAACTTGTGAGGTTTTTGATTGGCGGGAAAACAGGTATTATAAGATAATTTTTTAAAATACGTTGATCGGAAATCCCATGTCAAAGTTAAGTTTACAAGAACAGATGCTAAAAGCTGGCTTGGTTAATGAAAAGAAACTAAAGAAAGCGAAGAAAGGTTCTAAAAAATCACGAGTTCAAGCGAAAGAAGCGCGTGAAGCGGTTGAAGCTAATAAAGTGGCTCAAGTAGAACGTGATAAAGAGCTAAGCCTGAAGATGAAAGAGCAACAACTTGCAAAAGAGTTTAAAGCTCAGGTTAAGCAGCTTATCAGCATGAACAAGATTGTCGTCAATAATGGTGAAGTAAAATATAACTTTACTGATGGCACTACTGTGAAATCGCTTTATGTCGATGAGATGACTCGTAAGCAACTTGCGAATGGTCTGCTAAGCCTTGCTCGTGATGAAGAAAGTTACGCGATTATTCCTAGCGTTGTGGCTGAAAAGATTGCAATGCGTGATCAAGAGACGATCATCGAGATTCAAGTGACCGAAGAAGCGCCAGATGAAGATGACCCATACAAAGATTTCGTCGTACCTGACGATTTGATGTGGTAATTGTTCGTTAACAGTGAAGCTTCATCAAGAGTTAATAAAACATCCGCCGCCGTGTGGATGTTTTTATTTTAGAGCCTAGTTTATTGATATTTCGACAGTAAGGCTCTCATTTCGATTGAATTTAAAATATCAATCGAATGGTGCTGAGGCTGAAACATTTTAAACAGCATAGCTTGCGCGACGTCTTCTGCTGGGATCGGGATAAAATTAGCGAATTTCCCTAACATCAACGGCTTAATGAACTTCATAACGAATTGAAGCATCTTCTCGTCACTGCGCGGGGTAGTGCGAACGCCAACCAATGGCCCCGGGCGCATAAATACCACTTGTTCGAAACCCATTTTTGAGACGGTTTGTTCCATCTTTCCTTTACATTTTAGGTAATGAGAAAGCGAATTTTTTGTTGCACCGTAGCTTGAAACAACAGCAATACGCTTTACTCCAAGTAGAAGCATGGTTTGGGCAACGTGACACACAAGATCATAATCCACTTTTTCTAAGGCTTGTTTACTGCCTGCTTGTTTAAGCGTCGTACCCAAACAGATAAACCCAATGCTAGGTTTTTCGAATGAGTCATCCCATTGAGTAACTCGTAACTCGTTGTCAATAATGGTGTGGACTTTGTCGGGTGCACTGGCTTGTGATTGATGAATGTTCAACGGGCGACGACTCAGCGCGTAAATAGAACTAATTGCACTTTCACTGTTGAGGCGATGCAGGAGATCTTGTCCGATTAGGCCAGAAGCGCCTGCAATAATCACGTGTGTATTGTCACCACGAATACTCATCTATTCATTACCTGTAATAAAGACATTCCTATTAATGTAGAGTTAATGGGGAGGGATGTCTGTGATGAACACGCCCGTTCAAAGTATTGGTCACCATTCAGAGTAATGAAAAAGGGATTTTCTTTTTTGGTTTTGACTGAGGTGATCGGCTTTTCTTTGTTTTCTTACTATTTTGATTGGCAAACATAATGGCCTCCATTTGAACCTGTTGTTCAATCAAAAATAAAGCATTCTTCATGCCATTATAATTTTATATCAGGTAATCATGACTTTACGAAGATGAATGACGTATTCAAACTGAATATAGGAGGTTAATTGTTGTTGAGCGATCGGTTTACGTCATAATGCTTCGCTTTTTGAGAACAGGACATTCGAGATTCTATCGTTTTTGAGATGCTATTGCTTTCGAGATGCATTGTTTTCAAGATGCATTGTTTTCAAAATACATTGTTTTCAAGGTGCTATTGCTTTCGAGATTCTATGGTGGATTAAGTGCTTGAATAACAGGTAAACTATTACTAAATCAACGCCTCTAAATAGACAAGGATGCTCTATGAGCTTAAATCGCTCTTATTCACCACAAATTCAACATCGAATTGACCAGAAAACCAAACCAATTGGTGCATTAGGGATGTTAGAAGACGTCGCTCATCAACTTGCTCTTATCCAGAGTCAGGGACAAGAGTCCGCCGTTACTGAAATCCAAATACATAAGCCGTCTATTTTGGTATTTGCTGGCGATCATGGCGTTGCTGATGAAGGTGTCAGTATTGCACCAAGTGCGGTAACACAGCAGATGGTAATGAATTTCTTGCAAGGTGGGGCCGCGATTAACGGTTTCTGCCGAGTCAATGATATTGATTTTCATGTGGTAGATTGTGGTATTTTAATTCCGGTCGATATCGAGTCCTCTCAACTTACCTTGCAACGTTTAGGAACCAGAACTGAAAACTTTACCCACACCTCAGCGATGACGGCTGAACAAGTCGATCTCGGCATTCAATTGGGTAAACGTATCGCACAGCAAACCATTGATGCCGGATGCAATTTGATTATGTTTGGTGAGATGGGTATTGGAAATACCAGCAGTGCCTCTGCGATTTTAGCCGCTTTGACCAATCACCCTGTCGAAGATTGCGTGGGTTTGGGAACGGGTATTAATTCAGAGCAATTGCGAATAAAGATAAACTCAGTATCACAAGGCGTTCAGCGTTGTCTTCATTCAGATCCTCAACATGTGTTATCCGAAGTCGGGGGATTTGAAATTGTTCAGATGGTAGGGGCATTTCTTGGTGCATTTGAAAAGAGAACGCCTATAGTGGTCGACGGTTTTATCGTTTCAGTTGCGGCTTACGTCGTCACGCTTATCGAACCCAATTGTCGTGACTATATGATTTTTGCGCACCGCTCTGAAGAATCTGGGCATAAAATGGTCTTAGAGTTACTCGATGCAAAACCCTTGTTGGATCTCGGTTTGCGTTTGGGAGAAGGTACAGGCGCAGCTCTTGCTCTGCCATTGATAAAAGCCGCAGCGGATTTTTATACGCATATGGCAAGTTTTGAGAGTGCTGGAGTTACCGTTTCTGTAAATGAAGCTTCTGTAGGCAATGATTTTGAAGATCAAGCCCCTGGAGACCAAGCTTAATGCAATTAGGAACAAACACGCTGAACTGGCTTAAATATCAGCGAGAACTCTTTCTCCTGTCATTGAGTTTCTTTTCTCGAATTCCTATTCCAGCAGATACACCATATTCAGATGAGAGAATGAATCGATCTGGACGGTATTTTGCACTCGTGGGTGCAGTTATCGGCTGTCTTTGTTCCTTTGTGTTGTATCTATGCAGTTTTCTTGTGCCAATCCAAATCGCAATATTGATGATGATGGTGTTCAGCCTGTTATTAACGGGAGCTTTCCATGAAGATGGCTTAACCGATATGGCGGATGGAATTGGCGGTGGGATGACGGTCGAACGTCGCCTGCTGATTATGAAAGATAGCCGAATTGGTACCTATGGTGCGGCTACGCTCGTGATGGCATTAGTCGGGAAGTTACTGTTGTTAATTACGATAGCCGATTTGCTCAGTTTGCAGAGTGAAGGCTATGTTCCTACGTTTCTGATGGTGACTTTAATTGCGGCTCATACGTTAAGTCGAACTGTAGCCGCCAGCCTTATCTTCGACATGAAATACGTGAGCGATGCTGATACAAGTAAAAGCAAACCATTAGCGAATAAACAGCGCGCAGGTGAACTGGGTTTTCTTATTTTTTGTGGTTTAGTGAGTTTGATGCTTTTTAGCCTCCCCATTGATGATCTCAGTTTGGCCGTTGCTCACGGCTTGAAGCCAGAGCTATTTATGAAACCAGGGCTATTCATGAAACCAGAGCTATTCATCGTCGCCTTAATCATCTCTGCAATAATATTTCGCTGGTGGTTTAAACGCTGGCTTATCTCTCGAATCGGTGGATTTACCGGAGATTGTTTAGGGGCCGCGCAGCAGTTGATGGAGTTACTCATCTATTTCGTAATTGTGGCTGTTCTTTACCAATTTACCCAATAAAAGCACTAACATTCAGCTCTTGTACTGGTGGAATGTATATATAAGCAGAGGCATATTGGGTAGAGTCGTTAAAAGAATCGTTAGACATGAACCAGTAGATATGAATTATTGGATAACAGTCCTTGAATAAGAGAAATCGAGTGGAAAAGCATTTAATTCTAGGTGGTGCACGTTCTGGGAAGTCGAGCTTTTCAGAATCGAAAGCAAAGCAAGAGGCGGCTGTAGAATCAAAAACGCTTCATTACGTTGCAACCGCCATCGCTTTTGATGATGAGATGAAAGATCGTATCGTACACCATCAGAAAACTCGTGGAGAAGAGTGGCGCGAGCATGAGTGTCCTGTCGCGTTACCTGAATTGCTTGCCACCTTTACACCTGAAGACACGGTTTTAGTCGACTGCTTAACATTGTGGCTCAACAACGTCATTTTTGACTTAGGCTCGGAATTGGATTCGGATCGAATTCAGCGACGAGTGCAACAGTTGGTACAAGTGGTGGAAAGTAGCCCTGCGTCTTTGTATTTCGTATCCAATGAAGTTGGGCTAGGGGTGGTCCCACTAGGAGAAGTGTCTCGCGTTTTTGTCGATCATGCAGGTTGGATGAACCAAGCCTTAGCCAAGGTATGCAGCAATGTCACTTTGGTGGCCGCTGGATTGCCGCTAACATTGAAATCGGCCTAGAGAGTGTCAGTGATGAAGCGTGAAATGAAATGTAAAAACATCTATTTATTGCGCCACGGGCAAGCTGTCGGTGACGCAGCACTGAATGGTCAAACGGATGTTGCTGTGTCTGAATTGACGCAAAAAAATATCGCTAAAGCTATTATCGAAAGTCAGATTCAATTCGACCATATCACCAGTTCGCCTCTGCAACGCTGTGCCAAATTAGCGGAACGCATTGCTCCTATTTTAGGCTGTCAACTGCAGTTAATGCCACAGATTCAAGAGATGTCATTTGGTGATGTCGATGGGGTTGCGTTTAGTCAACTCTCCTCGCAGTGGGCCGTTCTTGAGAGCTTTTGGCAAGATCCAGCAAATCATCAACTGCCGAACGCTGAAACGCTTAATGATTTTCATCACCGAATCATTCAAGGATGGGAACAAATACTACAACGCAATGATGACCATTTACTTGTGGTGACTCATGGCGGGGTGATCAGAATGCTTTTGGCGCATTTGCTGGAACTAGACTGGCAAAACGCCAAGCTATATTCAACTTTAGCCATCGCCAACGCTTCGATTACCCATATACAAGTCTCATATTTAGCGATGGATGGATCAAATAAAGCAGATACTAATTCAGCAGCTAGTGAGACAACCGATTTTGAAGAATACAGCCTGGAAAATGATAATCAGATAAAAGAAGGTCAATACTGGGTCCGTGTGAACTGCATAGGATCAAATGCATGGCCAACAACAGATAAAGGATAGAACATGACAGCACCTAGCTGGGATCTCAGTATTGCCTACAAAGGCTTAGACGATACAAAAATTGAGCAAGATATCGAATTGGTTCAACAATGTATTGAGCTACTTCATCTACATACTGAAAAGCGCGAAACCGTCATTGCGATGCAAAATGCCATTCAAACCACGGAAGCCGCTGGAACATTACTTGCGACGATCAATACCTTCGCCACTTGTTTTGCCTCTGTCGATGCTAAGCACGCAAAGGCCAAAAACCTGATGGGACGAGTGGCTAAATTAAACTCGGATATGGACCAAGCATTCAGCCCATATGAAAACGTTTTGACTCACGCTAGCCAAGACTTTATTGATTCGGTACTTAACCACGCAAGTGCTGATGTATCTGGACAGGCGTTTCAGATCGAATGTTTGAGGAAGCAAGCGGATACAAAATTAAGTATTGCTGAAGAGCAGTTATTATCAGCAATGAAAGTGGATGGGCGAGATGCTTGGGGTCGGTTATACAACAACTTAACGGGCTCTTTGCAAGTGACGCTTAAATCAGCAGAAGCCGATGATGAAGCGATGGGCTTTTCGCAAGCCGCGAGTATTCTGTATGGCAGCGATTTCGATAAACAAGAACCAGCATGGCGAGCGATTCAAGCGGGTATGAAAACCCATCAAGAGACATTCGCATCCATTTTGAATGCTTTATCAGGGTGGCGACATACTGAATATCAAAAGCGGTCAAAAGATCGCGATATACATTTCCTTGAACCGAGTCTTCATGGCAGCCGCATTACGCCTGAAACCTTAGATGCTCTAATGAGTACGGCAAAAAACAATCGCCATATTGGTCAGAAAGCCGGAAAACTAATGGCAAAAGTCCATGGTTTAGATGAAATGAAACCTTGGAACCATTTAGCCGCAATGCCGCCGCTGGGTGAGAAGCAAGCAAAGGTATACCTATTTGATGAAGCGATTGAGGTGATCAAAGAGGCATTTGAAAGTGTCGATCCAGAGATGGCGAGCTTTGTTGAGATGATGGTTGAAAACGGTTGGATTGAGGCGGCCCCAGCGGCAAACAAACGCTTAGGTGCTTACTGCACAAAATTATCGGCGACTCGTAGCCCACTTGTCTTTATGACTTGGAGTGGGAGTCGTTCAGATTTGATGACTTTAGCGCACGAACTCGGACACGCGTTCCACAACTGGGTCATGCGGGATATGCCATTGTGCCAAACCCGTTACCCAATGACGCTGGCGGAAACTGCCTCTATATTCGCTGAAAATATTGTTCGTGATTCACTGCTGCAACAAGCACAAACCGATGATGAAAAGTTAGAGATGTTGTGGGAAGAGCTTTCGACGTCACTTGCACTGTTGGTTAATATCCCTGTTCGTTTCGAATTTGAAAAAGCCTTCTACGAACAACGCCAGCATGGTGAGCTTACCGCAGAACAACTGTGTGAGTTGATGGAGACCTGTTGGAAAGAGTGGTATGGCGATGCGATGTCAGAAGCGGATACCTATTTCTGGGCGAGCAAATTACACTTCAGCATCTCAACCACCAGTTTTTATAACTACCCGTATTTATTCGGTTACTTATTTAGTAAAGGTGTTTATGCACAGCGTGAAGATAAAGGCGACGACTTCTACCATGATTATTTAGCGTTATTGCGTGACACAGGCAGCATGATGGCGGAAGAGGCTGTCGAGAAACATTTAGGAATGGATCTCACACAAACAACATTCTGGCAACAAAGCATTGATATGGTTGCAGAAAAAATCAATGAATTTGAGCTCTTGCTTGATAAGAAGTCGAAAAATAAGTGACAGTGTTTTAATATAGCGTATTAAAACGGGTAAACAGACAGAGTCATAAAATTATTATGACTCTGTATTGATATAATTAATTGATTAATATTTGTACGCCCAAAGCGAAGAGCAATATTATTTACGGTGAATGAACGAATGGTTATCAATAAGTGCGATCTCACCTACATAAATCGCACGTACAATTCATTAACATACCGCTGTGCAATAAAGGAGTAACGCATGACGAAGTCCCTCTTTCGCCAATCATTTCTTTTTGACAGCTTAGACTTAGACCAAGATATGCCTGCAAAGCAGTGTATGCTCGATTCTGGTGCTCAGCTGATTTTACACCAACGTGGTGTTCTTGAAGTGATCCCTGCCGATTTAAGTACAAGCAGCAAAAATATAATCATTTCTTGTGGTATCCATGGCGATGAAACGTCACCAATGGAATTAGTTGATAAGTTAATAGAAGATGTTGAGACAGGATTTCAGACCCTGAATGCTAGGTGTCTATTTATTATTGCTCATCCTCAAGCAACCAATGCGCATACGCGATTTATTGATGAAAACTTAAACCGATTGTTCGATGATAAACCTCGTGAACCTACGCTAGAGTTGGCGATTGCCGATCAACTAAAACAGATCGTCACGCAGTTCTATGCTGGAACGGAAGTGACATCTCGTTGGCATCTTGATCTACATTGCGCGATCCGTTTGTCAAAACACTATTCATTTGCCGTAAGTCCAAAAGTTCGCCATAAAGTGCGTGGCAGAGAGCTGTTTGAGTTCATTGATAGCTCACATATAGAAGCTGTCTTATTGTCGAACTCACCTTCGAGCACTTTCAGTTGGTACAGTGCAGAAAACTTCTCTGCCCAAGCGCTAACGTTGGAACTTGGTCGAGTTGCTCGAATTGGCGAGAATGATTTAGACAAACTTACTGCATTTGATTTGGCTCTGCGTAACTTAATTGCGACTGCCGAGCCTGAGCACCTACCAAAACGTTCGACAACGTATCGTGTCAGTCGAACCATTGTCCGTTTGCATGATGATTTTGATTTCATGTTCAGTGATGATGTGGAGAACTTTACTTGCTTCAAGCATGGTGAAGTATTTGGTCATGATGGTGATAAACCTCTAATGGCAAAGAATGACAATGAAGCGGTTGTTTTTCCAAACCGTAACGTTTCCGTTGGCCAACGAGCAGCATTGATGGTTTGTGAAGTGGAAACGCGCTACGAAAACGATCAATTGGTCTACGATTAAACTATTTTTCCCGTCACAATACTTTCTATTCTAAGGGCTTAACGGTACAGTTAAGCCTGTTTACGCAAAGTATTGTGATATGGATTTTCAACAACTTATTCTTCAAAAACAGATCCGATGGAGACGCTATATTGGTTTGATGAGTCTTCTACTCGTTGCCTTTAGTTGCGCGTATCTCATGGTTGGTGATCTGTTTATTTCCCCTTTTGGTGATATCTCACCGTTAGAACATAAATTATTGGTCGATCTTCGATTACCACGATTACTTGCCGCTATTGCTATCGGTTCTGCACTTGCGGTTTCTGGAGCCAGTTTACAAGTACTACTAGGCAACGTACTCGCTGAACCCGGAGTATTAGGCATCTCTGGTGGTGCGAGTTTGGCAATGGTGATTGTGCTATTCTTCTTACCCTTCGCCCCAACGCCTGAAATATTCATGGTCGCTGCGATCTTGGGATCTCTCTGTTTCACATTAATACTGGTCAGTATGGCGAGAGCGATGAAGCTCACCACAGCACGCTTGCTACTCGTGGGCGTTGCTTTAGGCATTCTTTCTGGCGCGATGGTGACATGGGCATTCTATTTTAGTGATGACCTAAGCCTTCGATTATTGATGTATTGGCTTATGGGCAGTTTAGGTGGCGTCAGTTGGTATCATCACTCCTTGTCGATGGTCATATTGCCAGTGATGGTTTGGCTATGCTTGCAGGGCAGCAAACTCGATAAATTGATGATCGGCGAAACCCATGCAGCGCAACTTGGGGTGAATGTCGCTTCGTTAAGGTGGCGACTGATTTTGGCGGTTTCCATTTTGGTTGGGTGTTCAGTGGCTCTGGGTGGGGTAATCAGCTTTGTTGGCTTAGTTGTACCGCACCTTTTGCGCTTAGCGTTTGGAACAGAAAATCGCTATCTGTTACCGTTATCTGCCATTACTGGCGCAGCGCTACTTGTCTTTTCCGATATTTTGGCGAGAACACTTTTGAATTCTGCGGAACTACCACTCGGCGTAATGACGACAACCATTGGAGCGCCGATTTTTATCTGGATGCTGGTGAAAAACCATGATTAGAGTACAAAACGTCAGTGTTGGTTCTCGGTTATTACCCTTATCATTTCAATTTGATAAAGGTGAAATTGTTCATGTTATCGGGCCTAATGGGAGCGGAAAAAGCACACTTTTAGAAGCGATGTCGGGCATAGTTGGCACATCTTCTATTGTGAAAGGGCAAGTTTTCATTGATGAACATGAAGTCAGTAAGATGAGTCTTGCCGATCTTGCGTTACATCGTGCTTATCTGAGCCAGTCTGCACGTCCTTCATTCAGTCTTGAAGTCTTTCAATTCTTGTCTTTGTCAGTTCCAAATTGTGTTAAGGGGGATTGGCAACGGGTAAATATTGTTCTCGATGAATTGTGCGAATTGCTTCAAATCCAAGATAAGCTGCATCGCTCAATACAGCAACTTTCAGGTGGGGAATGGCAGCGTGTTAGGCTAGCGGCGATGTGCCTACAGGTTTGGCCGACACTCAACCCATATGCAAAACTGATGATTCTTGATGAACCTGCGGCGCCTTTAGATATTGGTCAAGAGGCGTTGCTCTATCAACTCATCGATAAAATCACAGCACTAGGTATCAGCGTGGTGATGGCCAATCACGATCTCAATCGTACGTTGCGTCATGCGCATAAAGTCTTGCTGCTTGATAAAGGGGTAATGGAAAGTTTCGGGAGTACAGACGAAGTACTGCAAGCTGAAAAACTCAGTGCGGTGTTTAAGACAGAAGTTAAGCGTATAGAAGTAGAAAAGCAGCCGCACTTAATTTTTGGATAAAGTGCAACTGCTTCGAGATATTTCATTGTGAGACAAGGGTAGGGGCTTTATTTCAGCTCTACGATCATGGCTCAAATGGAAGATTATTTTGTCAGAGGCGCTAAATCAGCCGGGCGGTAATATACCGATTTTAAAACTTTACCCTGACGAATCGTTTTGCCTTCAGAAACAAAATCTTCAGCACACTTGGCAATGATGTAGTCGCCTTTTTGTACGGCCATTAGCTTGATACCTTGTTGTGCGTAAAAAGCTTCCGTCTCTTGATATTCGGTTTCGTTACGACAAACTTTACTCATATTGCTTGAATGCACTTCGTCCCAGCACGCTACAAATTCAAACGCGCGATTTTTTGCAACGTTGAGTAATAAATCAATCAGGTAATTGATCGCAATATTATCTTCAATTTTGTCATTGCCTAGATGAACCAAACGACCCATTAGTACATATACACTATCAACAATGGCATCCGCTTGTTCTGTTTTACAATCTGCTTCCGCTAGTTCTGTTAACTCTTCAATAGCAAGTGATGTATGCAATGTGTCAGCTTTGCTGTCTAAACTTGCTGGGTCAGCAACTGGAAGGTCAAACGTGCTACGAAATTCTTCGATATCGCGGTAAAGGTGTTGAAAGATATCTGAGGTAAGTTGAGAAAGATGCATGACAGTGTCCATTTATTAGTTCAGCCGCCGATTCTACCAAAGAGGGAAGCAAGCTGCACCCTAGAACTGCACTCTGAAACTGCTTTCTAAAATCGGGCGATGAACACTGTTATTGTATGAACGGCTTAGACTGTATTGATATTACGAGAACAAGTATGGGAAGAGTTTACGACGCTCTTCCGCCGTGAGTGACTCAACACGGGCGATGTTTGTATCTGGGATCGCTTCTGGATTTGGGTAGTGTTTCAGCACTTTTTCCATGCTCTCTTCACGAATCAAATGAAACACAGGATAAGGAGAACGGTTGGTCAGGTTCTCATCATCTTCAGGATCCGCGCCACCAAAGCAGTAGTCTGGGTGGAAAGTCGCAAGTTGGAAAGTGCCATCCCACTCTTGCTGTTTTATCAACGCTTCAATCCAGTCGATGAACATATTGTAATCGAAGAAATCTTGCAGCATGTTGGGAACGACAACCAACGTTGTTTCTAACTCTTTTGCCGTTTTAGATTCAAGGATCATGAACTGTTGAAGAATATCTTCTAGCAGTGTCTCTTCGGTTTCTGCTTCGCTAACAAAAATCTTGATCTGTTTATTACGCTGTGGTTTAGCGGCAAAAGGGCAGAGATTAAGGCCGATTACTACGTCATCTAACCACTGCTTAACTTGGTCGTGGACTTGTTGTGTCGAAGGTGTTGAGCTTTGGGAAGGCATTGCGTGATTCCATTGATATTATTTTTGATTATTACCGACAAGAATACCACGCAGATGCTTAACCAGTTTATGTTTTTGCATTCGAGAAAGAGGAAAGGTCAGTCTGACGAGACTGCAATTTAAAGCAAAGAAAGAAAACGAGCGCATACAGGATCATTCCTCCGGTGATAACACCGCCCCAACTTGCTACTTGCCAGCAATAGAGCAACATGAATCCACCTAAGCTTCCTCCAATATAGTAGTGCCCGAGATACATCGCAGTTGCCGTCGCTTTCGCGGTTGTGGCTTGCTGACTCACCCAACCATAAGCGAGAGTATGGGTGAAAAATGCGCCAAAACTAATGAGCATTAGCCCTAAAATCATAAAGGGAAGCTCATCGATTACGGCTATCCACATTCCTAGCATGCTAATGACTGCGCCGATAGACATGCCAGTGATTGGGTTGTATTGACGGCTCCAACGTCCACTCAGTTTTGAGCTGAAAGTTCCGGCTAAATAACAGAGGAAAATCAGAGACGCGAGGCTAATAGGCAAGTTATGCGGTTCGGATACCAGACGAAAACCCATGACCGAATATAGATTAACGAATAGGGCGAAATTCACGCCACCGATGAGCATGGCTAACCAGATGGTTTTGTTGCGAATGTGAGTAATGAGTGCACGATTATGATGGAAAAACATCCCTCGCTGAGGTGTGAAATTTTTCTGTTTCGGTAGTAAGAAGTAGACCGCGATAGCCCCAAACAAGCTAAAAACAGCGATAACACCTACCGCCCATTGCCAGCTAAAGGAGTCGGTAAGCACACCACCTAAAATTCGGCCTGTAATTCCACCAAGGGAATTTGCCGCAATGTATCCCCCGATGGCTTGAGTAAAAGCCGTGGGAGAGAGTTCTTCTACCATGTAGGCGACGGCGACAGAAGCGAAAGCCGCAAGCACAAGTCCCATCAGTGCTCGTGCTGCAATTAAGAACAGCAAGCTGTCACCTATCAACATCAGCGCGCCAATCATCGGAATTGAAAACAGACCAATAAGTAAAATACGTCGTCTACCAAACGCTTCAGAGCTTATCGCCCACGGGACTAAACTGACAGCGAGTACCAGTGTTGTAGCTGCGAATAACCAGTTGACTTGAGTTTCTGTAACGCCAAAGTGATCGGCCATGTAAGGCAGCATTGGTTGAAAAAGATAAAGGTTACAAAACACAATAAATGAACCAAGCGCAAGTCCGGCGGTGACTTTGAAATACTGCTTGCTGCCTAACTCGATCATGATGATTCCTTAAATATCGTATCTGTAGTGAATTAGCGGGCTATTACGGACTTGCTTAGGTGTGCAGTGACTAAGGTGACACTACACGGAAAATTTAAATGATAGCCAATGTGATCAAGTTATCAGTGGTTTGTGAATTAATGAAATATATTAAATTTATTTAGTTGATATATTTTTTATATGGAAAGGACATAATGGATTCTCGACAGCTTAAACACTTTCTTGCCGTTGCAGAGCATCAGAACTTTACACGTGCAGCGGAGTCTCTGCATATTGCTCAACCTGCACTTTCCATTTCAATCAAAAAGTTTGAACAGCAGCTCGCACTTGAGCTATTTAGGCGCAATGATCGAAAAGTGACGCTGACCCATGAAGGGAACGTTCTTCTTGAACACGCAAAGCGTATTGTTCAACAAATTGATGATGCGGTATTAGCAATGGCGGAGTTGAAAGGGCTTGAAAAAGGAGAGGTCAGGCTTGGCGCTCCTAGCATGGTCGGCTCATATTTTTTGCCTGAAGTTGTGATGGCGTTTAAAAACCTCTATCCAAACCTTAAAATGACCGTCATCAATGCAGGCACTCAAGCAATACGGCAAATGCTGGTGGATGGCGATCTCGACATCGGCGTTATCCTTAACGAAGATGTGCCTGATGAGCTGGATGTTGATCCGCTTTTGAGTTCACAAATGGTCGCAGTGGTCGGGGTGCAACATCCGTTCGCAAAACAGGCTTCTATCTCTTATGAGCAGTTCTTTGATCAAGAGTTAGTGATGTTTAAAACAACCTATTTTCACCGTGAATTCATAGACAAGCTGTGCGACGAGTTTGGCTTTACGCCGAAGTTTTCATTTGAAACGAACCTGTTGCCGATGATTTTGAATATCGTAAGGCGAGAATTTGCGATAACCGCTTTGCTAGAAATTGTGACAGAGAATGAACCAGACGTGGTAGCGATTCCATTTGAAGAACCGGTGCACTTGGATTTAGCGATAGCTTGGCGAAAAGAGGGGTATTTATCTAATGCGGATCGAACTTTTATCAACTTTGTAAAGCAGTATGTATGATTCGCCATACTGCTTTATTTGAATCAAACCTTAGGCGTTGTACATTTTATCGAAGTTCTTTTGATTCCAGCCAACCATGACTTGATCGCCAATTTTTAGTACAGGAATTGAACGAGCCCCCATTGCTTGTAGTTCTTTGCGTCCACGTTGCATTTTAGCATTGGTTAGGCGATATGTGATGCCCTTAGAATCCAAATAGCGTTGGGCATCTTTGCAATGTGGGCACTTATCGGCAACATAAAGAACAATACGTTTCATGGAAATAACCTTCCTAAATCCGGCGATATAAATTATGGGTTG
Source organism: Vibrio sp. 03-59-1 (assembly GCF_013114135.1). Lineage (NCBI taxonomy): Bacteria > Pseudomonadati > Pseudomonadota > Gammaproteobacteria > Vibrionales > Vibrionaceae > Vibrio > Vibrio sp. 03-59-1. The sequence continues at coordinate 43,389 of NZ_VTYA01000009.1, forward strand.
CGAGTGTAACGAATCTGAGGTGAATAGAAAAGGCGGATAGGGTACACTGCGCGTCAATATCGACACAGCCATGCGAAGTTACAAGATTAGTTATGCATCCCTCATTACGCTATATAAACGGTTATCCAAAAAATATCGTCACTCAAGTGGAACAGCTAATACAGACTGAGAAGCTTATTCCTTGGTTTGAACAGCGATATCCAGAAAATCACACCATTAAAAGTGAGAAAGCGTTATTTGAATACGCGATGGATATCAAGAATCGTTACATGAAGAAAACCTCACCGATCAGTAAGGTGGTTTATGATAGCAAGATCCACTTGATCAATAATGCGTTAGGGCTCCATACCTATGTAGCAAAAGTGCATGGCGGCAAAATAAAATCAAAGAATGAAATTAGAATTGCGAGTGTCTTTAAAACCGCTCCTGAGCCACTGTTAAGAATGTTGGTGATTCATGAAATTGCTCATATTAAAGAGAAAGAACATGATAAAGCTTTCTACAAACTGTGTTGCCACATGACCCCTGACTATCATCAGCTAGAACTTGATGCTCGTCTTTTTATGATCTACGTTGATCTGAAAAATGAACAAAATAAGCAGTAGTAAAATATGACTCAATCAAAACAAACGTCTACAACCGAGCCGAAAAAAACGTTATCTCTTAATAAGAGTAGTGATGGGGTGACGGTGTCACAAAAGTCGAATTCAAAGAACCGTCGCTCACAAAAAGCGTCAGCTCAACCTTCAATGACAGATAAAAGTGAGTCTAGCAAAACGGGTTCTAATCAATCAAAAGCGTCGAACTCACAGGCAAAGAGACCGAACACGAAGAACCCGAATTTTAAAAAATCAGATTCTCGCAACAAGCCTAGTGGGAATACCCCTAGCAGTAATAAACCGGGCAGTAATAAACCAAGCAGAAATAAAGCCGGCGGTAATAAACCCCACGGCAAACACGGCGGCAAGCGTTCAGCACCTAAATTAAAGGGTAAAGATGGCTTACATGTTCGTAACCAGCATAAAGGTCGTTATGACTTCGTTGTCCTTGCTCAAGCACTACCTGAATTAAGTGCGCACATTATTAAGAACCCGATGGGGGAATCGAGCATTGATTTCTCGAATCCAGTAGCGGTCAAAATGCTGAACAAATCGTTGCTTGCTCATCATTATGGCGTGAAGCATTGGGATATTCCTGAAGGCTACTTATGTCCACCCATTCCAGGGCGAGCGGATTATATTCATCGCGTTGCTGACTTAATTAATGATGAATTGGATGGGGCTGAGTTTAATCATAAATCTGTTACCGCTCTTGATATCGGTATGGGTGCAAACTGCATCTATCCAATTATTGGTGTCAGTGAATATGGTTGGCGCTTTGTTGCAAGTGACGTTGATCCGCTATCAATCAAGATGGCAAGTTTCATCGCAAGCACAAACCCGCATTTGAAAGGCCGAATCCAGTGTCGCTTACAAAATGACTCTGATTCTATTTTTAAGGGTGTGATCAAGAAAAAAGAACGCTATGACATAACGGTATGTAATCCACCATTCCATAAGTCTCAAGAAGAAGCGCAGCAAGGCAGTCAGCGAAAAATTGACAACTTAAATGCCAATAAAGTAAAACGTGGCGGACGCGCCATTCAAGGAAAACCGTTCAAAGAGACGGCTAATTTGAAAGCGTCATCATCAAAAGCGCCTATACTTAACTTTGGTGGCCAGAACAATGAGTTATGGTGTCCAGGTGGTGAAGCCGAGTTCATCGCGAAGATGGTCAAAGAGAGTGCGGATTATGCACATCAAGTGTTGTGGTTTACTACCTTGATGTCGAAAGGTGAACATGTTGATCAAACGCGAGTGCTACTTGAAAAAGTAGGGGCACGATCAGTTAAATTTGTAGAGATGAGCCAAGGCCAAAAAGTCAGCCGTTTTGTGGCTTGGACATTTTTAGACAAACAGCAGCGACAAGATTGGTTGCTAGGTGAAGAACAAGAGTAAACCAATACCATAAAGACATCACTGAGATTCAACAGGTTAAGAGGTGAGTTAATTAATGAGTAAATAGTTCCATTAATTAGCCACTAAATAGGTTAGGAGGATTCATGGAATTTGAAATTTACCTTCCTTGTAAACCAGACTGGTTATGCGAAAGTTTTATGAGCGTATTTTCAGTTTTGCTACTGATTGGACTTATTCTATTTATTCGCATTATCTACCGTGAATCTCAGAAGATAAAACGACGTACAAAAGTGCGTCGTTTACGTGGTATGGGTAGAGAGAGAAGACGGACTCGCGACAGAAAGTAGTTCTTTCCATCACACGTCTTCCTTAACAATAGCTTCCATCTCAATAGCTTCTATAACAATAGTTTCTGTAACTATGTTTTCCATAACAATGTCTTTCCACAATATGAGCCTATGACTGGGTGCTTATCCTTGCATTTTCGTAAGTTGCTCACGGTATTTATTCTCCAATACTGTGTTTCCTGCTAGCGACTCTAATCTAATCAGAATTTGTAATGAGGTTATTTGATAGCCATATCGTTTATGGAAACGTAACAGGCGTAAGCGAGCGTCATTATATTGAACATTGGTTACCTCTAAATTGGCGAGCTGTAATGTTGATCTTACTCGGTTGGGGTCATGATCTAATGCGCGTTGGAAATACGCCGTTGCCTTTTCAATGTGTTGTGCTTTTAGAGCACAGAACCCCGCATTTTCGTAACTGGCTGAAACGAGATAATAATAAGGCTGTTGAATGGCTTTGTTGAAGTAGCGATCTGCTTGTTCAAACTCTCCCTGCTTGCATAAGAAAGTTCCGTAGTTGTTTAAAACATTCCCATTCCGTGAATCATGCCTAAGTGCAACTTCATAAGATGCTCGCGCTTTGTCATATTCTGATACCACCTCATAGTAATGTGCCATTGAAAGGTGGGAGCGATAATAATTTGGTGAGTGTCTGACGGCGAGCTCTAAATTCTCGCGTGCTTTAACCATGTTTCTGTTTTCTAAGTATCCCAGACCTAGCGAGATCCGTGACTCAGCCATCGCGATTGGATCTGAGGCAGTTTGTGGTTCTCCATCGGTTACAGTCACGCAGCCAGACAGAACCAAAGCCGTGGTGGCTAAAAGGCTCACTTTATACGATACGGTTTTCATCAATAGTCACTCTCCAAACAATGATGCAGATATAGTATGCAAATTGGTCCCTATTAAGTGGTAGGAGTGAAGATATTGCGAGACAGTAAGCAATCTTAAGTTAGATGGAAAAGGTCAAATTGGTTTGAAGCTAGATAAAAAGGCTGTAAACCGGATAAGATAAAAGAAAGCCGCGAACAACGCGGCTTTCTTTTATTGGAATTCGTCCTTAATGATTACTCATCATGAGTGAAATTTGCTTCGCTAAACGCATCAAGATCATATGGCGTCTGTTGGTAAACACAGTAATTTAGCCAATTTGAGAACAGCAAATGCCCGTGACTTCGCCAACTTGCGTTCGGCTTATTGTCCGGATTGTCGTTAGGGTAGTAATTAATTGGAATCACAGGTTCCATGCCTTCGCTTAAGTCGCGGACATATTCATGATGTAAGGTGAAAGCGTCATACTCAGGGTGACCCGTAACAAACACATTTCGTTTATCTTTGGTTGCTGCCAAATAGACACCAGCATCATCAGAACTCGCGAGGATATCAAGATCGGTATGCTCACTTAAATATTCTGGTGAAAAATCAGCATAACGAGAGTGTGGTGCAAGGAAAGTATCATCAAACCCGCGCAGAATTGGGTGGAACTCTTGGTGTAATTTATGGTGATAAACACCAGATAACTTCTCTTTGCGTGTTCGCTTTGGCAAGTTATAGAGCAGTTTGAGACCCGCTTGAGCCGCCCAGCAGACGAACAGAGTTGAAGTGACGTGTTTATTCGCCCAAGACATAATATCTTCAAGGTGTTCCCAATAGATAACATCTTCAAATTGGACTAGCCCGAGTGGCGCACCTGTAATGATCAAACCATCAAAGTTACGCTTCTTAACCATCTCAAATTGGCGGTAGAAGTTGTCTAAATGTTCTGTTGGTGTGTTTTTGCTTGGGCGATCATCGATGCGCAGTAATTCAATATCAACCTGTAAAGGACTATTTGAAAGTAAGCGAAGAAATTGGGTTTCAGTCTCAATCTTTTTAGGCATCAGATTAAGGATCAGCACTTTCAGAGGTCGAATTTCCTGAGTAGAAGCTCGAGATTCAGGCATCACGAAGATATTCTCTTGGCGTAACACATCGGATGCGGGTAATTGATCGGGGATTCGTATTGGCACAGCTTGCTCCCTAAGCTATCTTTGGACGTCTATACATCTAAACCTAACTTAATTAGAGGGAGATGTCGACATCGTATGCAAACTTAATCTGATTTTAATACTTTCGAAGAGCGGTCGATGGGATCACAAAAACAAACAGTGTATGACGTGTTATAAAATAGAGTTATATTCTGTGGTACCAAGGTATAATGCGATTAGAATACAACACGGCTGATAATACTGAAATTGATAGGAATTATGTGTGCAAACCTTAACTTTGATTAGAGGCTTACCGGGCTCAGGTAAATCGACTTTAGCAAAATCATTACCAGCTAAACATGTCGAAGCCGATATGTATTTCGTTAATGATGCCGGTACCTATGAGTTTAATGCATCAAAACTGAAACAAGCGCATGAATGGTGTCAAAAGCAAACTGATGAATGGCTAAAAGCCGGTGATAGTGTGGTTGTCGCCAATACTTTTGTTTGTCACTGGGAAATGGAAGCTTACCAGCGACTCGCGAAGAAGCATCGAGTAGAACTTTGCATATTAGTATGCAGAGAGAGCTATAACAATATTCATGGTGTCGATGCCGCTACGGTTGCGAGAATGAAGCGTCAGTGGCAAGAGTAAAACGTACAGAATTCCAAGACTTTAACTTTTAAAATAGTGATTATAAACATGGCAAAACGTTCTTCAATCGTCGATATGGTCTCTTATGGGATCTACTCTACCTGGGATTCAAAATCTAAAGATCTTCCGAAGATCCAAGAGTTCACGACTCAAGTACCTGCTGAGCTTGATGTCGAATTCGGTTTCATCTTGAACATTAAAAAAGCGAAGGGTGAGAAGATTCGCTACTGCATATATCATCCAGATATCACGACAGATAAAGGTGAAGTATTAGAACCGTTTGATGGTGAGGAATATGTTGGTAACAATGATTGGGATTTTTACTTAGGCGACACTATCTGGGCCCCAATTGAAAATAAAATCGGAAAATGGCGAATGACCGTTGAATTAAAAGGTCAGGTCGTAGCGGATAAAACGTTCGATTTAACCGCTAAAGATGAAGGTCAATTTTGGAAGCGCAGAGGCTTTTAAAAGGCTTGTAGGTTTTAAAAAATATTGGGTTTAATAAATTTATTGAGTTTAATAAATTATAGGGTTTAAAAGGTTTTACGCACAACGTGTATTGGCTGTTTGAGTTTTCTCTAAATGCGTTTTAAGAGGTAAGGGCTTTGAAATCCCAAAGCCTTGAGCAAAATCAATGTCTAACTGTTCGAGAATTTGAGTATGCTGCTCAGATTCAACAAACTCAGCCACAGTTACTAGGTTCATACTCGAAGCTACTTGGCTCATTGCCTGAACCAGTTTCACGTCGGTAGGATTAGTGGTGATGTTTTTGATGAAAGATCCATCTATTTTTAGTACATCAAGTGGCAGCCTACGCAGGTAATCGAAACTCGCGTAACCAGTACCAAAATCATCTAGAGCGATGCAACAACCCGCCTCTCTAAGCTTCTCTATTGTTTGTATCGCAATATCTTCGTTATGTAGTGCCATAGATTCGGTGATTTCAAAACATATCTTATTCAACGGAACCGAATAAATTCTTGCATAATCAATAATTTGATCGGCCAGTTCCACAAAGTTCAAACTTGTAGCTGTCAGGTTAATTGAGCAACGACCAATTTGAGACCAGTTGATAACGTATTCATTGAGCGATTTGAAGGTGTGCTCTACCACCCACTTATCTAACTCTTTTTCTAAGCCAAACTTAAATATCAAAGGAAAAAAACTGGCCGGTATCATATGACGCTGGTGGACTGAGTTTAACCTTAGAAGCACTTCGAAATATTCTTGATTATTGTTAGACCCTAGCTTTTTGTATGGCTGGCAGAAAAGCTCAAAGTCGTCATTTTTAAATGCTTCTTGAATAAAGCTCAGTTTATCAACTTGAGTTGAACTGGATTTACAGCTATCAAGCCAGAGTATATTTGTTCGGTTGTTCGTATATTGCTCACATAGTAATGAGACAATAGACTCAATATTGTTATTGGTTGATATTTCGGTGCAAATCAAAGAACGTTTTACTAATTCGATTGAGTGACCGCTTTTGATAAATTGAAAGTGTTTCAAAGAGAGCAACAACGCGTCTATTTCATTTTGAACATTAACTCTTTCATTAACTGGCAAATAACATAATAGACCGCTTGAAAAGGGGGGCAGATAGCTTCGAGATATAAAGGTTATTCTGTCACCTAAATGTTCACTCAAATTCTTTAAAAACTGAGCTCGACCTTTGTGGCCCAAACATAATGTCTTTGACAATGTAGCTTCGAGATCGATATAAATGAGCACCACTTTAGTATGTTGATTTAGATCTTCTTTCAGCTGAGATAAGTTATAGATGCCTGTATAGGGATCTCGGCGCTCGTGTTCAATCGCGGATTTTGTCGTTAAATACGTTCGGATTGAATGCCCAGCCAGAAGGAAAATCAAGGCTGCAATAATCGCGAAAACTAAAAGTTGATCATAGAACTGATAAGTATCAATCACTTTTAAGTTAAATCGTTGCACAGAGTTGTGAACAGCAAGCACAACCACGGTGGCGGCGATAGCGAATGGACGAATGAGACCAAATCGTCCTAGGCCAACAGCAACACAGTACAGTGATATTAAACATACGGTGTTTAAGATGATGCTGTTATTAATAAACAGAATCGTCAACATGCCTGCCAAACAGGTTGCTAACCAATACCAGTAATGGCTACTTTTAAACCTCGACTTGAGCATTTCATTATCGATGTCTAGAAAGGGAACTGTACGTTTTCTTGTTAACGTACTAACCGTTATGATGAGTAGTGGTGTTAAAATGAGATGAGTGAGATTACCACCAATAATCGCCAGTAACATTAGATCCGGAGCTGGCATTAAAGAGGTTTGCTTCACGCTCTGTAGCCAGTATAAGGAACTGTTAACTACGGGGTAAAGAAACCCTACAACAATAACGTAACTGGTTAAAATGAGAGTGTAATTATAAGGCTCAATTTTCGACTTGATATATTGAAATAACGTGGCAAAAGCATATGAAATTAAAGGAAATAAAATTGAAAACTCTAAGGACGGAACTAAACCTTTACCTGATATAAAATGATAATAGCTAAATAAACTGAGGATCACTACAGGTAGAACTTTAGCGCCTTTAGTAAAAAGAAACACGAAGATGAAAGCAGATGTGAAAGAGAGAACCTGACTTTTTTCTTCAATCAGTGTGAAGAAAATAGAAATATAGAAACTTGCAATTAAAACTATAAATACCGTCATCTGCAAAAGCACTTCAGGTATTATTGTGCTCTGATTTTCTCTTAGTCGTGGCAAAAATACTTGTGTCATCAATTGTCTCACTTAACCGTTACGAAGACAGTTTAACACGGTTATAGAGAACGATGTACATTTAAATGACAGCACACCTTAGGTTGTAAAGATGTGCTGTATATTGTTTTGATTTGACTAAAAGTTTTATGCAGTTGTTAGGTATGTTTTAACAAACTCTGCTGCTTTTACCATGTCATCGATGGCAATATGCTCTTCAGTAGTATGAACTTTAGCCATACCAGTAGAAATATTGACTGTGGTTAAACCTTTCTCGTTGAAGTTATTTGCATCGCTACCGCCACCTGTACCTTTAGTGATTGGCGTTAATCCATTTTTCTCAAACGCTGCTTTAACGTTTTGGATATGCGGGTGATCATCAGCAATAACAAATGCGTTGTAAGCACGTGTTGATTCAATTTCTACTTCAGCACCATGTTTTTCGGCCGCTGCTTTGAAAGTGTTGATCATGTGATCCACTTGAGCTGTTAGTTTGTCGTCGTTCAATGAACGTGCTTCCGCAACAATACGTAATTCAGGCATCACGATGTTAGTCGCTTGTCCACCTTCCACGATACCGATGTTAGCTGTTGTCTCTTCGTCGACACGTAAAAGCTTCATTTGAGTAATCGCATCAGCAGCAACTGCAATCGCACTGATACCTTCTTCAGGAGCAAGACCCGCATGCGCAGGGCGACCTGTGATTTTCGCCACGATTTTTTGTTGGCCTGGCGCAGAGTTAACAATAGTACCAACTGGACCGCCCGTATCTAGAACGATCGCATTGGTTGACTTAATGTAAGACATGTCGAAGTTTTTAGAGCCAAATAATCCACCTTCTTCAAACACAGTGAATGCAATTTCAATGGTCTTGTGCTCAAGGTTATCTGCTTGAATACAACGAACGGCTTCCATGATCGCTGCAATGCCAGATTTATCGTCGCCACCTAAAATAGTGTTGCCTTTAGAACGAATAATGCCATCTTCAATAATAGGTTCGATGCCAATACCAGGAGTTACCGTATCCATGTGGCAGCTTAGTACGATGCTGTCATCAATTTTACCTTCAAGGCGAGCGTAAACATTAAAGCCATTAGACACTTCCTCAGGCACTGCAAGTTTATGTACTTCAAACCCAAGTGCGCTTAATTGCTCGGCTAACGTTTCAGCGATCTGTTTTTCATTGCGTGATTCACTGTCGATTTTCACAAGTTGGCAAAAGTGCTCAACTAGACGTTGTTGATTGATATCAGTCATTGGTTAACTCTCATTATTAATAACTTACTTATTCATAGAGTGCTGAAAGAGAGACGATGCCAGCGTGAAAACCATGAATGAAGCAAGTTGGGAACAGGGAACAGGCAACGAATATAGCTCTAATTTCTGTTACCTATGCCTGTTTTAAATCAAAGAATGGAGCGGTTACCGGCGATCTGAGCAACAAATTTGATAAACAAAGTCAGCGCTGTGAAAAATAAGCCTATTCATTTACTCACTTGCGACAACCATGAGCTAAAGCCGGAACAACTGAGTAACGATTAGAAATAAAAGAGGCATAAATGGCGAATCTAATTTACATGTTGAAGCGCTATTGTAGCCATCTATGGACAGATAAATATGGGGTAGCAGGCTGAAAATAGACGGTTTTAAACGATTCATCCTATCACTGGTCTTTGTGTAACATTAAATTTACATTGTCGCCCGTCTATTACCAAACATTGATTTAAATCAAATGACTTCTCAAATGGCTAAAACTCCCTCAAGGTTAATAATATGTTAATTAAACATTCTCTTAGGCACTAGTTCGCCTAAGTGAAATCGTAGTTCTCTAAAGGAGTAGAGCATGACCACTTCATTTAACCCACTAGGTACCGATGGTTTTGAATTTGTAGAATATACTGCGGCGGATCCTGAAGGGATTGCCAAGCTTAAAGCACTGTTTTTATCTCTTGGTTTTGCTGAAATAGCCAAGCATCGTTCTAAAGAGGCGTGGTTATATCGTCAGGGTGACATTAGCTTTATCGTCAATGCTCAACCGCACAGCCAAGCTGAAGCATTTTCTACCATTCATGGGCCATCTGTTTGTGGCATGGCTTTTCGAGTTTCTGATGCTGGCGCTGCGTATCAGCATGCTGTCGGAAATGGAGGCAGGCCTTACAAAACTGAAATTGGCCCAATGGAGCTAAGCATCCCTGCTATTTATGGTATTGGCGATAGTTTGATCTACTTTGTTGATCGCTACGGAAGCCAAAACATTTATGAAGTTGATTTCAAATTCTATGACGATGCTGAACTGCGTTTACAGACTCAAGGGGTCGGTTTACTCGATATCGATCACTTAACTCATAATGTTAAGCAAGGGCATATGGACGTGTGGTCTGGATTTTATGAGCGTATTGGTAATTTCAGAGAGATCCGTTATTTCGACATTGAAGGCAAACTCACTGGGCTAGTAAGCCGAGCGATGACTGCTCCGTGTGGAAAAATTCGAATTCCAATCAATGAATCTTCAGACGATAAATCACAAATTGAAGAGTTTATACGTGAATATAAAGGTGAAGGTATTCAGCACATCGCGTTGTCGACGGATGATATTTACCAGACCGTCAAAACGTTGCGTGAGCGAGGGATGGATTTCATGCCAACGCCAGACACTTACTATGCCAAAGTGAATGAACGGGTCGAGGGGCATAATGAAAATCTTCAAGATCTTAAAGATTTACGGGTGCTGATTGATGGTGCCCCGATGAAAGATGGCATCCTATTGCAGATCTTTACTCAGACCGTCATTGGGCCCGTATTTTTTGAGATCATTCAGCGCAAGGGCAATGAAGGATTTGGTGAAGGTAACTTCAAGGCGCTGTTTGAATCTATCGAAGAAGATCAAATTCGTCGAGGAGTACTAGATAATGCATAAATGGATCACATTTCCTCATCGGGAGGGAGTGTGCTCTAAGCAAGCACATGCCGACTTCCCAAGCGAGGCTATCTACGAAAGGGAAGCGGGGCGCGGAGGTTTCTTCGGTCCTGCGGCACACTTCCATCATCAACATGCTCCTACGGGATGGAGTGAATGGGAAGGTGAGTTGAGGCCACGTGCATTTGACTGCAACCTTATTGACGAGTCAGAACAAGCGAGTCCGTGGTCTGCTCCTCATATTCTGCATAATAGCAGCTGTAAAATTCGAACTTGGAAAATCAGTAACACGATGGATTTCCTAGTACGAAATGCTGATGGTGATGACTTACTGTTTATTCATGCGGGTAAGGCAGATATGTTCTGTGATTATGGACATATTCAGATTTCTGAAGGGGATTATGTTTTGATCCCTCGCTCGACCTCTTGGCGCTTGGAAGTGAAGGAGCCTCTATTCATCTTGATGATTGAAAGCACCGATGGCTCCTATTCGTTACCTGAGAAAGGGATGGTTGGTCATCATGCCGTATTTGACCCTGCTGTTCTCGAAGTGCCATCCATTAATGATCAATTCAAAGCTCAATACTCAGAGAATACGACCAAAGTTCATATAAAACGCCATGAAAAAAAGAGTGTGATTACCTATCCGTTTAACCCACTTGATGCTGTGGGCTGGCATGGTGATTTGGCGGTAGTCAAACTGAATTGGCGTGATATTCGTCCTTTAATGTCCCACAGGTATCATTTGCCACCTTCCGCTCATACCACTTTTGTTGGGAAAGATTTTGTGGTTTGCACTTTTGTGCCTCGTCCCATTGAGAGCGATCCCGGTGCATTGAAAGTTCCGTTCTATCACAACAATGACGATTATGATGAGGTGCTGTTTTATCACGCGGGTGATTTCTTTAGCCGAGACAACATCGAAGCGGGGATGGTGACCTTTCACCCGGCAGGATTTACCCACGGGCCTCACCCCAAAGCATTTAAAGCCGGATTAGAACATAAGAAAAAGTTTACCGATGAAGTCGCGGTGATGATCGATACCCGACAAGCATTAGAATTTGGCGATGCAGCAAAAAAAGCAGAGAACAAGCAGTATGTTTATAGCTGGCGTTAATGGAGAGAGAAAATGAAATTAGCCACACTCAAAGATGGAACAAGAGACGGCGTACTAGTCATTGTGAGTAAAGATTTAACCCAATGCATTGCACCCACTCATATTGCTCAAACCTTACAATATGCACTGGATAACTGGGACAAGGTTTACTCACAATTGAATGAGTACTATCAAGCTCTGAATAAGGGAGAGTTGTCTGATTCTGTGTCGTTTATTCAGTCACAATGTGAGTCACCGCTGCCAAGAGCTTACCAATGGGCCGATGGCTCAGCATACGTCAATCACGTCGAGTTAGTACGAAAGGCTCGCGGAGCTGAAATGCCACCAAGTTTTTGGACGGACCCACTAATGTACCAAGGTGGATCGGACTCCTTTATTGGTCCTCAAGATGATATTCCAGTGGAAAGCGAACAGTGGGGAATAGATTTTGAAGCGGAAGTCGCTGTGATTACTAGTGACGTACCAATGGGTGCTTCAATCGAACAAGCAAAGGATAGTATTCGTTTAGTGATGTTGGTGAATGATGTATCGCTGCGTGGATTAATTCCTGCTGAATTAGGCAAAGGTTTTGGCTTCTTCCAATCAAAACCATCATCGGCATTTTCACCCGTAGCTCTGACTCCCGATGAATTAGGGCAGGCATGGGATGGTGGGAAATTATCGTTGCCATTGGAGTCCACATTCAATGGCAATTTATTTGGATGCCCTAATGCTGGCACCGATATGACGTTTGAATTTCCTGACTTGATCGTTCATGCCGCACGCTCTCGTCCCTTAGCAAGTGGAGCGATTATAGGCTCCGGTACGGTTTCAAATAAGCAGGGGACTCAGTATGGAACATCCATTTCTGAAGGTGGTGTTGGATATTCATGTATCGCTGAAGTGAGGATGATAGAGACTATTCGTGACGGGCAAGCGAGTACTGAATTCATGAAGTTTGGAGACAGTATAAAGATGGAGATGCATGACTCGGAAGGGAATAACTTGTTTGGTACGATCGAGCAGACCATCGTTCGTCATGATAAGCCGTCTTAATGTGAACTTACTTTATATAAACTTAAGCTAGGGAATACCGCCGATATGAACAATAAAGAAAATACGACGATAATGCTTTATAGCTATTGGCGATCATCGGCGGCATACCGAGTCAGAATCGCGCTGAATTTGAAACAATTAGACTATCAAACTACCCCTGTTCATCTGATTAAGAATGGGGGAGAGCAGCATTCTGAGGCATTTCATGAAATGAATCCTAACGAGCTTGTTCCGGTATTAAAAGATGGCGATCTCGTTCTGAACCAATCAATGACAATCATGGAATATTTGGATGAAACCTATAGTGGTCATCCATTAATTCCTTCAAATGGTGAACAACGTTATACCGTTAAAGCGCTGGCACAAGATGTCGCCATTGATATTCACCCCATCAACAATCTACGAGTACTTCAATATCTTGAGCAAGAGTGCGAAATGACAGCAGAGCACAAGCAGAGCTGGTACAAACATTGGATTGGCATTGGGTTTGAAGCGTTCGAAACCAAACTTAAACACTCCTCTGGTTTGTATTGTGTTGGTGACGAGATCACGCTCGCTGATATTTGTCTTGTACCTCAAGTGTATAACGCAATACGTTTTGGGGTTGATATGACGCCATTTCCTACCATTGAAAGCATCTATGAACGATGTAATCAGCAAGCGGCATTCATTGATGCCATGCCTGAAAATCAAATTGATGCTGAATAAGTAAGAGGTAGAAATAACGATTACGGCAAAGCGAGTTGCTGAGTAAAGCGAATCGCGGTAAAGCTTAAAGGTATCGTACTGACCCCGCTAGACGAATTTTATAATCACTCCTACATTATTAATGATAATAATATAAATATATTTGGAGTGATTATGTTACTCATATCAAGATTAACTCTGATTATTGGCGTATTAAATGCCCTGATTTTAAGGGTGTTGAGCGTAAACAAATGGCTTTTTAGTACGCTACTTTTCAGTGTTACGTTTGCCAATGCGGCTTCATTATCTTCTTTAAACTATCTAACTGAAGAGTACCCCCCTTACAACTTTAGTGAAGATGGCGTGGTAAAAGGAATATCAGTCGACCTGTTAATTGAAGCGGCGCATCACTCTGGGGTCGTGTTAAACAATAAGGACATTACGATTCAACCTTGGGCGAGAGCGTATCGTGATGCACTTGTGAAGCCGAATGTGGCACTGTTTTCGATGACAAGAACGCCCAGTAGGGAAACATTGTTTAAGTGGGTTGGCCCAATAAGTAAAACGAGAGTTGTGGTATTGGCTAAAAAGTCGAATGAAATTGTAATTAATGAAAGCTTGGATTTAGCACAGTTTAAAATAGGCGTGATACGAGATGACGTAGGAGAACAATTGCTGATCAGTCATGGGATCCCAAGAGATTCGATGCAAGAGAGCTCTTATGCTGTGACGTTGGCAGAACAGTTACATAAAGGGCGGATTGATTTATGGGCATATGAAGAGAATGTAGCAAAATGGTGGATTCAAGTGAGTGGCTACAAAGCGAGTGATTTTGAACCCGTCTATATTTTACAAGAAGGTGAGTTATTTTATGCCTTCAATACACATATTGATGATGACACTATCGATTCATTGCAAGCGGGTTTAGACGCTTTAAAGTCAGTACATAATGAAGATGATGTCAGCCACTATCAAACCATTTTGAACCGCTATCAATAGCTACGTAATCAATCCGTTTCTCACTAAACTACGACGTACATTTTTGCATAACTTACCGAACTGTCTAATTTCCGTCATATTGGGCAGTTCTTCACGTTGAAGTTGAGCCTCCCAGTACAATACATCACTTTCCACCAGCTCAATTAACTTGCGTGGGCAACCGACACAAGTATCCCCACAGATCTGAGCTTCAGGTGCATCAAATGGAAAATCAGCTCTTACCGCAGTAATAATGTTAAGCATTGCTGTTTTGCGATCGGGTTTCTGAGTAAGTGCGGTGTTCTGAGTCATGTAAAACTTGCCTAAACGAATGGGAGCGCGATTTTATCTCAATTGAGAAGACAATCAATAAAAAGGTTTTTAAAAATAAGGAGAAAGGTTAGGGTAGATCGAGCCGCTTTATTGCAAATAAAAAGGAGCAGAAGCCCCTCAGTAATTTTGGCTCAGACTCTCTGAAAAAATTAGATCATTTGAGACATACTTTCGAGCATATCAATTAGCTCAGTTTCTGTTGAAGGCTCTTTTGCTAGCTCTACTGTTGCTGAAGCACCACCTTTAAGCATGTAAGCTCTGGTTCCACAGTGATCATAATGAAACCACTTACCATTTACGCACACATCCGTATAGCATCTCGGGTCTTGTTTTAGTTCCATATTGCCACCTATTAATTACATTTGCTTAACACTTTTAACCATAATGCATCTGCAAAACATCAAAAATGATCTAGATCAACAATAAAGAGCTTGGCTAATTGATGAGATATAATTCTTTGTTATTTAAGGATAATTTTAAATGAAGTTGATGGTATAGCATTGAAGCCATTTTCGATGAGAAGCCGATATTCATTTTTATCTCACGTTAGCAAACTCTAGGAGGTGGTTTCTGAGCTATGTTTGGATCATCTCAAACCCAAGTATTATTGGCTCTCAAGAGTTTCTTCTTGCCAATACGTACGTTTAAACATACGCTTAGATAACATAAAATCTCGATTAAGCTTTTGTTTTACAAGCAGTGTTGGATCATGACTAATATATTTATAATTGTTGCTGTACTTGTTTTGTTTTTTATCATCATTCAGAAATATGTCGTGAAGTCGGATGATACAAAAGATCATAATTATCAAAAGAAAAGTAACCTTCTTAATATGCAGGAAGGGGCCTTTTATAACGCCTTAAAATCAGCAGTGGGTGAGCATGGTGCCGTGTTTGCTAAGGTCAATATGTCTAGTGTTGTGACGCCAGCAAAAGCCCGAAATAAGAAAGATTGGTTTATCGCAAACAACAAAATTTCACGTAGTTACTTTGACTTTGTTGTGTGTGATCCTCGTTCAATGGAAATTCGAGTCGTCATAGCGTTAGATAATGGCAAAGAGCTTAATAAAGGCAAAGCCGAACGCGAAAAGTTATTGATGCATGTCTGTAAGACAGCAAACATTCCTTTGATTGGGGCGTCTGTTCGCCATAGCTATCAAGTGAGTCGGTTGAAGAGATTGCTGGCCGCGCATATTGATCTAATAGAACCCGAAAAAGAGGTTCGTTTTTGTCGAAAATGTGGCAGCCCAATGATCATCAAAGTGGCAAGCCAAGGCGAATTTAAAGGACGCCGCTTCTTCACCTGTAGTCGTCAGCCAAATTGTACCTATACTGAAAACTACAATGTTGTGTTTGAAATGGATAGCGAAGAATAAGTCACTCATTTCTTTATTTACAGCTTAAAACGCTACAATCCAAACCGCTAGTCTCAAACAGCTAGACTCGAACAGCTATGATTCGAATAACTACTACTCAAAACCGGCAATTCAAAAGCTTTCGGCCATTGCGCCATCATCTATGTGGCGCAGTATGTTCATTCATCCTCGCAATATTCATTCATCTTCGTAACTAAGAAACCTGAGTCACTTTCTCTTTTTACATCTATAGTTTAATGGTCATCCTAAAGTTTATGGCTTCCGCTTCGTACTACTACGATCAATGGCTGGCTCAAGTAAAGTCTGAGGCTAAAGATTAGAAGTAAGAGCGTCGAGGTCATAGAATGAAACTACTTTAGTTGTGATATCTTCCGATAACAGTAAAGGAGAGGCTATGCGATGGATTGGGAGTGCTGCTTTATTGTTTAGTTGTTCTGTGTTCGCAGAGCAGTCATCACTCACGTTAGCGTTACCGTCACAAAAAGATGGTGGTCATGCTTACTTTCATGATCTTCTCACTCAAGCTCTGAATGATGTTGACGTCCAATTAAATATCATCACTCCTGATAAACATATCCCCCAAAAACGTGCGGTAAAAATGGTCAGGAAAAATCAGCTCTCATTAATGTGGTTGATTCAAACAGATAGACGAGATGCTCAACTGACCCCTGTAAGAGTCCCACTGACGTCAGGTCTTATCGGTAAGCGCGTATTACTCATTCCTAAAGGGGCACAAGAGGCCTACGAACATATTTATGACCTTAAAGATTTACAGCGTTCTGGTTTAATTGCAGGTCTAGGTATTAATTGGTTTGATGTTGAAGTGTGGCATCAAAATCAACTCAATGTTTTCTTGCAAGATGGAGAGTGGCGAAACCTATATGGTTCTCTATCTGTTGACGGAGAAGTGAACTATTTCCCAAGAGGCGTAAATGAAGTAGTAGGAGAAGCCAAATTTAATCCCGCACTCGATATCGAACAGTATTTGTTACTTGAGTATCACCGAGATTTTCAATTCTATCTGAGTGAAGGGGCCTCAGTGCATAGAGAGCTTATTGAAAAAGCCTTAGTGCGAGCTAAAGAAACAGGTTTGATGAATGCTTTGATAGAAAAACATTGGAGCGATGACTTCGATGCTCTCAATCTAGATTCTCGTCGTATCATCCCACTTTCATCAGATAGTCCAGTCAGCCGTCAATAATCGAGTCAGTAACGCGAATAATTGATCGATTTATTGAGATCATATTGCTATCTGTAAATCTCAAGATTAGAATGCGAACCATTTTTATTACGATGTGGTTTAATTATGTCTTCTATCTTGGTTGTCGATGACGATGTACAACTGTGTGAATTACTCACCGAAGTCTTAATCGAAGAAGGTTATGACGTCAGTTCTGTTCATTGTGGTGAGAGCGCATTAGAGTTCATTCAATCTCATCCCGTTGATCTGGTTCTACTCGATGTCATGCTACCAAACCTGAACGGCCTGCAAGTCGCGCGAAGAATTTGCCAACGCTTTGCTACTCCGATTTTAATGTTAACCGCGCTGAACGATGAAGCGTCAATGCTCGATGGTTACCAAGCGGGAGCGGATCAATACATAGCAAAACCATTCAAAGTTCCTGAGCTACTCACTCGAATCAAAGTGATTTTGCGTCGAGTCGGTTTAGAGCGCCAGAGGCAGAGCCTAAGTTCAGTACCGACGAAAATTGCAGATCAACTCGCTCGTATTCCTTTAACAGGCACTGAATCAGAATTGTTGGATTACCTGATCAAAAACAGTGGGGTTATAGTTTCAAAAGCGGATCTACAGAAAAATGTATTGAAGAAAGAGTTGAGTCCGTTCGATCGAAATCTAGATATGCACATCAGCAATATTCGTCGCAAGATAGTTCAAGCGGGGTTATCGAAGCAACATATTAAAACCATCAGAGGAAGAGGTTATAGCTATTTAGAGGTGGCTAGCTAATGATGTTGAGTGAGATGGCATCAACAATTAAACCGTTTCGTTCGGGTTTAGCATTTAAATTATTTGGTTACTTAGCGGCAATACTGATATCGATCTTAGTGGTTCAAACGCTTGCAGAGAAAGCACTAGTGAAAGCATTGCTAAAAATTCCTGCAGAAGTAAAACGTGATATGCAGGATTTGGCCTATCAAGCGAACGTACTTATCAATGAAGGCGATATGGATGAGTTAGCGGATTGGGCGAATGCACAGCCCTATTATCTGTTCATTATTGATGACAATAAACGTCCGATTACCCATCGAAGTATGCACCCGCATTTTGAATTCAAGCTTCGCTATTTGCGTACGATCGATGTTCAGTTGGACGATAGAGTCAACCGTCCTTTGATCGGCCTACCGCTTGAAAATGGAAATACGTTGGTTATCCAGTTGCCTCATCAAGTTCATCCAGCCAAAAATTTTGTCTATTACTTTACTTTAATCAAAGTAGTGATCGCTTTTGTGATTCTGACTTTGTTTACTGGCATTATGCTGCGCTTTCTTCAGCAACCGCTCGATAGATTAAGAGAGGCGAGCCGTCGGTTATCCCAAGGTGACTTTTCCGTTAGTGTGGTTAATGAGCTGAACTCTAAAACCACAGAATTCCACGAGCTTGCCACTGATTTTGATCACATGACGCAGAAGATACACTCTTTAGCTGAAAAGCAGCGCAGACTCATTAGAGATGTGTCTCATGAACTTCGCACACCGTTGGCTAGGCAAAATTTAGCGTTACACTTGCTACGTAAGAAATCACAAGACAGCGAGCAGCATTTAATCACTCGGTTAGAGACTGAAATTAACGAGATGGATGATCTGATAGGGGAGATCTTACAGTTCAGCCGCTTGGAGAATTCGCAATACGATGCGGAATGCCTACCCTTACAACTTGAAAGCTATTGTGAAATTCAAGCCAGTCAAAGCAAAATGGAGTTAATTGGGAATCAACAGATCCAGACTCACTTGAATAACCAAACACCAATGATCAACGCCGATGCCCGTCTGTTACTGCGAATATTAAAAAACTTGATTGGAAATGCGATTAAATATGCAGGGCAAGATGCGGTGATTCAAGTGTCGGTGAGTAATGCTTTTACTGCTGACAAAAGTAAGCTTCAAAATGGCATACAAAATTTTGTGGTTGTGACGGTTGAGGATGACGGTCCTGGTATTCCTAAGCATCAATTAAAGTCTATTTTTGATCCATTCACTCGTCTTGAATCTGCGAGAGATAAGCAGTCAGGAGGTTATGGTTTAGGCTTAGCGATTGTGAAAGAGGCAATGAACTTAATGGACGGTAAGATCGTGGCAGAAAATAGCGAAATCACAGGTGGTTTAAAAATCAGTCTCTATTTTAAGTATTCTCATTAATATCTGTTTTTGCTGCCTCAGCAATCCTTTACATAAATTTACAAACGCAAAGAATGTAAATTTAATGCAAATAATAATAATTATCACTTATATTCACCTCCGAAATCAAACAAGGACACCGGCAACGGTTGAAACAGAGCTCAAATAGAGGCTCACCTAAAATATTCGGAGTGTAGGATGACATTTTCAAAGAGCCATTTGGCATTAATAATCGGCGCGGTTCTCGCAGCACCAAGTGGTGTAGCAAGTACAGAAGTAACAAAGACAGACGTTGATGAAAAGCTAGTGGTTACAGGACACGATTACGGCTACAAAGCTGATACGAACTCTACTGCAATGCGCATGGAGATGACTCAGTTAGAAACGCCAGGACAAGTTAGTGTCATTGACGAACAAGTTATTGATGAACAACGCGCGAGTACGTTAGGTGAAGTCCTTAAAAATGATGCTTCAATTTCAGCGGGTTCAAAATCAACCAACCGCGAGCGTTTTAACTTACGTGGTTTCTCATTAGACAGTGGCGCAAGCTACTTGCGTGACGGTGTACAACACTGGTCTCACTACCGCCAGCCAGTTGAATTGCTTGAACGTGTAGAAGTATTAAAAGGCCCTGCAGGTCTACTGTATGGTGAATCGACTCCGGGTGGCTTAGTCAATATGATTGCTAAGAAACCAACGTATGAAACTCAAGTGAATGTGAGCCAAGACATCGGTTCAGACAATTACACACGAACGGTTGCAGATGTAAGTGGTTCACTTAATGAAGATCAGACATTGCGTGCTCGTGTGATTGTATCTCAAGAAAACCAGGACTCATGGCGTACACGTTTTGACGGAACAGATGTTGAAACTGAGCGTTTCGTCGGTGGTCTATTTGTTGATTACGATATTAATGAAGATACGATGCTATCTGTTCATTACGATCGTACTCAAGAGCTAGGCGACTTAGATAATGGCTCAAAAATTGATACCACAACAGGTAAGGTGATTGACCCTTCAATCGTAAATGATCAACGTTTTGCTCGTACTGATAATGATGTTGCCAACTATGGTGCCGCCATTACAGCAAACTTGAATGATCAATGGTCAGTTAAGAGCGGAATCAGCCGTCAGTTTTATGAGCGTCAACGAACAGAATCGAACAACTCCGTTCGCGGTGCTGGCAATAATCAATTCGGTTACAAAGTATCAGATAGACACGATGAATGGACATTTGATACCGCTTATGTTGATTTCACCGGAGATTTTGATGCACTAGGTGTGAATCACCGATTACTTGTGGGTGCAAACGGTCTTCACTACGATTACAAGCGTTTGTACGAAGCCGGGTATACCTGTGTTAACGGAACAGAAGCGGAAGCGATCAACGAGTGTGGCAATGGTTTCGATAAACCATCAGACATCAGCTACCGCAACGATACAACAGAATCGCACTCTCAAAGCAAACATTATGGTGTTTACGTTCAGGATCTAGTCAGCTTTAATGATCAATGGCAAGTTCTAGCGGGTGTCCGTTTTGCGCATGACAAAACAGAAAGCAGCAGCGGCAAAAAAGAGAGTTACAACAATGTTCTTCCAAAGCTTGGATTAATATACTCTCCAGTTGAAAATGGGTCTATCTACGCGGTTTACTCAGAAAGTTTTCAGCCTGTTGGTGAAATCACTAACCAAGATGATGTGAATTTTGGTGATAGCCAAGATGCTAAAAAAGGCACGCTTTACGAGGTAGGTTCAAAATGGGATCTGTTTGATGAACGCCTGTTTGTTTCTGGTGCGCTGTTCCAAATCACTCAATCGAACATGCAAGTGACGGAAGATTTTGATACCCCAGTCAATGGAAAAGACCAGATCACGACGCAAGTTGGTGAACAAGTGCATACTGGTGTTGAACTATCGGCAACAGGTTTCGTTATGGATTCATTGTCGGTAAGCGCATCAACGATGTTCTTAGATGCTGAATACAAAAATGATCCTGATTTGAATGGTAAGACGCCTGCTGATGTTCCTGAATTTACAGCAAGTATTTGGTCAACTTATGCGTTCAATAATGGCACAGACGTGAACTTAGGTGTTTACCACGTAGGTGAGCGCTACACGGAAAGCGCTAACACCTTTAAGAAAGATGCGTATACTCGTGTCGACATGGGTGTTTCACATACCGTTAAGTACGATGAAAATCTTGATTTCGTTGCTCGATTTAACGTTGAAAACCTATTTGATACCGACTACCTAGAAGGCGGTAGCACAAGTGGTGTCGTTGTCGGTGAAGGTCGCAACTACATGGCAACGCTACAAGTTAAATACTGATAATGGGGTTTAGCCATTTAGTACAGTAAAATACTAATTGAAGGGAAAGGTCATACTTTCCCTTTCTTAGGTTATAAATTTTGCAAGAGTTTACATCATCATGCAAAATGGATGGTATTGATAATGGGTATTGTTATCAATAGGTTTGAGCAGTACTCATTAACCAATGAACATCGTTATAGATTAACGTCTGTTTGGTTCTCTTTTCACACAATTGACTACAACTATGAATCATTTTAAAACCAGTTTAATGCTTATCATCGCCGCGAGTGTTACCCCCGTAAAAGCGAACAGTTTGGATACGGCGCGTTCTATTGAAAGTAAAACAAATGCCGCTTCTGCCATCAGCCAGAAAAAGATCGATCAAAGTGCTCAAATGACACTGAGTTTAAAAGCGGAAATAGAACAACTTCAAGAAGAGGTTGATAACCTTGAGGTGTACCGAAATCATCTATCAGCCTTGGTCGATAACCAGAACCAAGAAGCGGACAGTTTGAATGTTCAAATTGAAGAGATTAAGCATACACGTCAGGGCTTGGTGCCATTGATGTATAAAATGATTGATGGTCTAGAACAGATTATTACAAACGATAGGCCGATTAAGCCGGAGTTACGCATAGAGCGGCTCACTAAGCTCAAAACCATGATGAGTCGAGCGAATGTTAGTGATGCTGAAAAATATCGTCGAATCTTAGAAGCCTACCAAATTGAAATGGACTACGGCACCAAATTAGGCAGCTACCAAGGGCAGGTTATGCTCGCGTCTAAGCAAGTGATTGATGCCGACATTCTCTATTTAGGTCGTGTTTCGCTGGTGGCCCGCAACCTTAAAGGCGATCAATTTTGGGCTTGGGATCAAACAGAAAAGCAGTGGCAACTTCTCGACGCATCGGTTAATAGCGATTTAGACAAAGCGTATGATATCGCTTCAAAACAGGCGGCTCCAAGTCTGATTACGCTGCCAGTGTCTGTATCGAATGCTCAACAGCTAAATTTGCATACCTCCTCTCGTTCGCAAGCTAATATGATAAAAAACCAAGCCAACATGATAAAAACCAATGTGACAGCAAGTAATTCGGAGATAAATTAAGATGATCAATGTATCTCTAACGTCAACATTTTCTAGCCTTCGAGTGCTAGGGCTATCACTGGTTCTTTTCTGTCACAACGCTATGGCTACGGATGCTCTCGTTCACCAAGCTAAAATCGAAAATACCCAGCAAAAATCACATAACGTTCAACGTGAAAAAGGCTTCAAGCAGACTGAACAAACATTCCAACAACAGAAAAATGAGTTGTTGGCTAAACGTAAGCAACTCCAAGCTGAAACGGATAAATTATCAACCCAGTTTAGTGCGAATGAAAACCGATTGGCAAAATTGGAAGAAACATTACGTCTGGATGCAGGTAGCCTAGGTGAGCTGTTTGGTGTTGTCAGACAATCGGCAAAGGATTTAAAACGAGAGCTTGATTCGTCTATCACTCAAGCGGACGCAGCGAGATATTCGCAAACCGTTACCGATATTGTGGATGCTCAATCACTACCATCAATGACTCAATTGACAGGACTGTGGTTAAGCATGGTCGAACAGATCCGTGCCAGTGGCGAACTTGGACAAACAAGCATTACCTATATTAATGGTGACGGTGAACGTTCAGAAGTCGCGGCAGCACGATTAGGTGTATTTGGTCTGATAGGCGAACAAGGTTACATGAATTTGAATGGCAAGCGCCAAACCGCCACTCACTACTTAAAGCAGCCAGACAATGGACCGACACTTTCGACTGTTTCAACTCTTCGAAATGGTGGTATTCAACAGATCGTTGTTGATCCATCACGTGGCGTAATGCTCGAACAATTGGCGAATACTCCAAGCTTTAAAGACCGTATTCAAGCGGGTGGTGTGGTTGGCAAAATCATTTTAAGTCTACTTGGGATCGGTTTGATTATCGCTCTGTATCGTGGTGTCGCATTACTCATCGCACAACAAAAAATTAAGCGACAACTGAAGAACCCAACACAAGCTGGAGATAACCCACTAGGTCGAATTCTAGCCGTATACGATGGTGAGCAAAATCGTAGTGTTGAAGCGCTAGAACTTAGATTGCTAGAAGCCGTTGTTGATGAGCAGCAAGGGTTAGAGAAGGGTCTATCAATGCTGAAACTATTGGCGGCTTTAGCACCAATGCTTGGTCTGCTAGGTACAGTAACAGGCATGATTGAGACGTTCCAAGTGATTACTCAGTTTGGTAATGGCGATCCAAAAGTGATGGCTGGCGGTATTTCAATGGCACTGATCACGACCGTACTTGGTCTGGTTGCTGCAATGCCACTGTTGCTTGCACATAACGTATTGAGCTCTCAGGCAGAGAACATACGCACTATTTTAGAGAAGCAAGGAATTGGCTTAGTGGCTGAACAAGCTGAAAAAACAAATCCTCAAGCTCCGATTGCTCACTCTGTTGGAAATGCAGCGTAATGAATGGCTTTGTAATTCCTGAGTTTATCCAGAACCTCGATTGGGTACTTGCTCTGTCTCATTTTATGGAACAGGGCGGGCAGATCCTATGGTGGTTAGCGGCAGTCGTCGGAATTTGTTGGTTACTAGTGATTGAGAGAGTGATTTACCTCGCGTTCTATTTCCCGAAGCAGCGAAAAGCACTTCAACGACAATGGTCGCAAAGGGACGATCATCACTCGTGGCATGCTCATGCAATACGAGATGGCTGGGTGTCTCAAGCGCATATCGCACTCAATCAGAATCTGAATATGATCAAACTCTTGGTGGCGATCTGCCCCATGCTTGGTTTGCTTGGAACTGTGACGGGTATGATTTCAGTATTTGATGTAATGGCGACTCAAGGCAGTAGTAACCCAAAATTGATGGCGTCAGGTATCTCACTCGCGACATTGCCGACAATGGCTGGAATGGTCGCTGCATTAGCGGGAATGTTTGTACATGCGCGTTTGGCAAAGGTCTGCAACTTGTCTGAATTGAAATTAGAAAAATCTTTAAGGAGTCAGAAATGAGGCTCGGTAGACGTCACGTAAAAAATGAAGAAGCACAAATCGATCTGACTTCTATGTTAGATATCGTCTTTATCATGCTGATCTTTTTTATTGTGACAAGCTCATTTGTTAGAGAGTCGGGGGTTGACGTTAATCGCCCGCAAGCTTCAAACGTGACCAGTCAGAAAGAGGCCGGAATTTTTGTCGCCATCACCTCTGCGAACGATATTTATATTGATAAACGACTGGTGGACGCTGAACGAGTAGAAGCAACACTGGAACACTTATTATTAGAACAACCTGAAGCGTCGTTGGTGATCCAAGCGGATGAACATGCGTATAACGGCACGGTAGTCAAAGTGATGGATGCTGCAAAAGGTGCTGGCGTGAAGAGTATCGCGTTGGCGGCGGAGAAGCTCTAATGCTACGTTTACTCATGGCGTTGCCGTTTGCGGTAGCGATTTCGATTGGGCTATTCACCTTTATGGCTTGGATGGTAGACAGCGGTCACCAACGGACACCGGAGCAAGCTGAAACGCTCAGTTTTAATATGTTGATGATAGAACAAGAAGAAGCGTTACAGCGTAGAAAGCGAAGTGTGCCAGAACAGCCTAAAGCGCCAGAAATGCCGCCTAAATCAGCAATGAATCAAGCTAAAACAGAGGCCACCGTTAGCAATCCAAAGTTGTCACTGCCAGATTTAGGACTTAACACCGTCGCCAATGGGTTAGCGATCAATATGCCGACATTTGGTGATTTTGGATCCAATCAAAAAGCGATGCCACTTTACCGAGTGGAGCCACGTTATCCAGCAAAAGCAAAAAAACGTAAGGTGGAAGGTTTTGTTGAGATGGAATTTACTATCGACAAAACAGGCCGACCTACGGAGATAAAAATCACGAGTGCTAAACCTGCACGAATGTTTGATCGTTCAGCAAGGAGAGCGCTTAAGAAGTGGAAGTATCAACCTAAAATTGTTGATGGTCAGTCTGTTGAGCAGTTAGGACAGACCGTTAGAATAGAATTTAAAATGGATAAATAATGAAACGAGTATTTAAGCCTTTTCTTACTGCATTTTGGGTTCAGTTTTTGGTTGTACCGATGGGGATTTCTGCGGAACTCAGTCAGTACACTGCAAATCGCGTACAGCGAGCGCATCAACTCCAGCAAGATGAAAAACTATCAGAAGCGATTGGTACTCTAAATGATTTAGAGATCAATCGAGATTACGATAAAGCGTTTGTAGCGCGGATGCTGGGGGTGTTCTATTGGCAAAATGAACAAGCGGAACTGGCGATTGAGCAGCTCACATTCGCGGTAAACAGCCAGTTACTTGAAGATGCTCAAGCGTGGGTCACTAGGCGTATGCTTGCTGATATTTTGTTGAGTCAACAGCACTTTGAGAAAGCAATTCCCCATTATTATGAATTATTGAAAACACGACCAGATGACAAAAAAGGCGCGGAGTTGTGGCTGCGTGTTGCACAGAGTCATTACCAGTTATCTCAATGGGAAAAGGTGCTGGTTTCGATCAGTAAGTTTGATCGCAGCAATCGAGTTAACGCCCATACAGGAGCTCTTTCAGACAACAAAGATAAGAATGCAGACGCTACTGAACTGACGGATAAGTTTTCATCTCTATCGTTAAAACTCGGAGCGCAGATGCAATTAAAGCGTTGGAAGGATGCGATTCCAACCTTAGAGCAACTCATCCATTTACAGCCAAATAAAGTGAACTGGTGGAGGCAGCTTGTCGGGCTTCAACTTAAATTGAACAAAACGGACTCCGCGTTAGATTCTCTGGCGTTAGCTAAATTGCAAGGCGTTGCGTTGTCACAACAAGATCTGATTTTATTGTCTCAACTCTATTCGAAAAGAGGCGTACCGGAACGCGCTGCTCAAATATTGAGTGAACTGGCTGATGCAGAATCAGATGTCACCTTGCTGAGTCAACAGGCCGCTTATTGGCAACAGGCAAAAGAGTGGCAACATGCGATTTCTACGTGGTCGCTTGCGGCTAAGCTTGAGCCTAAATATCACTGGCAAGTTGCACAATTATTGGTGCAAGAGGGACACTATCAGCGAGCATTATCGGAATTAGATAGAGTCACCGAAAAGGAACGAAAAGCCGATGTGGCGCTAGCGAAAGTGCGAGTTTATTACAAATTGAATAAGCTCGACAAAGCGTTAGCCAATGCAAAGAGAGCGGACAATATCGAACCTTCCAGTGAAGCAAAAAATTGGATGAAATATCTGACTCAGTTGAGAGTGGTATCGGATTCAAAATCCTCTTAATTTGTTTCGAGCTATCTAAGTTCTATTTAGCTTATTTCTGTCTGGCTTAGTTCTATTAAACTTAGTTCTATCAAACTTAGTTCTTCCTCACGTCGCTCTTTATGACATCCAGATTTAAAGGATCTTGAGCACCATCGAATAATCCCATAGATCCAATAACAATCCGCATAGACCCTATAAAAATCCCCATAATCTCTGATTATGGGGATTTTTTATTTTGTCTTACTAGAGGCAATCTCATTAGGTAGGTCACACTAGTGTAAGTGAACGTAAATAATGTAAATTGAATGCCAATGAAAACCATTATCAATTACATTGCATTCCATCATATTTATATCAGTTAACTATTCATGTTGTTAAAAAGAAAAGGCGTTCAAATCTGGGCCCGTCGATTACATATCTATATTTCAATGGCCTTATTGTTGATTGTACTGTTTTTTTCAGTAACCGGAATCACGCTGAATCGACCAGAATGGTTTGAAAGTAGTCAGCCAAATATCAAGCAGCAGACGGCGATCATCCCCAATGAAATACTAAAAGCCTCACATGATGGTTATGAGCCAAATGAAGATGAGTTAATCGACTTTTTAACATCAAATTTGGGGTTACATGGTTCGCCATCAAACTTAGATGTGTTTACGAGTGTTGAAGCAGGGGAGCTAATCGAAGGAGAAGCGTCTCTCGATTTTAAAGGACCTGGGTACAACGCTAGCGTTTACATTGATCTGTTGACGGGTGAGGCGGAAATAGAGTCAACAAATTATGGCGTTGTCGCCCTGCTCAATGACCTACATAAAGGCCGTAATAGCGGAGAAGTTTGGAAGTGGTTTATCGACATTACTGCACTGCTGATGATCTTCTTTGTATTAACTGGGGTTTGTCTGCTGCTGCCAAAGAAGAAGACATTGAACACCTCACTTAAATGGACTGCATTTGGATCGATTATCACGTTAAGCATCTTCTATCTTGCCGTCCCTTAATCTGATTGCTGTTCTCGCTATTCATTGATGTTTAGCGTCGCAGGCAATGTAGTAAAAACCATTAATCCAACGATTGAGAAACTCATGAAACATAACAGGCGAACACTCGCATGGGCAAAACCAGTACTTGTTATTGCGGCATTAATTTTACCCATATTCACTCATGCAGCATCAGGCGATGGAGTGACAGAACAACTGCTTCATGAAAGCGCAAAAGTGGATATCCGTTTACAAATTCCGACCATTAAGACCACGACATATGCTCGACCATACGTTGCAGTTTGGATTGAAAATGATCAAAGAAAATCAGTAAAAACGGTTCAACTTTGGGTCGGTAAAGACGAATGGCTGAAAGACTTACGCAGTTGGTGGAGAAAGGTAGGGCGTTACGATAAAGCGCTTGTTGATGCAGTGACATCGGCGACTCGTCCTGCTGGTGATTATCGATTTGTATGGGACGGTACTAACGACGCCGGACAGAAGGTCGCGCAAGGTAATTACACCTTCCACATTGAAGTCGTGCGCGAGCATGGTGGGCGGAACTATCTACGTCAGAAATTAGAACTGGGGAATAGCGCGAATTCATACCAAATCCAGCCAACAGAAGAGACTGGGTTAATCGACATTCATTATCGGCCTCAGTAGGAACCTATAACTAAGAAACCTATAAATAAGAAGCCTGGAAATAAAAACAAAAACCAACAGTCATTAATTTAAATAAACCTCAATTTATGGATTTAATCAGAATGAAAAATACGAAACTGAAAGTTGCCCTACTTGCCAGTGTGATGGCGGTTGGTATGGCCGCCGCAACGACAGCTAACGCGCACCCACGTTGGGTTTTACCGTCACACTTTACCGTGTCAAAAGAGGGAGGCGACTGGCTAACGTTTGACGTGACCGCGTCTCATGGTACTTTTGTGTTTGATAAACCTGCGGGCAGCGAGTCGGCACAAGTCATCATGCCAGACGGTAGAAAAGAGCGCCCTAACTTTGTCATTAGAGGAAAACGCCGTTCAATTTTCGATTTCTATTTTGAAGAGCAAGGCACGCATAAAGTTCAGATCAATAACACCCCAAATTATTACACTCAGTATAAAGCTGGTCGTCGTGACACGGTTAAGTGGCTTAAAGCAAGCAAAGCAGAACGTGATCAATTGCTGCCAGAAAAAGCCCGTGATGTGAGTACGCAGCTTAGCTTTACTCGTGCAGAAAGTTACATCACCGTAGGAAAGCCAAGTTCTTCTGTATTTGAAATTGAAGGCAAGCTACTTGAAATGAAACCCATTACTCATCCCGCTGACATCGTGGCTGGTGAAGACGTTGAATTTCAATTTTTCTATAACGGACAACCTCAAGCTGGCGTCGTCGCTGAGATCACTCGCGAAGGAACACTTTACCGCAATCATCAAGAACAGATTGACGTGATCAGTGATGAACAAGGGCGCATTACGTTTAACCCTAATGTTGCAGGTCGATACGTAATGAAAGCGAATTACAAAGGCGAGTTGATTGATAATGTGATGGCTGAAAAAGCGAGTACCAATGTCCATTTAACCTTTGAAGCTCTATTGCCGTAAGTCTAACCCTCTCTATTTACAAATAAAGGATTAGTGGTCATGCATTAATCCTTGTTTAGTTCTCACCACCAAAAGATCTTTATGAAAAAGAATAGCTATCTGATTGGCGCATTCATTGCGTTATGTTTCTCATCTTCTGCTTTTGCGCACTTTCCATTAATGAGTTGCTGGTTAGAAGCAGATTACGTGCTTTGTGAAGCGGGCTATAGCGATGGAAGTAAGGCTGTAGATTATAACGTTGATATGTTCGACTACGACGACAACTTAATTGCTAAAGCGACCACCGATAAACGCTCAATTGCACAATTTAGTCACCCACAAACCGATTTCTACTTAGTGTTTGATTCAGGCCATGAAAACCCAGTAGAGGTTGATGTTGTTGAGATTTCACACAAATGATAGTGCAAACCGTCAAATCGAATACTGGCAGCAGTGAAGGTCGTTGGGTCGGAGGCATCATTGCCGTCATTTTGCTTGTTGCAACGATCGCAATTCCATTTCATCAACAATCCAGTAAACAGCATGGCTTAGAGTCACATCAAATCTCGGTGAAGGACTTACATCAAGATGATCTTGCGATGATTGCTGAATTACGCCTTGCGTTTGAAGAGATCAAAGATTTACGGCTTGATGCTGTATCGATTAACAGCGAGCAGCTAAGTAATCGTGAACAGCCGCTAAATAGTAGTGAACAACAGCAAGGTAACCGTGAACTATCAAACGCCTCTAGCAGCAAAGTGCTCGCATTTTCGCCATCGGTCAGAGAATTAGAAGAAAACTGGATTGCACCATTTGTGCACGATAAAAGCTGGGTAAGGAAAGGTGAACACCATTGGTCGAATCTAGGCAATGGATTCTATTTCGGGCGAAGAGTAGCAAGTGATGGCGCTGCCAATGTTGTTCTCAATACTCAACTTTCAAGCCCTGATATATGGTTAGCCAATGAAACATCTTTACTTGATGTTGATGGCTCGATCACCTTACAAAATTTACGTGATAAACGCTGGAAACAAGTTGCGTTTACCGTATCCACAGAAACACATTAAGAGTGCTAATGATGAACCAATCACTTTACCGTCGCGTCCTGATATTGATAGCAGGGCTGTGTTCAGTCATTAATGCAAATGCTGCCACTGAAACTGATACACAAAATTTGTCTATATCTGAAAAACAAGCTATATCTCAAAAACTAACCATCGGTATCACACTTCAGCCTTATTACAGCTATGTAAAAGCCGTCGTGGGTGACAGAGCAACGATTCTTCCTTTGGTTGATGCAGGGTTCAATCCTCATAATTATTTGCCACAACCTAATGACTTGCGCCGACTCGCGCAGATGGATGTCATCGTAATTAATGGTATCGGACATGATGATTTTGCTCTTAAAGTCATCGATGCCGCAAATCGAGCTGATCTTGTGGTGTTGAAAGCAAACCAAGACGTGCCGTTACTGCCTGCGATGGGACAATCTGTCGGTAAAGGTGCGGTAAACCCACATACTTTTGTAGGCCTGTCGACCACCATTCAGAAGGTGTACACCATCGCCAGTGAGCTATCGAAAATCGATCCTGAGAACGCAAGCTTCTATCGTAAAAATGCACGTAAATACGCAAAGATGTTCCGCTTGATGAAGCGCGAAGCAATGTTATCACTTGGAGAGCTTGATACGGCTGGAATGAAAGTGGCCACAACACACAATGCATACGGCTATATCCTACAGGAATTTGGTGTGGATGTTGAAGCAGTGATTGAGCCTGCTCACGGCGTAGAACCGAGTGCTAGCCAGCTACAAGATACGATCGAAAAGATCAAAGCATCCGATATTGATGTGCTTTTCTATGAATTGAATATGCCAAATCGTTTTGTCGATACCATTGAGCAGGCGACTGGGGTTCAACTCTATCGTTTTTCTCATATGACCCATGGGCCGTATGAAGACGACAAAGTCGAAGTCGAAATGAAAAAGAACTTACAAACATTAATTGAAGCGATGAAGTTTACGGCTGCGAGAGATAAATCATGATGCAGGATCTCAATGCTAAAAAATACCCATCTCAAGGGCCAAAGATTGAACTCAAACAGGTTGGATTGAGTTATGACGATAATGTGATCTTAGAGAAGATTAATTTGTCTCTTGATGCCGGAAAGAGTCATGTAATCATGGGCCCGAATGGCGGAGGTAAGACATCTCTATTACGTTCGATTTTGGGTTTTACTCCTTTTAAAGGACACATTGATATCCAGTGGCCAGAGCAAATTGGCAAGATAGGTTACGTACCTCAAAAAGCGATGTTTGAATCAAGTCTGCCATTAACGGTGATGGATTTCATTCTGCTTAATCAAACTCGTTCGCCACTGTTTTGGAAGCGTAACCGAATGCATACCGCACATGCACTAGAGCAGTTAGATCGCGTTGGAATGGCGGGTCGAGCAGATCGCCGAATGGGGCAGCTTTCCGGAGGAGAACAGCAGCGCGTTTTGTTCGCCCAAGCGTTGCTCGATGATCCGCAATTATTAGTTTTAGATGAACCAACCACAGGGATGGACGAGCAGGGGGTTCGCTACCTAGAGTCTTTGATTCATGAATATGTGGCGGATGGGAAAACCGTGCTTGCAGTACATCATGATGTCTCAGCAGTAAGACGTTTAGAAGCGCAAGTTCATGTGGTGAATCGATACTTGGTCGATAGTGGAAGTTATCAAGAGGTACTGCAACCTGAAAAGATTGAGCGATTGTTTAATCATTACAGCGCCCCTGAAATAGCAATACCTTCAGATGATTCAAAAACGACGAACCAAAAAGAGGTGGCGTAATGGAGTGGTTACGACAACTTGCACAAATGGCTGTTGAAAATGGTTGGCTCAGTAACAGTTTTTCGTATGCATTCATGGTTAATGCAGTGGTTGCTGCATTCTTGTTAGGGCCATTATTAGGTGGTTTGGGCACGTTGGTGATTGCAAAGCGTTTAGCCTTTTTCTCTGAAGCGGTGGGCCATGCGGCTTTAACGGGTATTGCGCTTGGAGTATTGCTTGGAGAGCCCGCCGAAAATCCTATTATAGGTCTGTTTAGTTTTTGTATGATTTTTGCCTTGTTACTTCACTTTGTCCGTAATCGTACCAACGTGCCATATGACACATTAGTCGGCGTCTTTCTTGCCTTAGCTCTGGCTGTGGGTGCCGCTTTATTAATGTATGTCGCAAGGAAGATTAATATACATATGTTAGAGAACGTGCTGTTTGGCTCGATTCTAACCGTGACGGATCAAGACATTATTGTCCTTGCGATTTGCTGCTTGGTTATCACTCTACTGCTCATCCCAACCTTTAACCGTATCTTGCTGACCTGTATTAGCCCAGATATTGCAAGAGTGCGTGGTTATAACACGAATTTTTATGACTACTTGTTCGTGATAATGATTACGCTAGTGACGATCGCATCAGTAAAAATTGTTGGAGCGGTATTAGTTGGCGCTCTGCTGCTTATTCCAGGGGCAACGGCTCGTTTACTTACAAAAAGAATGGGGAGCTTTGTTCTATTGTCCGGAGGTTTAGCAACAATCGCTTGCGTTGTCGGTACTGTATTACCAATGGAACTTGAATTGCCTGTCCCTTCTGGAGCATCGATTATTATCGTCTCGGCAAGCTTCTTTTTAAGTGCAACTGTCTACCGAATAGCGAAAAAGGCGTAATGATGAAACGTAAAATGATTGGGGCAATCACCACGAGTTTGGCTCTGATGAGTGCTTTACTAAGCCCAAACCTCCTTGCTGCCGATATTCTCACAGCAACTCCCGTTACTTATATGCTTGCAACAGAGTTAACTAAAGATACCAGCATAACCACCACATACTTGCCACCTAAGCGTTATGGGATAGAGAGGCTACCCAATTGGTTCGCTGGGAAAGGGCAAGATCAAGTACTAAAGCAGGCGAAACCCGCCAGTGTCGCCATCACTCTTAGTGCTATTTGGCGACAAGAACCATTGTTTAAATTGGCTCGTCAAGGGAACATCCGTCTCGTTGAAATCGATGCATCGCAAGCCATCTCACCAAGGTCTCAAGGCGTAGCCGCGTTAACCTTGCCCGATGGAGAGGTATCTAAATATTCGTGGTTAAACCCAACTAACTTAAATCGAATGTCCGCAATCGTAAGTGATGACCTCAAACGATTATGGCCAGAAAAAGCGAACCAAATAGAGAAGAATCATCAACAATTTATGTTATCGGTGAGGCATCTTATTAATGCCCAACAAAAGACATTAATTGATTCGGAGATCGATTCAGTTCTTCTACTTTCATCGTCACTCGAAGATTTTGCTTCAGGCAATCAACTGTTTGTCGTCGATCGTTTAACGAAAGCCGAGTTGGAATGGACCAAAGCTGAGGAGCAAATAATAGAGCGCAGCATCAAAGAGGATCCGAACTTATGGATATTAACCTCTTCCAAACCATCAAAAAAACTGCGGAAGTTGGTTCCAGATAACCGTATTTTGCAGATTGATACTGTTGATCGTTGGGGGCGTGCCGGAATTAGCGTCGAAAATCCATTGGGTCGATGGATGATACCAACCACACATTAATAACAGGCACTTCATTGTTTGTGAGTGTGTCATTATGGTTGTCTAACGTCTAAATAAACGAGAGGTCGCTCTTTTTCAAAGTATTGACTGAATATTTATGAGAGTTAAATCACATTTGATATTGCTCTAACACGATGATTTGAATGATAAATGGTCAAGTTGGTGATGATTTCAGCAAACAATCACAAACTGTGAATTTATGCTTGCACGGATAGGGAACAGTCGCTATTATCTATCTCGTTCCCAAGGGAAAGCCCGCTTAGCTCAGTTGGTTAGAGTACTTGCATGACATGCAAGGTGTCACTGGTTCGAGTCCAGTAGCGGGCACCAAATTCAACGAAATAGCCCACCTAGTGTGGGCTTTTTTGTGCCTGTAATTTCTTGTTTTATTAGATGCTTAGCTAACTGTTGTGGTTTGCTTTACGGATCAATTTAGTCTCAAACATTGTTTATTTCCAATCAGCTGGTCGAAATTGCGCGATACTCATCACAATTACTAATGCTTTTCTAATACTTAATCGTCATATGCAACCAACCGATATATTATCAAGTCTAATTGATATATGGGTTGGTTTATGTCGATAAATACTTCTTTTTACAACAAAAACGCTGTTCAGCTAGCCACAAAATATGACTCTTTAGCATTTGAAAATGTTCACGGTTCGTGGTCTATGTATTGGCCTTGTAGAGATGCAAAGGTTCTTGATATCGGTGCAGGCTCAGGGCGTGATGCTAGATGGTTTGCAAAGCAAGGTTGCTCGGTTATAGCCGTTGAACCAGCAAGTGAATTTCGTCAATTAGGAACCTCAAACTCCTCCTCTCAAATTCAGTGGTTAGATGATTCATTACCTGCTTTAGCCAACACAAGAAACGTATGTCAGCAATATAATTTGATTTTGGTTTCAGCAGTATGGATGCACTTAAATTCAATGGAACGTGAAGAGTCGCTTGTCGTACTGTCTGAACTTCTTTCTGATAATGGAAAACTGATTATCACATTGCGCCATGGTGGTTTTGATGATGGACGCAATGCTTACAACGTTTCTGTCGAACAGCTAGAGAAATTAAGTATAGTTTCAAGACTGGCTGTATGTCATGTAGCTAAAGGCGCAGATTCTTTGAATAGAACGAATGTTTCTTGGCAAACCGTGGTGTTAGAACACGCAAGCGCTAATAATGATAAGGGCAGTTGATGGCATTAGAATACTATTTAGAGCGCTTTCAAAACCTGAAAATGAACAGTGCTGGCGGCAAAAAAAGTCCTCATAAAGTGTGTATGCTGCTTGCTGTTATGGACTTGATTCAAGCAGGGCACATAGCAACCAACAAGATCTGTTTGAATCAAATTCTTAAAGATCTGTTCACTCATCATTTTGATAATCTAGCCCAGAGTAAAGATAAAAACACACCCGAAAATCCTTTCTTTCATTTAAGAAGTGAAGGCTTTTGGTATCTTTCTTACCATGACGGTTACGATCAAGCCTCAACCAGTCGCTATTCAGCAAAAGCCGTCTCTTATGCGTATATTGACGATGAACTGTTTAGCTATATGAAAAGTTATATTGTTTCTAATGAGCTAAAAGAGGGACTTGTCTCGAATCTATCGGATTTAGCGACGCTATATCATCAGTGGTTGATTGATATTGGAAAGTCTGAAAAAACAGCGAGTAATTATCTTGGAGCGATAAGAGGTTCGATATCTAATTGGTTGATGGAGGAGGGTGAATTAGAAGTGCCACTCACTGATGTCAATTCATATCGTAAATTTGTCAGTTATGAAGAGAAGGCAAGAAAACTGGAACAGTTTCAAATTCGTGATTCTAGAGGGAAGGGGATGTATAGCGCCGCTTTATCCCACTATCACAAGTTTTTAGCTGATTTATCCCAAGTTGACGTTAATGCAGATATCAAGCAGGTTATGACTGATAAGACTCTGTCTGAAACCGAAAAGACCATCTTGGTTAATACAAGGGTCGGGCAAGGACATTTCAGGTCCAAACTGATTCAAATGTGGGGTGGTTGTGCCGTTACTGGCTATCGTAATACTCAGCTATTATTGGCATCACACATTAAACCTTGGCGAGACTCTAACAATGAGGAACGTTTAGACAGGTTCAACGGTTTATTGCTTCTAGCCAACCTAGATAAAGCCTTTGATCTTGGTTTCATCTCCTTTGATGATCACGGAAAGGTTCTCATCTCAAGCTACTTGGAATCGCCAGATGTGATTGGTTTAAAAGAGGATATGTCGTTCAATATCATGCCAGATCACAAGCCATACCTTAGATATCATCGAGGGGAGCTATTTAAAGGGCTTTAATTAGTTGATTCAATACTTTGTGCTGACTGGCACATAAATCTCGGTCATTAACCTCTATAATTGTGAATAATTAATCAGAAGAGGGAATGCCGATGCTCAATGAAAATCATGCCTTTATTTTAGATTTTCCAGATCTTAAATTAGACATTGTTCAGCTCAATCATGATGACCCTACATTTAAAGCCGACCTACAAAAATACCACCTGTTAGACTACAACATCCGTGAACTTGAAGTTTCCGGTAGCCCAATTGATGACGAAAATATGCATACGCTTAAGCTTCAGAGAATGGAGCTGAAAGATTTACTGTATCAGCAACTAACAAAACATCATCAAGAGGCAAAGCAAGGCTAACATCGTTTCAGGTTAACTCTATATCAATGAATTTTAAGCCTTTTTAAAGATATTCGATAGCTTTTGTAGTCACTAATGCCCAGTAGTCATTTACTGGGCATTAATCGTTAATGCTAAGATAAATTTTGCCAATATCTCAGCCCTTCCAGAACGCCTTGAGCATGAGTTGCTTGGCTTGTGTATACATTTTCCCTACTGCTAAGGTGAGCCACTTCTTGGTAGTGGTTAGCGACTAAAATAGCATTAATGCCGTCAATTGTGAGCATAGACGTATCATTGGCAGAGTCACCTGCAACACACACTTCTTCAGGCGTTAAGTTGTTCTTTTCTAAAAGGTAATGAATGGCTGCGGCTTTTGTAATGCCTTTTGGCGTAATATCCAGAAACCATCCATGAGAGTAGGTAAGACTAACGTGAATAGCGTTGTCTTTTAATGCGCTCTCAAGTTCAGCGAATTGCTGAACATTAATCTCCCCTTCTATGGTGATTTTGTAGGGACTTTGATGTTGCTCACTGCATTGACCTAAAAAATCGAAGTTTTGAATGATGGCTTCAACTTTTGGCTTGTTCCATGTTGATTGGAGCTTATCCTGCCAGGCTAAATCGACATCAAAATTGTGATGAATTTGAGTCCCGATATCACTGATGATGCAATAGGGAGGGAGATAGTTATCACCAGCTAGTCCCTCTTTTATAGAAGGTAACGTTCTACCAGTGGCGATGACAAAATGCAGATCAGGCTGCTCGCTTAGGTAATTAGAAAGCTGAGTCACACCCATTGATGGTCCTCCGTCAAGAGTCCCATCAAAATCACATATCAACATCTTAATCATCGGCTGAATACCTCTCTAGAAAACCATAGAAGCGAAAAAATCGCACTGTAATTATCTAGATTGGATCAACTCAGTTTTAGAAACAAGCACTTGTGTAGTGAATTACTTCATAATTTGACGCAACCTATCTAAATAGCATAAACCGTTGGAAAATCGAGAGTAGGATGTGATTGAACAAATGTCTGGTGACCATAAACGTGTTCAATCATGGTGGGTGTGATCGCCTCCCAAGGTGTTCCGTCAGCTTGAAGCTTACCATTTTTTAACACCACGACTCGATCTGAATATTGCGCTGCTAGATTTAAGTCATGCATCACTATGATGACCGCAGCCCCCTCATTTGCTAACTGGCGTGCTAAGCGAAGGGTATTATGTTGGTGGGCAAGATCCAATGCAGAGGTCGGTTCATCAAGCATGATGATCTTACGTGAACGTTGGCTGACTTGCGTTAGCACTCTCGCAAGATGAACTCGCTGTTTTTCACCACCAGAAAGCGAAGGGTAGAGCCTCTGCGCCAAATGACCAATACCCGTTTTTTCCATCATGTTTGAAGTTATGGCTTGCAGTTCTTTGTTCGGCAACTCTAAAGGTAAGCCGCCAAGTTCGACAACTTCCTGCGCATTAAAAGCGAAAGATAAAGTGCTATGTTGCGGAAGGACACCTAACTGCTTTGCAAGATGTTGGCTATTCCAGCGCTGTTTATGCTGATCAAAATAGTGAATATTGCTATTACTTTCGATCTCGCCACACAGAATTTTTAAGAGTGTGCTTTTTCCTGCACCATTGGGTCCAAGTATGGTCGTTACTTGCCCACATTGAAGTTCAATATCCACATTATCCAAAATCAATTGGTTGTTTATTTGATAGGAAATATTGGAGGCGGAAATCGCGGTTGAATGGGAGTTCATTAAATTTTTCCCCTTTGTGTGAACAGTAAATACAAAAAGAAAGGGGCACCGATGATGGCGGTAACAATCCCTACTGGAAGCTCCGCCGGGCTGACCGCAACTCTTGCAAACATGTCAGCACCAGTAAGTAATAACCCACCGAGTAAGGCCGATAAAGGAAGTAATGTTTTATGGTTTGGACCAGCAAGCATTCGGCCAAGGTGGGGGATAATGAGTCCGATAAATCCGATCATTCCAGATAAACTGACAGTGATCCCAACGCCAACAGCGCTCAGTACGATCATCCGCTTTTTAAGTGACTGAACATTAACACCCAGGTGCTTGGCTTCCGCTTCCCCCAGAAGAAGAGCATTGAGGCCAGATGCATTTCTGATGAATATCGTTAGCAATATCAGAAGGCCAACAGAGGCGAAGATTAAATCAGTCCATTTTGCACCGGCAAGCGATCCCATTGACCACAAAGAGAGGTCGCGTAGCATTTGATCGTCGGCGATAAAGTTTAAATAACCGATACCCGCACCAGAAAGCGCACTGATAGCCACGCCAGCCAATAGCATTACGGTTATCGACGTTCCGAACTTACTGGTACCTAGACGATAGACTATCAATGTCGTTATTGCGCCACCAAGAAAAGCAAAGACTGGCACGGCTGCAAAATCCATCAGCATTGGATATTCTTGAGCTACGGATGAAAACAGCACGATCGCAAGTGCCGCCCCTAATGCCGCTCCGGCAGAAACGCCAATAATTCCCGGCTCCGCTAGTGGGTTACGAAATAGCCCCTGCATGACAACCCCTGATATCGCTAATATTGCTCCGACCAACATGCATAGCAAGGTTCTTGGCAAACGAACTTGGTGAATGATGAGATCAACATGGGCAGGAGTGCCCGATAGCCATGGATTAAGACTGCTGAAACTATCGAACAATGTAATTGCCATTGGGCCCGTTGCGATAGAACTTAAAGCAATGAACAGAAGCAGAGCCCCGTTTATCCACAACAGTTTTGAATATGAGATGTACTTTAACAACATAGTGATAGCTTATTGATATAGAAGGGTGTTTAGACGTTCTGCTTCGTCGAGAGTTGCAAGACCTAAGCCGCCGACCAAAGCTGAACCTTTAATTCCGATGACTTGTTTGTATTGACCTGCTGGAGTCGATGATAAGGTTGGAATTGACTTGATAATATTGTCGATACCTTCAAGCTTTTTGATGCTGCGGTTACTCACTAAAATTACATCTGGTTGCATTAAGAGCATGGCTTCCATTGACACAGGTTTGAACGATGAGATTGAATCGCTTGCTGGGTTTATGCCGCCAGCTAAGCGTATAAGCTCATCCATGGTGGTTTCTTTACCAGCAACATAAGGCGCTCTGCCTTCATGAAGTAATAAATAGATAACTTTTTTCTGTTTGCTATCCTGTGGAATATTGCTATTTAGCTTCGCTACTTTTTGATTAACCGTTGCTTTGATGCTGGCGGCTTTTTGGGTCTGGTTGGTTATTTTTGCAATCTCATCAATGCGATCTAATAAGCCTTGAATGGTAGGCTTGGTGTTCACCACATTGACATTGATGGATGACTGCGCCAATAAATCGAGTGTCGATTGAGGCCCCATTTCATCCGAGCCAATAATGCGCGTCGGCTTTAATGCTAAAAGTCCCTCTGGAGACAGCTGTCGATGATAGCCAATTTTCGGCATGTTTTCGGTTTGAGGCATTTTACTTGTGACATCCACGGCAACCAGCGACTCTTGAGCGTCTAGGGCAAAAATCAGTTCAGTTACAGCGCTGCCTGCACTAATAATTCGCTCCTTCGCAAATGCGGCTGAGGGAGCAGATATGAATGTGAGAGCCAAAACTAAAGAGGCAAGGTTACGGGATGTTTTGAGGTTGTTGAGCATTCTATTTTTCGTCCATTAGAATTTGGGTCGCTTTAATATTATTGTCTTG
The DNA here is from genome assembly GCF_013114135.1 of Vibrio sp. 03-59-1. Taxonomy (NCBI): domain Bacteria; kingdom Pseudomonadati; phylum Pseudomonadota; class Gammaproteobacteria; order Vibrionales; family Vibrionaceae; genus Vibrio; species Vibrio sp. 03-59-1. Next base: position 84,002 of record NZ_VTYA01000009.1, read on the forward strand.
TAAGAAAGCGAGTAATTTAACCATATGCTGAATTTCAGCGGCTTTGTCTGATGCGATGACGACTTGAAACTTCGGCTTGGTTTTTACTTGTTCAAGCAGTTCCGAAGTGAAGCTTTGCCATGTCAGAAAGGATTTGCCATTCAATCCCCAGTAGGGATCTTCTTGTAATATGTTGATGGTGATGGATTGACTATCAACCTCAGAAACGGACTCGGTATCTGCCGACGGTAGGTTAACTTCCAGAGATTGAAGTTTGACTGTCGCGGTTAGAAGTAGAAAAACCATTACAATGAAAATGATGTCTAAAAGGGGCGTTAAATCGGGCTGCTGTGATTCTGACGCCTCGATGTGAGGACGCTTAATCATGTACTCGCCCTCGAGGGAACCGTCAGGTTGGTTTCATTGGTTAATGGAGTCACGAACACGCCATCAATCCACAAGTTGGTATAATTGAGCGAGTGTTCTAACCGCGCTAAGATTCGATCGGCCCACAGTCCCAATAATTGGGCACTAGAAATAGCGGGTAACGCGATGATCAGACCAATCGCGGTAGTTCGCATGGCAAGTCCTAATCCGTCAGCGAGAATATTTGGTGTGATAGAGCCTGTGGTTGCGGCAACACTTTTGAACATATCAATGAGGCCAAGAACGGTGCCTAAAAGGCCGAATAGTGGGCTGATCATGCCGATTAAGCCAAGGATCTTCAGCCCAGAACGTAACTTATAACGTTTCTCTTGCAGCCATAAGCCAGCCACATCTTCACGTAGAGCCTTGTTGATATGACGGTGCGATAAAAGCATCGCGTTTCCCTTCGCAGATAAAGCGCGACGTTTTTTAAGTGAATCAACCAGTGAATCAATGCCTGATTCATTCGTGGGATCGAGTTGAGATAATGATTTACGGATGGAATTGTGTGAGCAGCCAGAATAAATCAACAACTGAATCGTACGCTCAAGTAAGAGTGCGAGGGTGATGACTGAACAGCACAATAGAGGCAAGGCGACAATGCCGAGCTGCGAATACAAATGTGAAAAGTTGAACATGTTGTTTCCAATACTACTTATTTAAAGAAAATCGAACAGGGATCTGCACTCTGTGTGCAATAGCTTGTCCATCAATAACTTGGGGAGAAAATTGCCAGCCACGGATCGCCTTAAGTGCAGCTTCATCTAGAATTGGGGTCCCTGAAGAGGTCACCAATTGTTGTTTGACCTGTTTTCCGTGCTCGTTAAGCCAAATCTCATATAAAGCCGTTCCTTGAATCCCTTTACGCTGTGCAATACGAGGGTAACGAGGTGCTTTTGGTCGCTTCAGAAAGCTAGGTTTGGTGATTAGCTGCGGCTTTTCTGTTGCTCCAGATTTAGAGACGACTGGTTTTGCTTCAGCTTGCGGTTCAGTGACTTTTTTCTCAGTCTTGACTGTTTTTGGGTTTGGTTCAGCAGTCTGTTTTTTTGAAACTACCTTCTCAGTTTTAACGACCTTCTGTTCAACGACAGGCTTTTTTGTCGTGGTCTTTTTGGGTGGTAGAGGTTTCTTAGTCTTAACAGATTTGCTTTTATTCAGTTTAGGTTTAGTTGCTTCCGTTTTCACCGATTCAGCTTTAACTGTTTCAGGTGTCTTGGATTGTGGGCTCGGAGTAGATGCAGGGGCGACAGGTCTACTTGGGGATACGAGCTTGATATTAACTTGCGAAGACTGGCTTCCAACAGGCATGGCAAAAGCTTGTTTCTCTGGAGTAGCCCAAATCACAGCGGTATGAATGACAAGTGATATGCTTGCGGCTGTAAGATAACGAAAGTTAAGCACGAAGAGCTCCGTTTAAAATAAATCAATGCTATTGGGATTATTATAAACAGAATAAGAATGAGATCAATTATCAATTGCATTATCATTAAAAAATAATTTATGATAACTACAATGACGAAGCTCTTAGCAGTAAAGAGCGAGACAATTAGATAGAACCTCATGAACAAACAAATAGATTTAAGCCAATTACCTACGAGTATATTAGGAAAAAGTACGCCTGAACCACTGCTTTTTTCCTTTGATCGAAAATCCTCAGCGCATGCAGGTAGTGGTGCTATCCCCATTAAACCAAATGAGTTTAAACCACGATTTTCAAGCGCATTATCTGAAACGGTAAACATCAGTAAAAATCGATGTTTATATGTCCATATTCCATTTTGTCGTGTGCGTTGCACATATTGCAATTTTTTCCAACATGCCTCGAGCAAGCAACTGGTTGAAGATTACTTTGAAGCGCTAATGATTGAGCTTGAATGGAAAGCAAAACAACCTTGGACTCAAGCGGCGCCATTTCATGCTGTATACATTGGTGGTGGTACGCCTACGGACTTAACTGCGACTCAAATTGAAAGACTAGGGAAGAGGATTCAACAGCTTTTCCCCTTAACAACGGATTGCGAAATGACATTAGAAGGGCGAATTAACCGCTTCGACGATGAAATGTTCGATAAATCTCTTGAAGGAGGCTTCAATCGTTTCTCATTTGGTGTGCAGAGTTTTAATTCCAAAGTAAGGCGAGCAGCCAAGCGACTGGATGATAAAGAGTACGTATTAAATAGAATTCAAGAATTGAGCCATTCAGATCAAGCGCCAATTGTTGTCGATTTGCTCTATGGACTACCTTTCCAAACCAATGAAATATGGCAACAAGATTTGGAGGATTTTCTTGAAACCGGGGCTCATGGGGTCGATCTTTATCAGTTAATCGAGATGGGCGGAACGCCGATGAAAGGGTTGATTGAAAAAGGAAAACTTCCGGAACCTGCGTCAACAGAAGAGAAAGCTTACATGTATAAATATGGTGTTGATTTTATGAATGAACATCATCTAAATCGTTTGAGTGTGAATCACTGGGCTCGAGATAACAGAGAGCGCAGCATTTACAACAGTTTGGCCAAAACAACAGCGGAAGTATTGCCTGTCGGATGCGGTGCAGGTGGCAATGTTGGTGGTGTTGGAATAATGCAACACAGAACACTCGATGGCTATATTGATTCGATCAAAGCGGGAGAGATGCCAATCGCAATGATGACTCAATCAGCAGCTTCATCTGATCTCTATTCGATGATCAAAGCTGGATTTGACCGTGGTGTGTTGTCTAGGCGATTACTGCTTCAACATGCACCACAAGACCTATTTAGTTATCTCATGCCACTTTTTTTACATTGGCAGAAAAATGGCTTGGTAAAAGTAAGTAACGATTATTTAAGCTTGACCTTAGCCGGTGAGTTTTGGGCAGTAACGCTGGCGCAAGGCGTTATTTCAGCATTAGCGAACGTCAATGTTCGTGCCGCATAAATTGATTTAAGAGTATTAACCGTGAATAAAGACGTACTAGAGTTATTGAAACAAGAACCTTCTTTGCTACCAAGTGATATTGCGAAGCAGTTAGATATTTCAGAAGCCGAAGTTGTTAAGTCATTGCCTGAAGAGATGGTGACAATGATTGAAGGTGGCGAGGCACAAAACATTTTGGAAGGTTTAGTAGGTTTTGGCGATGTTACGACGATCATTCATTCCTTCGGCTCAATTTTTGAAGTAAAAGCACCGTTTCCAAAAGGAAAAGTGGCACACGGCTACTACAATTTGATGGGTAGAAATGGGGAGCTTCACGGCCATTTAAAGTTGGATTTAGTTTCAGGTATCGCTCTAGTCAGTAAGCCGTTTAGAGGAACTGAGAGCCATTATTTTGGTTTCTTTAATGAGGGTGGAGATTCGATATTTAAAATTTATCTAGGTCGCGATAAAAAACGTCAACTTCTTCCAGAACAGGTCAGCGCATTTACATTACTTAAACAAAAATACAAATAATAAAAAGTCAGCTTAAAGGAAATAGAATGAACTCAGCAGTTAAACAAGAACGTTTACAAAATCGTCTTGAACCCGAAATTCAGGAGTTCAGAGACTCACGTAAGACGTTACAACTCGCAACGGTTGATTGCGAAAACAAGCCCAATGTAAGTTATGCGCCGTTTGTACTATTGGATGATGGTTACTATATTTTGATATCAGAAGTGGCAAGGCACGCGAGAAATTTACAACAAAACCCAGATGTATCCTTGATGCTTGTCGAAGATGAAGAATCATCTAAGCAACTGTTTGCGAGAAAAAGATTAACCTTTGATGCAACGGCAATTTTGATTTCTCGTGACGAAGAGAAATGGCAAGAAGCGGTGATAAAGATGAAAGCGCGCTTTGGCGATATTATTGACGGTTTAAGCTCTCTAGAGGATTTCAAAATGTTCCGCTTGAAACCTATTCAAGGCTTGTTTGTGAAAGGTTTTGGCCAAGCATTCCAAGTGAGTGGTGATGATTTAGTTGATTTTGTGCATTTAGAGCAAGGGCATAAAAAGCATAAAGCTTAACAAATTAAACAATAGAAATATAAAAATAAACCCAAAGTAAAACCTGGGTTTATTTTATTTGATTTAGGGTAGGCTGGTTACATATAAATAAAAGTGAAAACTCGTATATATAGTAATATTATCGTTTTACAATCGTATTGTTGAACGCATTATTAGAATTGTTTAACCCAATATAGATACAAAAATGGCGACCTAAAAAGGACGCCATTTAGCTGTTAGACAATAAGATTTACGTTAGACTAGAATTTGTAATCAAGTTCTATACCCCAGTTTCGGCCAGCTTGAGCTTTGCGATCTAGGCCATTATCATCTGCTTCAGCACCGATCATATCGTTATATAACCAATACTGTTTATCGAAAGCGTTAAATAAACCACCACGAATGGTTAGGTCATTCATTGGGCGGTAATATGCTGTTAAGTCCACAAGAGTATAACCTGCAACATTAATATTTTCGTAGCCGCTATTTGCCCACTTGTCTTTGCTTGCAACCATGTTGATATTTAGCAAGGTACCAAACGTATGGTTTTCAGAGTCATAACCCAATCCAAGGTTCGATGTTAATGGTGCAACACTGTCGATTGAGTCACCTGAATCTTTGTCTCGCCCTTCTGCATACGCGATGCTTAGTTTTGAGTAGGTTCCTTTTGGAGCATCAAAGGCTTCATCGAGTAAGAAAGTAGAGCTGAGTTCAACACCGTAAATTTCTACTGAACCGATATTCTCTTTTGTGTAATGCTCTTTACCATCGTTCGGACCACCATCCACTTTGCCTAGATATTTTTGATTGATAAAGTCTGAGTAATCATTGTAGAACGCCATTAATTCTATTTGAGCAGCAGTTGATTGTGCTCGGATACCGGCTTCATAAGAGATGCTGCTTTCTGCTTTAAGATCTGGGTTAGCATCGATAACGGCACCGCTGTCATAGAAATAGTACATATCTTGCAGCGTTGGAGCTTTAAACCCTTGGCTTATTTGAGCTAATGCACTGAAACTATTATTGAAATGGTAAACCGAACCTAATTTTGCTGTGAATGCATCGTTCTTACTGTCTGGGTACTCAGTGCTAAAGCCATCATTCGTTTTAGGCTCAGCCTTAAATGAGTCATATCGAATCCCTGCTGTTAATACCAGTTGTTCGTTTAACAAAAACGCTTGGTCTTGTAGGAATATTCCGTATTGAGTCATCGTTGCATCGGGCATATCGGTATGACCTGGAGCGACAGTTCCTAAATCATATTTGTAGTCGGTATTTTCCGTGGAGAATTTATTTTCTTTATAGCTAATGCCGTAGGTTAATTGATGGAAACTGTCACCAACATCGGCCAATTTATCAAATTGTGCATCAAATTGAATTGAATCATCACTGGCAATACGTTCACGCATACGACGGCCTGATGTATAAGGTGAGCTACCGTAAGAGGTGTCGTAATTTTCAGATAAGGACTCGGTTTGCTGAACATTCAGTTTCGATTCAAGGGTATCAAAATATGAATTATTCGCAGTCCACTTATGTTGAACACCCACTCTGAGTCTTGTGGTTGTATCTTTGTTGTAATTATCTTTATAGCTAAAACCAGGCATGATGGTATAGCCTTCATATGACAATTCATCTTCATCATATTGCGAAGTGTAATACTCAACGATCGCACCAATTCGATGTGATTCATTTAGATTGTAAAATGCTTTCGCTAATAAATTACCCACTTCAGCATCGGCAGGGTTTGATGCACCTCGAGTAGGGCCGTCGATGTCGGCACCATTACTGTGAGTTTCACTCTCATTGCCCGTTTTATATGTGAGCATGAGCAGTGTTTCTAAATCGGCTTCACGCATCGCCCAAGTACCAGTGGTTTTAGAACTGGAATCGATACTGTTGTAGCTAGTCTTAGCTTCAAACGCATTCTCGTCGCTGTCGGTTCTTAAGATGTCGTCAGGGTTTTTCGTCTGCATCAATACCGTACCACCTAACGCATCTGAACCGTAAAGAGTTGAGGATGGACCTTTATTCACCTCAATCACTTTCAAAGTATCGATCTCGATACTGCTAGGGTATTTACGCTGCTCGTTAGCGCCTGGGTTATAGGGAGTAGGCTGCTGAACACCATCAACCAACACTTTGATTCGGCTATCGCTCATTCCTCGAATAGTAAAACCAGATAGCCCAAATCGACCACCACCGTTCGCGGTCACGCCTGGAGTGTACTTTAATGCATCCTGAATGCTGTTCGACATGGTATTGTCAATATCATTACTGGATACAGTCGAAATTGAACTGGAGACATCTTTTAGATTTTGTTCAGTTCTCGTCGCTGAAACAACAACCTCATCAAACATTGTGGCTTGGGAGTTTGATGTATCTTGAGCGTAAATGCTGGGTGATACAGCCGCAAAAATAGAAGCGGCTAAAAGGGTTTTCTTGGCAGACATATGTTTTCCTTTATCGTGTCTTTTTTCATCCAGCAAGATGATACATAATGCGAATGATAATTGCTATCATTGTTATTTGTAATAATTGTAAAGATTGTGATAATTGAATTGATCCCTGAATATTTGCTGCATCACAATTAATAACGCTGTGCATCCAGTGGCATTTGGTGGGGTTGTTTTCTGCGATTAGGGTACTAGCAGTGAGTATTACGTACAGCCATTTATAAATTAGCTTTGAATTTTATGATTTGAGTCAAAGATGCGTTTAGTTCTATTGTCTGCTTTTGATACAAAGTAGTTTCGAATTGTTTTTTCTGTAAAATTATGGGCCTTAGCGTTTCAGTGTATTTCTCTGTAAAATTTAGAATGAATGTCATATTCATATTTTGAGTAATTTAACTATTGCTAATGTAAGAGCTGTGAAACTCATAAGCTTAGTTTGATTATCTACATCCATTTGGTTGTATGTGGTCATATTTAGAATCAGTGCAATTAGTTGCTCAAGGTGTAGGATTTATAGTTGTGAATGCGATTAGAGAAATGAATCAGACTACTTGTTATAAACAGATAATCTCAAACTCTCGTTTATCTGAAGTATTGAGGTATGATAGTGAACTCTTTTTTTCTATATTACACAACAGTTCTAATGCTATTTTAATAACCAATAATCAAGTCGAAATTGTTTATGTAAATAAGCAATTTGAAACCATAAGCGGTTATAAACTGTGTGAAATAATTGGGAAAAATCCACGTTTTTTGAAATCAAAATTTACCCCCGAAGAGACTCATTACAGCCTCAAAAAAGCATTAGTTGATCGACAGGTATGGGAAGGTGAGTTCATTAATATTCACAAGAGTGGCACTGAATATTTTGAACATGCGGTAATTAGTCCTATTAAAAGTACTGATCAACATCTATTGGGATTTTTTGCAGAAAAAAGAGACATCACTGAATTAAAATCGGAACAGGCACGAAACCATAAAATAGGGTATCTAGATTCATTAACAAACTTATCAAACCGTCGATATTTTATTAAGGCAGTCGAGCGATTGTTTACGATCCCAAAAGAAGATAGGCCTGATTTTTCAATACTGTTTATTGATCTCAATCGTTTTAAAGAAATAAATGATGGCTATGGGCATGAAGTTGGTGATCAAATATTAATTGAAGCGGCTAAACGATTTAATCAACAATGTAATTTGAACGATATCTTAGCCAGAGTGGGTGGCGATGAGTTTGTCTGTCTTCATATTCACACAGATTCATTTAGTGCAAAAACATTGGCTCGACACTTAACTGCTTCACTTGTACCTGATTTTAAAGTGGCGGGTAGCGAATTAAATATTAGCGCTAGTATTGGTTTTTCATCTTGGCCTAATGATGGTAATTCGATGAAAGAACTGCTCATCGCCGCTGACTTTGCTATGTATGAGTCAAAGAATTCTAATAGAAATATTTTTCAATTTAATCAGAAGCTCAAGAACAAATTAGAGCGTGAATATTTATTAGCGAAGAAGATAACTAAAGCAGATTTCTTTCTTGTTTATCAACCGAAAGTTAACTTAAAAACAATGCAAGTAGCGGGTGCTGAGGCTTTGCTTCGTTGGGATGATCCTGACTTAGGCACAATTTCACCTTATGAGTTTATTCCCATTGCTGAAAGTCGAGGAATGATTCGGAAAATAGGTTTTTGGGTGCTAAGGGAAACATGCACTCAATTAAATCGTTGGAAAAATGAAGGTTTTGATTTTCCTGGGCGTGTTTCGATTAATTTATCTATACATCAAGTTGAGCATGAAGAGTGCTACCAAGATATTATGGATATCATAAATGAAACGAACGCGCCTATCAGGAAAATAGAGTTTGAGGTGACAGAGTCTGCAATGATGCAGCACCCAGACAAAGTAAAAAAGGTGATAAATAAGCTGAGCCACGAAGGTTTTAAGTTCTCTATCGACGACTTTGGTACAGGGTTCTCATCATTATCCTATTTAACCACTTTAGATGCTCATATTCTTAAGATAGATAAGTCATTCATTGATGGGATGAACCAAAATAGAAATAGCAGGACTGTCGTAAAGTCTATCATTAACCTTTCTCATAGCCTGGATATTAAAGTCTTGGCAGAGGGGGTGGAATCAAGAGATCAATTGAAAACTTTATTACTACTTGGATGTGACATGATACAAGGGTATTACTTTTCTCAACCAGTATTGCCTGTGCAACTACAGCAAGTGGTATCTTCGATTAATCACCAAATACCTGATTAATAGCTAGGGAATTCGATAACCTTCGATAGATGCAATAACGTGTCGTTAACCTCTGACCTAAATTCGCCATTAGATCGATGACTGTAACGGTTTTGGTACTTGCTGACCGCTTGAACTCATATATGATGGAGATAACAAGAGTTTACCTGTAGCGACACGGAAACGGTATTTATAAGCGATGAGCAATGAACAAAACAGAGTAAGAAAAGCGACGCGGGTTGAAAGTGTCATGAACTCCGCCATGTGGCACTTGGCTCAAAGAGATATGACTGAGAGTGAGCTGTTAGCAAAATTACGAGTTAAGACAGACAGCCAAGCTTGGATTGATGAGACTTTAGAAAAACTTCGTGGGTTCGGATATTTAAAATCTGATAATGATTTTGCTATTCAATTTATTGAACGCTCATTCTTCAGCGAATATGGATCTGGCTACATTACAGAGAAGCTTAAGAAAAAGGGCATTAAGAGTGATGTCATTTCTGAAGCAATTGAAAGAGTCAAAGAAGATAAACAGATAGACGAACAAGACATTGTGACAGAGCGAATCAATAACTATTACTCTGAATTCAATATGAGTAGAGAAAAGCTAACAGCGACGCTCCAAAAAAGAGGTTTTAGTTACGCGCAAGTAAAAGAGGCTATCGCTCAACATCCTCAATCTTCACAGCTGCAATCAAATTTAGAAATCAAGGCAGCCAAAGCTGATCTAGAAAAAGAAGTGCTGAAATACGTTCGCAAAGGCAAGGGATTGACGGTCATCCGCCAAGAACTGCGTCAGAGAAAGATTGACATTACTGATCTCGATGCGCTGATTGAAAAATTGGTCTCAACTGAAGAGGTGGATTTTTTCTCATCATGCCTAGAGCAGTTAGAAAAGAAAAACTACGATGTAGCTAACCATAAAGAACGAAGCAAGGCCTATGCGATGTTGACCCGTAAAGGTTTTTCATCTGAAGAAATTAACTATGCATTGAGTGAAATAGGCCAATAATACTCGTGATTAAGTTTAAATGTTTGGAAATCCGAGCTTCTAAAACTAAAGCATCATGAACCTAAGCATTATGTATCTATGCTTTACGTATCTAAGCGTTATGTACCTAAGCAAGAATGCCAATGAAAGATTTGCGGTTAGTTTTTTGGGACTAGCCGCAGCCGTATGGTTATATGTACTAACGATAAATCTAAATGATAAAACGTAAACCAATAGTAAACGCAATATCGGTACTGTTATCCATATTACGTGCGTTTTCGCTCATAGAAAAATCCAATGCGACCCTCTCCAAACTATAACGATACCCCAAAACTACTTCATTTGAAGGCTCTGAAAAGTCATCGTTGCTTTCAGCCCAACCACTATAGTTGTGTGATTCAATGATGACGCTATGCTTATTATTGAACGCGTAGTTGTAACCCACAGCCCACATTCCAGCTTGCTTAGTTAGTAGTTCATTCGGTATGTCTGATGAACTTCGATTAACCACGCCAAGCATAGAGTGGAAAGTATGTTTTTCATTTCTGAAGCTGTAGTTGATCTGAACACCTTGCTCAAAGCTGTCACGCTTGAACGGCCCTGAGTTCACAAAGTTATAGTAGATGGAGAACCCAGCGGATAGAGAGTGATTTGTATCAGAGTAGAAACGGTACTCATTATATGACGTTAATGCATTAGTTAGGGTTTCCCCTTCAAAATCATTGATTTCAATTCCTAACTCAGGAATTGAGATATGAAATTGATCTTGAGGAACTTCATCTCGTCCATTCTGACCAATTCCAAAGAAATCATGGAAGTTGTGAGTTAATTCATCCAAACCATTATCACGCGCAACAATCCTTTTAAACCCAACCTCTGATTTCCAGCGGCTATTCACTTGCCAAAGAATGGCAATATCTGCTTGGTTTTGATAGAAATCTAGAAAATAGTCACTAGTCTCTGCCCAAACGCTAGCTTGATTGTATGATGATTTTACTTCAAATGAACCGGGAGCGAGAGCATTGGAATCACGAAGTTGCAGAGACAATACATTTGAGTGTATTGGCGATTGTGCATACGAGTATATTGGTTGGCTCGCGAATGCATGAGAACTGCAAATGATTGGTAGAATGAATAGTAACTGACGGTTTTTCATTGGCTTATGAATGAGTAAATAATAACCATATTATGGGCTAAAAATAGACAATAATACACTGTTTTTTATTTTGTAACGGATTAGGCTTACAAAAAAAAAGCCTACCGATGAATAGTAGGCTTTAACTGTGTTTTTATACAGTGCGTCGAGGTTATTGTGTTTTAATCCAATTCTCGATGCTGGTTTCAACGACTTCCATCGGTTGATCACCATATTTCAACAGTTGATCATGGAAAGCGGCCCAATCAAAGTTGTCACCAAGTTCCGTCTGAGCTTTTTCAAGCAAACTTTTTATGACTAAGTAGCCTGACTTGTAAGATACCGCCTGTCCTACGTATGCCGCATAACGGTAAGTTTCTGACTCAATATCGCCTACACCCAGTGCAGAGTTAGCACTCATGTATGTGCGAGCTTGTTCAATACTCCAACCTTTAGCGTGGATACCGGTATCTACCGCAAGGCGCATGTTACGTAATTGCGCTTCATTCAAGCTACCAAAGTACTGTAGGGCGTTACACTCTTCAACATCGTTGTAAATACCGCCTTGGAAGGTCGTGTAATCAAGGCCGGTTTTACACATACCTGTGGCATCAACAAACGTTGGTTTACCATCAGCATTAAGCGTCCCGTAAATTTTCATTTCCAACCCTAGCCATTCAGTGTAAAGCGCCCAACCTTCAGCGTAAGCGGTGTACCATACGCCTTTAATGTAATCAGGTTTATCTGCTGGTGGATACTCAATTGAGTAAGCATTTTGAAAGTGGTGTCCAGGTGCTGCTTCATGAAGAAGTAGAGTAGAAACATTCCACTTTTGTAAGCTGTAGTTTGGGTTGGTATTCAAGTTAAATTCATTGTTACCATAAGATGCCACGCCAGCATAAGCTTCTCGTGCAGCAGGAGTTGGGACTACGGTATAATCCGCTTGAATTGGTTTGAAATATCCAGCGACAACATCATTGGCATCAGTTTTGAAAATGTTGTAGTCAGTTAATGCAGCTTCACATGCACTTTTATCTGATGCTGTTGCACATAACGTCGCGTATTCAGTGCCTGTGATTGTGCGACCATCGCGGCCGTAGAAGAACTGCTCACTGTTTAAATAATCAAAGAACTCGCTTAGATTAATATTTCCGCTACCGTCATCAATAACAAACTCGCGGCTGACTACACTGGTTCCATTGTGCCAATTTGCGGTAATTTTTGCTCCGCGTTTACTCACAATAAGTGCTGCAACTCTTTCCATCTCAGCTTTTGCATCGGCAACGAGCTCTTCACCAAGCTGGCTTAGTTCCATTGCGGGTTTGCCAGTCGTACTGTTTCTATCTAATTGCCATTGATACCAAGCTTGGCCATTTGGAAGATCACCCCAGCCAATATTCGTATCTGTAATATCACCAGAAGGCCCGCGAGCGGCAGTATAATAATCGCCTTCAAGGAAAGAAATTAATGTACCTAATGCAGCAATTGAGTCGTCGACCGCTTTTTCATATTCAGGCGTGAAGTCGCTACCAGATAATGTTTTTAAATCATTAAGCCCGACTTTAAGTAATGCGTAGTTATCTTTCGCTACCGTCTCTTTTGTGGCATCAACGAGACGAGTGATAAGCACTTTTGGCAATTGCGCACTATCAATAATACCTAAGGAATAGAGAGCCTTCAGATTGTTAACCCAAGAGGTGTATTCTCGAATTACTTGAATTTGATCGCGGTATGCTTCAAGATTTTTTTGTTTGTCGCCTGCATATTCAGCATTCCACTCGATGTAATTATAGAAATGAGTAATAGGGACGGAAAAATTACCGAAGCGCGTATTCGCAAGGGATGCGCCACGTAAAGAGATATTTCGATCGAACAAGAAGGTGTCGTAATAAATCTTATCTTCATCTGATAAGGCGTCTCGATCGACCATCTCTAGTTTATCAAGATAGAGTAGGTCAACCGATTGTCGAGATGCAGCCATTTGATCCGTAACTTGACCGAAATTAGTACTATCTAGAGTCTTCATCGCACTTTTGTAATCCGTGAAGACTTCGCGCATTTGTACTGCAGAATCCTGTGTTGGTTGCTCGATGATTGTCGTGTCATCATTACAGCCAGCTAATGCGGTAACAGCCATCACTGCAAGAGCAATAGGGCGAAGATGTAACTTACCGTTTTTCATGCTTATTCCCTCATTGAATGAATTGCAATCATCCTAATGCTGAATAACACAATTAAAAATGCACCACCTTTATAAATGCGAACGTGTGCATATGGCGATTTGTGAAATAATATCCCAAAAAAGTTAAGGGTTTTTGTTCTGGTGTTGCATTAATAAAGCAATGTAAGCAACTGCTTAATAAAAAATAATACAAATATATAACTAATTACCCATCAAAAACTGGTTAATTATTTTAGCGTCGATCTTGTCGTAATTGAGTAGGTGATCACAAAATATGTTCAAAAAATAAACAATAAAGTTGTCGTTGAAAGGTAATTTAGGCGTGTCTAACCTTACAGATACGTCGCTATTTTATGAATGCTAGATGTTAACGATGTCTAATTAAGTAAAAACTCCTTACGACTTTCTACCCATTGTGGGTATTGAACCATTATTTTTGTGTATAACTGACTTTGATAATGATTGGTCAACCAGCGCTGAATATTGAGATAACCAGCTTCTACGAACCATTTACGGTCGACCCGTGAAAACTGGCTAATAAACGGAAATAATGCGTAATCCGCTAAGCAAGAAGTCTCCCCACATAAGAATTGATGACTTGAAAGACGTTGCTCTAATTTATCAATAAAGGTTAGGCAGGGTTGTCGATACTGTGCTTGATTAGAATCGTGGTATCGGACTGACGCGCGGTACTGTTCTAGTTGTGTAATAAATATGCTGTCGTTATAGATCACAAGCTCCATCATCTCTTCACTCTGATCTTGAGACGGATATAAAGATTGAGACAAAGATTTTTGGAGGCAAGCATCAGGAGCCTGTGTTGCTTCTCGTCGTGGGCGTCTTAGCAAGTTCATTGGGTCATTATTGGTCAATGCCCAGATCATAATATCCAAGCTTTGGTCAACGATATCACCGTTATTCAGGACTAAAACTGGCACCGTGCCTTTAGGTGAAGCCTTTAGAAGCTCTGCTGGCTTATTTCTAGTGACAATGTCACGAATCAACACAGGCTGTTCTGCTAATAAAAGCCCCATTCTTGCTCGCATGGCATAAGGGCAGCGTCGTAGTGAATACAAAATAGGTAATGGCACGGAAACTCTTAGGTTGAAATTGATTGTATAACTATATTTTATCGGTTGAGGTTCTGATGTAAATCAATAAAAGTCTTATTCGTGGTAATAAATAAGTGATACAGGTAGAATGCTGGCTCAAAAAAATATTACAAAATTACAAAGTGAGCAGCTTCAAAATGAGTAGGAAAATTGAGTTATTAGCACCGGGTGGTGATGTTGAAGCCATTAAAGCAGCAATTGTGGCAGGTGCCAATGCGATTTACTGTGGTTTGGATACCTTTAATGCACGTAATAGAGCCTCCAATCTTTCATTTGATGACTTGAATGGTGTCGTTCGACTTGCCCATCAATATGGATGTGAAGTGTTTCTGACATTAAATGTGGTATTGCTTGAGCATGAAATAAAGAGCATTACCAAGTTACTTAATCAGCTAGTGAACACTAAGATTGATGGGATTATTGTCCAAGATCTAGGGCTATTTAATCTGGTTAAGAAGTATTTCCCAACCCTTGCTATTCACGCTTCTACTCAATTAACCACCCACAATGAAGGGCAAATTAAGTTCCTTTCAAAAATTGGCGCAACGCGAGCTAATTTATCCAGAGAGTTGAATCTCAAAGAGATAAAGATGCTGACCGCTGTTGCACACGATCATGACGTATTAACAGAAGTTTTTGTTCATGGTGCACTGTGTATTGCATTCTCAGGACAGTGTTACTCAAGCTCGGTGAGTGTTGGTAATTCAGGTAACCGAGGCCGGTGTAGCCAAGCTTGTCGTGATGAATATGAAGTCACCGCTGCTGGTAATAAGTACCCCTTAAACCTCAAAGACAACTCGGCTTACTATGATCTGCCTGAGTTAGTCGATGCAGGTGTTGATTCTCTTAAAGTAGAAGGGCGCATTAAAGGGGCTCATTATGTTTATACCGTCGTCGATACGTGGAGAAAACAGATTGATAGCTTTATTGAGAGTGGCGATCTGATCGAAGATGATTCGAACTTGCACAAAGTGTTCAACCGTAATTTCACGAACTCATTTTTGAAAGGCAACTTGACCAAAGATATGTTTATCGATAATCCGCGTGATAACAGCGTGAATTATGCTATCGAGAAAAATAACGCGATATCGGTTGTTCAGATACAAGACGTGAAAGATGAATTATACACAGGAAAGAATGCGCTTGGGGCTGAGTTAGAAGAGAAGATCAAGTTTCTAGATATTGATAAAACATCATTGTCACTCTCATTTAGCGCTAAGCAAGGTGAGCCGTTAACACTCTCTATGACATTACAAAGAGGGGACGATCTACAGACGTTAGTTGTTGAGTCAACATCATGCCTCGCGAAAGCAGATGAGAAGCCAATCACCCAAGCTTTATTAGAAAGTCGTTTTAATGGTTTCAATAATGCAAATTACATTTTGAAAGGGTTCGATTTTTCTCAATTTGAAAATGGTTTGAGTATCCCATTTAAAGAGATTTCGTTATTAAAAGATGAAGCAGCGTCTGCACTGAATGGTGGCGTTAAGCTCATTAAGCATGTTGAGGTGCCGAAGCTAGTTAAACATCAGAAGGTAAATAAGAAACCAACCCTTTCTATGTTGATCAGTGATGTGAGCGATTTGCACCTGGGTGACGTTACCGACGCTGATATCTACTTTAAATTGCCTGAAAGCTTCAAACGTAATTGCACTAAGTACATTGATATTCTATCTGAGCATCCACGTTTGATCCCTTGGTTTCCTGCTGTACTGATCGGAAAGGACTATGACGAAGCGATTAAGGTACTGGAACAGGTGAAGCCAGCGCGTATTGTGACTAATAATACGGGTATCGCATACAAAGCCTACGAAATGGGTATAGAGTGGGTGGCTGGCCCATTTATGAATACCACAAACTCTTATGCTCTACTTGAATTAAAAGAAGAGTTGAATTGTGCCGGTGCATTTATTTCAAATGAAATCAACCGTGGTCAGATCCGTAATATTACTCGTCCAGAAAACTTCAAAATGTTCTACAGCATTTATCACCCCATTCTAATGATGACCAGTCGTCAGTGCTTTTTCCAACGCACGGTCGGTTGTAATAAGCCGAGTATAGAAGCGGGTTGCATGCTCAAATGTGAAAAAGCGACCACGATTACGAATGTTAAAGGTGTCTCATTTGCTGTTGATAAACAGAAGGGAGGATATCCTAGCATCTATAACCATGAGCAATTTTTGAACTATGATGCGGTAAGTGATTTTTCAGAGCTGTTTGATGAGTTCTTTATTGACCTTACTAATATTGGATCGGGCTCAAAAGAGATGCACGACAAAGCGGAATTGGTCAAACTTTTTGAAGCTTTACTTAATGGCGAACAAGGCTCTCATGAACAGTTAGACGATTTAGTTACGATCTCGACTAAAGCGCAGTATGTTCAAGGCCTGTAAATGTAAGTTTTAGAGTGAATTTGTCTCATCCACGGCTAAGTTGCTCAGTTACTCAGTTGCGGATGAGATGGGATGGTTTGTTATACGGTAAGTATCAATTCAATGTAAACTTAAAGTCAAATCTTGGACTAATGCATGCATTATTGTGTTGCATATAAGCAGTCTGTGTGATTTGTACGCTACATTGTTTTGGTCTTGCTTTTATTTTGTTTATTTTGTGTTAATTGGGTTGTGGTTTATAGTGACTCAAGTCACATTGACTGTGGTGAAGAAAAATTTTGTTTCTATCTTAGTAAATCCTCCTGCTAATCTCCGACACGCTTTGTAATGTTGTCAAAGTGGAATTTTAAGGAGTGTTCATGAAGAATACTAAGAAACCAATGTCTCTAACTGGCCGCGTAATTGTCGGTATGATTGCAGGCATTTTGACTGGGTTCGCGATTCGAGCTCTGTTTGCTGAAAACGGATTTGTCGACGCTTATATTGTTAATGGCCTATTCGAGGTCGGCGGAAAAATATTTATTGCTAGCTTGAAAATGCTAGTAGTGCCGCTTGTTTTTGTCTCCCTAGTATGTGGTACAAGCTCTCTTAAAGATGTCACGACCTTAGGTCGCCTTGGTGGTAAGACATTAGCTTTCTATATTACGACCACTGCTGTTGCGATTACACTGGCCCTAACAATGGGTTATGTGTTCCAACCAGGCGCAGGTGCTGACTTAACGGCTGCAACTACATTCCAATCAGCTGAAGCCCCAACGTTGGGTCAAGTGATTATAGGTATGTTCCCAACTAACCCTATCAATGCGATGGCAGAAGGTAAAACGCTTCAAGTGATCGTGTTTGCGGTTCTGTTTGGTATCGCTATGAGTGCTGCGGGTAAACCTGGTGAGCGTATGGCGGCTGTGTTTAGTGATCTAAATGAAGTGATCATGAAACTTGTGGCGTTGCTGATGAATATCGCCCCTTACGGTGTGTTCTTCCTGATGGCAAAACTATTTACAGGATTAGGTTTGAGTGCAATTGTTAACCTTGCAGAGTACTTCTTAGTGCTAGCGGGTACGTTAATTTTGCATGGCTTAGTGACTTATAGTGTGATGCTAAAATCATTTACTGGCCTTAGCCCAATTACATTCCTACGTAAGATGGAAGATGCAGTGATGTTTGCTTTTTCAACAGCCTCATCCAATGCAACGATTCCTGTTACGATGGAAACGGTTAAGAACCGTTTAGGTGTTGATAACAAAATTGCTTCGTTTACCGTACCACTAGGTGCAACCATCAATATGGATGGTACTGCTATTATGCAGGGTGTGGCGACGGCATTTATCGCACAAGCATTCAATATTGATCTTACAATGGGTGACTACCTAACGGTTATCTTTACCGCGACGATTGCATCAGTAGGTACTGCAGGCGTTCCAGGTGTAGGTCTTATCATGCTAGCAATGGTACTAAACCAAGTTGGTTTACCGCTAGAAGGTATTGCTCTTATTATGGGTGTTGACCGTCTACTTGATATGATTCGTACAGCAGTCAATATCACAGGTGATAGTGCGGTAAGTTGTATCGTAGCAAAATCTGAAGGTGCATTAGATCTAGAACGCTTCAATAATCCAGAAGCGGGTGCCAAAGAAGAAGAAGTGCATCTGTCTCGTGCTTAATTGTGAATAACGATTAATCGTATAAGACAAAGAATAAGAAAAAGCCAGTGAGGATCAATCTTGCTGGCTTTTTCTGTTTTTGTACTTCGTTTTTATGAGAGCAACATGCTTACTTGTCAAAGCAACTAGGAAAGTCACTAAAGATAGCATCGACATTCTCTAGGAGAGGGAATGACTCCGGTGTATTAACCGTAAAACACCAAACTTGATACCCATCATTATGAAGCTCTTTTATATGGGATTCGGTTAGCCAGAAATAGTTAAGGTTACAGCTAAAAGCATTGATTTCAGACAGTAACAAACGCACGCTATCATTCAACCTTTCACTGATAACAGCTAATCGATAAGCCCCGCAATGCTGGTGCAGTTCACGCATGACATCGTGGCTAAAGCTCGATAACAATAATTTGTTCTTGGGTATAGGCGACTGCTCAAGTTGTTTTTTTAATTGCTTAACAACGGCTTGAGAGTCATGTTGGTCAACTTTGACCTCTAGGTTTAATCCCAAATTATGTTGTTCGGCGATGTGCAATAAATCATCTAATGTCAGAATGAGCTCACCAGAGAATTGGGTATCAAACCACGAACCAAAATCCAGTACTTTCAAGTCGGCTAGGGTGTAAGAATCGACACGGCCTTTACCATTACTGCATCGGTCAATCGTGTGATCGTGACAGATCACTAGCTCACCATCTTTTGTCGGCTGAACATCAACTTCGATCCAGTCCAAACCTAACGCTATAGCTTGCTGTATGCTTGCCATCGTATTCTCTGGATGAGTTCCTGCCACTCCTCGGTGGCCAACAATCAGTGGCGTCATTTTTTATCCTTAAAGTGAGGCGATCAATTCAACGTCGTTAAATTGGCACAATTGTTCAATGTTGTCAGTAGTTTGATCGATAAATAGTCGCTTAATTTCACGTAGTGTACCACTGACAACCTGTTTATAGCGCTTACATTCTGGCGGTGCGGCTACATTCTTGATGCACGGTTACATAGCAATGTTGTGGGTGCAATTGAAGTATTCGGCAAACTTCGGCTTGGCTCTATACGTTTTCCCGTGGAAGAAAAGATATGCAAATTAGCCATGCTGACATGGATTGATAAAGGGTGATTAGTATCTAAATCCATTTCAGGTGTTACAGCAATAAAAGGGTGCTCATTGATCTTGCCGTGAACGAGCTGATTTGGGCCTAGAGGCTCGACAACGTGTATATAGGTACTAAGCGTGAGTGAGCGGTTTTCTAGTGTATTTACGTTTGGACTTGTTATCGATATCGTTGGAGTAATGGGTGAGATCTCAGCGTGTTCTGGCCTTATTCCAACCACAATATCTTGCTGTTCAAGATAAGAGTATTCACTGAGATAAATCTGCTGTTTCCCCATTTCTAAATAACCATTGTCTATTGTCGCGGGAATGAAGTTCATGGCGGGGCTGCCAATAAAGCTCGCAACGAACTGACTTGCAGGTTGGTGGTACACTTCTTTTGGAGTGCCTACTTGCTCTATCTTACCCTGATTTAACACCACAATTCGATCGGCTAGCGTCATTGCTTCTACTTGATCATGGGTTACATAGACACTGGTTACCGCGAGTTCACGTTGCAATTTTTTGATCTCCAAACGCATGTGTGCTCTTAGGGCCGCATCTAAGTTGGAGAGAGGTTCATCAAATAGAAACAGCTGTGGGTCACGAACAATCGCACGCCCCATTGCAACTCGTTGTCGTTGACCACCTGAAAGTTTCGATGGTTTCCTATCTAGATATTCTTCGATTTTAAGTGTGGTGGATACTTTGCTAATTTTTTCGGCAATAGATTGTCTATCAACACCGCGATTCTTTAAACCATAGGCAAGATTATCGTAAACACTCATGTGCGGATACAGTGCGTAGTTTTGGAAAACCATCGCGATATCTCGTAAGGCTGGTTTAATGTTGTCGACACGGCGACCAGCCAGATGAATTTCACCGGATGTTATCGATTCTAAACCGGCAATCGATCGTAAAATTGACGATTTTCCGCAACCTGAAGGTCCGACAAGCACCAGAAATTCACCGTCTTTAATTTCTAAACTGACGCCTTTCACTGCTTGGTGTCCATTCTCATAGGTTTTAACAAGCTGTTTGATGTTCAACATGATGCTTTCCTTGGGCTGTGAATCGAAATTAACGGTATTGATGGATTGAATGTGATCCGTTTTAGAGTGAGAACCATCACTATCTGCATGCTGTTTTGAGTAAAGTTGCGTAATTTATTTTTCACTTTCGACTAATCCTTTAACAAACCATCGTTGAAATAT
Organism: Vibrio sp. 03-59-1; assembly: GCF_013114135.1. Classification (NCBI taxonomy): domain Bacteria; kingdom Pseudomonadati; phylum Pseudomonadota; class Gammaproteobacteria; order Vibrionales; family Vibrionaceae; genus Vibrio; species Vibrio sp. 03-59-1. Next base: position 104,850 of record NZ_VTYA01000009.1, read on the forward strand.
CACGACCACCAATACAGGAGGAAGCATTGCGAGAATGACCATGGCAAAGGCATAGTCGTAACGAGGTGAGTTGGTTTCGTTAATATTATTTAAGATCTGCTTAATGCCCATCACAATCGTGTTGTAGCCTTCATCTGTCGTCATCATGATTGGCCATAAATATTGATTCCAACCGACAATAAACATAATGATAAAAATGGCCGCTATCATTGTTTTAGAAAGCGGAAGCAATATGTCAAACAAGAAGCGAATAGGGCCTGCATTATCAAGTTGAGCGGCTTCTAACAATTCGTCTGGAATCGTTTTGAAAAACTGACGAAAGAAAAATGTGGCGGTTGCAGATGCGATGAGTGGAAGAATCAAACCGGTATAGCTATTTAACATCCCTAAGCCAGAAACGACTTCATAAGAGGGAATAATTCGGACTTCTAATGGAAGAAGAAGCGTAACAAAGATAAGCCAAAACCAGGCGGTGGCGTAGGGCAGGCGAAAATAGATTAATGCATAGGCCGCCATCATTGAGATGATGATTTTTCCAATGGCAAACCCAAGTCCCATGACCATTGAGTTGATGATCATAGATTTGGCAGTGACATCCCCACCAAAACCAAGACTCTTATTCCAAGCCTCGCTGTAAATATCAAGAAAGTGATCGCCGGGCAACCATTGAAGCCCTTCGCTAACAATTGTATTTGGGCTGTGCGTCGAGCTTGCAAAAATCAGCCAAATTGGAATCAGCATGAATAAAGCTCCTGCGATCAAAATAAGGTGATCGGAGAATCGATTGCTTTTCATAGTTCTAGACCTTAATAGAGCGTTATAAGCGGTTTATGTATTGTGTTTACAAATAGCGTTAGTCATTAATAGTGAACACGCTTTTCGACGAATCTAAATTGAATAAATGTCAGTGTTAACACCAACAAAAGTAGCACTACGGATTGAGCGGAACTGCCTCCGAGATCGGCCCCAACAAACCCGTCGCGATAGACTTTGTAAACCAGCGAGGTGGTTGTTCCTCCCGGTCCTCCTGATGTCATTGTGTCGATCACGCCAAAGGTTTCAAAAAATGAATACGTCAAATTGATCACCAGCAAGAAAAAACCAGTTGGGGCCAGTAAGGGGAAGGTAATGGTCCAAAATCGCTTGGTATCACTGACACAGTCGAGCATTGACGCCTCTTTAACGGCATAAGAAATAGATTGTAAACCCGCGAGGAAGTAGATGAAATTGACTGAAATTTGCTTCCAGACTGAGACTAAAATCAGAGCGAAAGTGGCGTCAATGGGATCCGTTTGTAAGTTAAACTCCCACCCCAACAGTGCGAATGCATCGGTTAATACACCAATATGAGGGTTAAAGAGAAAACCTCCGATGATTCCGGCAATAGCAGGTGCGACGGCGTATACCCAAGTTAGGGTTAGTTTGTACGGCCCTTGTCCGTGAATGACGTTGTCTGCCTTTACGGCAAGTAATAACGCAAGAGCCAAAGAGAGAAAAGAGACAATAACGGCGAATAAGAGCGTAAAACCAATCGATTTCAGATACTCGCTGGATTCGAAAAGCATTTGGTAGTTTTCAATTCCAACAAACGTGGATGACATTCCCCATGGGTCTTCAAGCATAAATGAGAGGTATACAGCTTGAGCTGCGGGATAAAGAAAGAAAACGGCAATGATCACAATCTGCGGTGCTAAAAAGAGATACGGCAATGGTGAATGAAAGAATTGCTGACGATGTTCCACAATATTTCCTATTTACTATATTTAGGAATATCGCCTCTTTGTCACTTTCTGCGTTTCTATTTGAGAGTGACAAAAGGCGATAGGGCAACACAAATGTGTTGATGGTGATTTTTTGATAAACGCGTTAATAATCATTGTGTGTTTCGATTATCAACGCCTAACTCATCAATGAATTATTTGATGGTTCGAGCAAAGCGTTTGAGAAGTTGTGCACTTTCGACTTCTACTTTGTTTAAGCTGTTCTCTACAGAAGAACGTTCAGCAAAAATATTATCAAATTCGCGGTGCATGACTTCTCGGATTTGAGGATAGAAACCGAGTCGGTAACCATTTGTCCATTCACCCGCACCAAGACTAAGTTGTTTGACACCCACTTCTGCATCCGGTTGTTCGGTGTAGTAACCTGATCGCTTGGTGAGCTCATAAGCGGCGTTGGTCACCGGTACGTATCCGGTTGTTTTATGCCAATACATTTGAGTTTCAGGCTTGGTTAAATAGTCAAAGAAAGCTGCCACACCTTGCTCTTCCGCTTTTGGTTTTCCATCAAGAGCAAACAGGGCTGCACCACCAATGAACGTTAGTCCTGCATCTGGATTTATTGATTTCCAGTAAGGCAGGTACGTAGTGCCTAGCTCAAATTTCACTCGATTGCGTAGCCCGCCGAAAGAACCCGATGAGCCCATCCACATCGCGACTTCTTGTCGTTCAAATGGGGTTTGGTTAGCATCCCAATCACTGCCGTAGTATTTGTAGTAACCCTTATCAGCCCACTCTTTCATTTTGGAAAAATGCATAACCATGTCTTTGCTATTGAACATCAATGAAGAAGAGAGGTTATCGTAGCCATTATTCTCGTTCGCGAGAGGTAGGTTATGGCGTGACTTAAAATTCTCAAACATTATCCATGGGGTATGTGATTGCGAAAAAGTCACATAACCTTTTGTTTTTAACTTCGCTGCCAGCACTTCTAATTGTTCATAGGTTTCTGGGGCTTTAGCACCCACTTTTGCAAGGATATCTTTGTTGTAGTAAAGAACAGGCGTTGAGCTGTTAAAAGGCATGCCTACCATTTTTCCTTTGCTGTCAGCATAGAAATTACGTACACCTGCCAAATAGTTCTTCGAATTGAATTCATAGCCCGATTCCACCAAAATATCTTGTACTGGTTTTGCTACGCCAGGCACGTTCATAATTGTTGCTGCTCCAGCATCAAACACTTGTAGGATATTAGGTGCTTGGTTTGCTCGAAATGCAGCGATACCAGCAGTCAATGTCTCAGTGTAAGAGCCTTTATAAACGGGTACGATTTTATAATCGTGCTGAGAAGCATTGAAATCTGTCGCGATCTTCTTAACGGTTTCCCCTAATTGACCGCCCATAGCGTGCCACCAAGTCACTTCTGTTACCGACGGAGCTGTTGCTGCGAAACTTGTACCTGAAATGGTTGCTGTAAGCAGACCCGATAACCATAGCTTGTTCATCATAGTTTCCTTATTAATGATGGTTGGTTTCGAACGAGACTTTAGACGTTTCGTTTGACGCTATACTGGTTCGAGCTTGTGACAATCTTGTTACTAAAAAATGTCAGGGAGATGAAGTATTTATGGAGGTTGTTGTTTTTAAGAGAGCTATTTACGCCGATTAGGCCCGTTGTATATTGGATCAATGGTGCTATGCTAAATGATTAATTAGGTTGTCTGACCAGTTATCGAGCAAGGAAGATTCGTGAAATTACATTCAATCCAAGGTTACATACAAAAGATCTATCTTATTGAATATGAAGATAAATTGATGCTTCTTGATGGGGCGAGTCGTGCTGATGTATCAACCATTAGGGCATATATTGAAGAAACATTGCAGCGATCGTTCAATGACTTAACCATTGTTGTGGTGACGCACATGCATCCTGATCATGCTGGCGCAGCGCATCAACTTAGGCGATTAACGGGTTGTAAAATCGTTTCCGCCCACAAGAAAACGGATTGGTACTCTGGGACAGATGGATGGCTAATGCATCTTACCGATCTTGCATTGGCTTGGTGGATGGCCAATCGCATGGGTATTCCGAAAAGAAACTTGTGGTATTCACGGAAATTAAAACCGGATTATAAACTTAATGATGGTGATTTAATTCCGGGTTTTGAGGATTGGCAAGTCTTGGAGACTCCGGGGCATACAGACAGAGATTTGTCGGTGTATTGCGCCAGTGAGAGTATTCTTTATGTGGCTGACTTAATGGTTGAAGTCAAAAAGCAGCTTATCGCGCCATTTCCTATTTTCCATCCCAATAAATATCGAGATTCACTACATCGTGTATACCACCTTAATGTAAAAACGCTTTTACTTGCTCACGGTGGTAAGTCAGAGCTTAATCAGCAGCGCTTTGAGCATTTAGTTAACACGGCACCAACGCGACCGATTACGCACTGGCGTGTGACAAAAATCAAAATACGCGCGTTATTACGTAGTGTGATAAAAAGATAGCCTCTACAAAGTAAAGGCTATCGTGTATTGAGCATATGAATTTCTCTTAAATAAGTTCTATTTATCGTCCACGACCATCAACCATCACCATAATGGTTCGAGTTAATATGCTCATATCGGTCGAGAACCAACTGGATAAGCTCGATAGAGATAGGGCATAACTATGGTCAAACCCCACTTTACGACGTACATCATCTAAGCAAGTGTCGTAGCCTTGGTTCACTTGCGCTAGTCCCGTAATTCCAGGTAACACACCGTAAGTGCGGTCAGCAAAGTAAGGGATCGCAGTTTCAAGCTTTTGGTAGAAGGTAGGACGCTCTGGACGAGGGCCAATTAATGACATATCACCGCTGAGAACATTGAAAAGCTGCGGAATTTCATCAAGTCGAGTTTTACGTAAAAATCGACCTACAGGGGTAATTCGGGGATCATTTTCCGTCGCCCAAACCGCGCCAGAACGAGATTCCGCATCTTGGTACATGGTGCGAAATTTAATGATGTCAAACAGCGCCATTTGTTCAGGTGTTGATTTTCCCACTCGCATTTGACGATAAAATACCGGCCCAGGTGAGGTGAGCACAATCATCAGAGCAATGATCGGGAATAATGGCATAAATAAAATGAGCCCGATGAACGCGCCAATGCAATCGAAGACACGTTTTGCAGTAGATATAGTATTGCGATTAGTAGTATTCATAATATGTCCTTAATGATTAACACGATTCCAACGGCCATTTTCAAAGCCTAATAAATAACGTAATCCACCAACTAAATTGGCGTAGTGGCCAGTAAGTAAATAAGTGATCAGCTTGAATATTTTTTTGGTGAACACTTGTGGAAAAATAAAACCAATTAAGCCCACAGAATAGACAGTGACTTGCACGGCGACTATGGCCATAAATAAAGAGTGGTTGGCGAGTGTGATTGAAGAAATTAAACAAGCAAGCATTAGATACGGAGTGACTAAACGTAAGCCTTTTCCTGAAAAGAAGGCAAACGCAACCCCTCTAAACCGCGGGTTAAATAGGCTGATTAAACGAATCGCTTGTTGCATGTTGCCCGCAGAAATTCGTAATCGACGTTTGAAATCTGCATTTTGGCTGGTTGCTTCCATCTCAATAGCGACAATTCTTGGCTCATAATCAGCTACGTATCCTTTTTTAACGATCTCCATTGGTAGAACGAAGTCATCATTGATGGTATTGCTTGGCAATGCTTCGAAAAGATGTGTTCGGAACAGATAACAGGCTCCGTGTGCACCGAGTGTAGAACCTAATGAAGCTTCGTTTAACTTCACTTGATTTTGATAGTTCCAGTAACTCTGTTCTCCCTCATCGGCGGCGCACATTATTTGGTAGGTGGCATTAACCACCCCAATGTTTGCAACGCTAAAGTGTGAATCAGCAATAAGTAGAGCATCAATAGATATAAGCGCTGAAACATCGCTCAAAGCCGTAATATCAGAATCAATAGATAACATTTCATGATTGATAACGGCCACTTTGCCACGATTAACCGTATGCTCATGCACTTCAAAGTAAGTGTCTGAGCAGATCGCTTCTTGTATCGTTAACTGTGCAATTTCGGCGGTATTATCGGTACATCCGTCGCATGCAATGATGACTTTTAGACGATCTCTGGGGTAATCGAGAGACGCTAAGTTACGAATTTTTTCTGCGATCCATTGCTGCTCATTAAACGCAGGAACAAGAATCGTTATGGTTGAACGAGTACGATCGAGTTTGCCGTTTCGGTATCCACGTACTTTTCCGGTAACTTGCTTAATTGGGTGATTCGCGGAATACCATTTCAGAAGCATGGGATAGCCAACATGATGATAGACAATCAACGCACCACTAAATAGAAATACAGAAATTAATAGAATATCGGTCATGCTGTTACTCCTAATTCTTCATAAGCTTTTACCATATGTCTCACATCATTATTTTCGAGAACAAAAGTTCTTGGGAAGGAGACTTCAGAGTTGAATTCAACGCCAATAACATCGTTATTAACTTCAGAAACAGCACGAAGTAATACATGCGCCAAACTAGGAATGTCATTTGCTTTTGAAAGGTAGCCAGACTCATGGCAAAGTGTTTCACTGGCGGAACCAACATCCGTAACGACAGTGGGAATATTGCATGCTTGAGCTTCGAGAGGAGAGAGAGGAAACCCTTCATAGCGCGACGGTAAACAGAATAGATCCAGCGACTGGTAGAATTGAGGCATATCTTCAACTAAACCAAGGAAGATGACTCGTTGTTCGATACCTAATTGCCGAGCCAGTTTGATTAGTTCCTTTTTTTGGCTTCCATCACCCGCAATAGCAAGTGAGACATGCTTAGGTAAAAATGTCAGAACCTTGATGATAAGGTCGTGACCTTTAACCGTTTCAAGCCTGCCCGCACACCCGATCACTGTGACATCAAATGGAAGAGATAAGGCTTTGCGTGCGTTTAGTTTCGAAGCAGGACGGAATTTTTGGCAGTCGATGCCATTTTTGATCGTGACGGTTTTGTCGTAATTAAAGTGCATTTTCAGTTGCTGGTTTACTCGAACCGCGTCCGCCACCAAGGTTGGTTTAGCGGCAACTAAAGCCATTTTTTGTAAGGCGACATGTTTTTTACTGTTGAGGTGCCACACGTCATGTTCGGTGTGAATACGCGTTGGCACATTTGAAAGACGAGCTGAAATACTGGCATACAGAAGTGGACCGATATGGTGAGTATGTACTACATCAGGGCGTATGCTTTTGAAAACCTTAATAAGCGTACGCATGGTCTTGAGTTGAACTCCGGGTGCTTTATCTAGAAACACAAGCTGTTTAGAAAATTGGGTGAGTTTTGGCCATAGGGCTAACGATTCATCTTTGGTACCTTCCAAGCTGATGATTAATACTTGGTCATTTGGGTTAGCAAAACGAAGAAGATCTAACGTTAACGTCTCCAATCCTCCTGGAGCGAGCCGTTGTACGACATGGATTACTTTTTTGCCAAGTGGCTTGTTTATCTTTCTATCCATAATGCTCACCTTATTTGGTTCTCAGTCCCTGACGCAAATACGCTGATGGTTTTTGCTTCGTATCTAATAGATAGCATTTAGTGTGCCAATTTTTTAATGGTTAAATATCATGGTCTTATTGTGTTTATGGTCGCTTTGTATGTTTCGTTTTTAATTTGAGAATCGAAATGAATCAGATAAGAGGAAGAGTTGTCGAATTGCAAAATGATGAGTTGAAAAGCTCACGGGGTAGAGCAATGACAGTGAGTTTAAGTTAAATCTTTACGAGGAAAGCAGAATGAACACATTCAGCCAACTCATTTTATTGAAACAAGTTGGCTGTAAAGTTTGGCTGTAAAAAGTGGAAAGCATTTAAGCGTGTGGAATGGTCGTGATAACAGGAACACCTAAGATTTGTTCAACCTCATCACGACGGCGAACTCGCGTATCAAACACTTCAAGTAACGTTGCTAGACCTATCCCCAATGCAATACCTGCAAATAAACCTGCAACGATGTAAATGATACTCGGCATATTGGATGGCAGACTTGGAGTATAAGGAAGGTCAATAATTTTTACTCGTTTACTGTGTTCAAACGCCCCTAGAGAACCCGTTAATTGTGCCATCTCATAACGTTCGACCAACTCTTCATATAGCTGCCTTTTTACTTGAACATCGCGCTGTAATCGATAGAGTTCTTTTGCATTGCTACCAAAATTATTCGCCTTTTGTTCCAGTTCAAATATCATTTTACGCAGACTTTTTGTCTCTTCACTCAGTGATTCAAATTTGCTACGAACAGACTGTAAGCTGTGTAGTTGGGTGACTAACAGCGGTTGATTATCTGAAGAACTCGATAGCGTATTACTGCTTGCAATATCCCATAATTGGTCAGAATTGAGTTTAGGTTGGGATTTGCCGAGCAGGGCAGTTCTCTCAAGCTCTAAACGGTTGAGTTCTCTCTGTTTGGCTTGCACTGCGCTATGGTTATCTGTGTATTTGGCACTAAGAAGAGTCAGATCACTTCGAATTTCTATAATTTGCTCTTCAAGCTTACCAACAACTGGATTGGTCTGAGACAACTGTTGATCAATGCTACCTAAGCTCTTTTTAACACCTGAAAGTTCGGCTTCTTTCTCTGCTAAAGACTGCTTCAATGTTGCTAATCGATTTAAGCTTTGTCCCTGCATTTCAGGGCTTACAGATGAATTGATATTTTTAAAATCAGCTAATTTTTGTTCTGACTGGTCAAGCTCGTCATATCGTTTGTTAATGTGAATAGTAAGAAAGTCGCTGGAATCTTTTATAGACGAGCGTTCAGGTGCAAGCAATTGCTCTATGAAGTGACCACTGATGGATTCGAGCATCTCTTTCATCCCTTCAGGGTTACTCGCGGTTAAATGAATTTTGAGGAAATCCTTACCAAGTTGAGAGATATTGAGGCGGCTTGATAGCTTAGAGATCACTTGTTCTTTTTCACTACCACTCATTTGATCGTTTATCAGGCCTTGCTCAAGTGCAACGGACATTAATACGTGACGGCTTTTTAGTAAGGTTCTTAACGCATTTATTCTGTCTTTCAGCATGGTTGATACGGCCAAATCCTCCAGGAAAGGGTTCATTTTCGCCGTCTCTTGGATAAGCATACTGGTATGAGCTTGATAAACGCGAGGGGTCATTTTACTGATTGCCAACCCCATTAAAGGAAGGATAATAATTGGAAGTAAAATGATATAGCGTCTATGCCAAGCCGAACTTAACAACACAAGTAAACGTATTTTAAGATTAATCATAATAACTCCAACATCCAGCTAACAAACTGACTCCGGTTGTCCCAACTCTCGTCACTGACAATATCGGTTCTAAGCCTTGGCTCATGTCGTGCGACTTCTAAAGCCCGGATCATCTCATTGCTTGTCGATATGGGATGCAAGTAATGTCGATAGGGGTGCATTGCAGGAAAATCGGTTGTGACGATGGGTGTTCCAGTCGCCAAATATTCCATCAGTTTCAATGGACTGCATGCCTGAATCTGTTTGTTTGATTTGAATGGAAGTAGGCTCACATCCCAATGTTGAGAATAGCGAGGAAGCTCTGCGTGGGGCTTTGCTCCAAGATAGTGAACATTGGCGAGTGATGGTAATAACAGCGTCTCCAATTCGTTGGGGCCGATAAAAACAAAGTCCCAATCTGGCAAAGCCGTGGCGACGTTCGTTATCAAATCATAATCTAACCATTCCGATAAGCTGCCATAAAAGCCTGCAATTGGTCGATGCGAACTAGGTAAATCATCTGCTCTTACCGTCGGGGTAGAAAAGAGTTCAACATCAACACCATGAGGTAGTAATTGAGTTTTACATTTTGGGAATTTGTCACGAATTGCGTCACTCGCAGCAAAAATCAAATTGGCTTTTTGAGACATTTTTTGCTCATGAGTGTTGACTGTTTTATGATCAACACCGGCAAGTGAGGAGAAGTCATCACCACAATAATACACCACCGCGTATTCACCCAAATGCCCACAAATATCAGCAGCGGTTGGAAGCGACGACCAAAGAATAGGCTGATTTAGGTTGAGTTTTTCAATTATCGGAAGTAACTGTTTGAGTATTAAATCTTTTGCCATTTTCCGAACAAAGTTAGATTGAGGCGCAGGAATCGTTTTTAAGTTAACGATGGTGATATTTGGATGCACGATGGCATCGGACATGCCCTGTGTATCTCCCTTGCTTTTTCCCATCAACTTATTGGCTGCTCGTGAAATATCTTTGCGATTGAGCTTGGGTTGACGCAAACCGATAGAGTTTACCCAAACGATTTTGCGGTTTTGAGCTAAACGCTTAATTAAGTGTTGTGTGCTCGAAGGCAAGCCACCAAAATCTTCACCGAATACTATGAGATCATGCATAACGTTCTCCTTCTGTTTGATGGGTTTGGCTATCGGGGATCGAGCGAATCACTTTCGCGGGGTTACCTGCTGCAATGACAAAGGGTGGGAGATCTTTGGTGACGACGCTACCAGTGGCAACCACCGTACCTTGACCAATCGTTACGTGACTCATTACGGTCACATTACTCCCGAGCCAAACGTCCTTCTCTAAAATGATGTTTCCCACTTGTGTTTCATCATCAGCTTCACCTTTCGCTCGGCGCACAGGATCGAGAGGATGCCCAGAGTAGCCACAGAGAAATACACCGCCTGCCAGTCTTACGTTATCCCCTAATACGACCTGCTGACCGACAGCAATGGTCGTTTGCCAACCAATACCAATATTGTGTCCAAGTGTGAGGGTAGGTGATTGAGAAGAGGATCGTCCGCTGAATGTCGTTTGACCTGATATTCGGCAGTCGCTCCCAATATTGATTGTGAGTGGGCCCGAAATGTAGGGAATGCCACCATATAGGTAGAGGCGTTTTCCGTAACGTGAAAGTCTTCCTTTAAAAGTTGGAGTGTGAAATAGGATTCTGAGAATTTCGTTAATGCTATTTCGTGCGAACGTATAAACACCATAAAAGATCTTGTTCATGATGTGTGGCGTTGGTAATTCAGCCATTCGAGCTTGTTTCAAAAAGAGAAACAAATTGCGAAATTTAGGATTTGGATGATCTTTAAGCCAACTTTTGAATTCATTTGTTTTGGTTGCCAACATAAGCTTGTCTCTTTTTGTTTATCTATATGTTGGTTATTACACAGATTGTGCCAATTAATTTAGTCAATAAATTCAATTGGATAGTCATGAAGATATTTAGGTGGCGGTATTATTCTCAATTTGACAGGCATTTTGAGTGAGGTGAGATACCGCAATAGTCAGCGCAGCGAGAATATAAATGGGCCAAGTGAAGCCTTGAGTAAGGAAAGTTGCAGAGACAATGGTTCCGATCAGTCCGGCATATACTGAATTTGCCATCGCAATTAAATAACAGTTATGAGTTTTTGGTTTTATGGCTATCTGCATAAGCGTCTTTCTCGCGGTGAGAATCAAAGAGGTGATAAATCCGATAAACACGACTAAACCAAGCATCCCCGTTTCAGCCAATACACCAAACCAAGTGCTGTGTACTGCGTGATTTAATCCATCCCAATGTGGACTATAAAAGAAATAATTAGAGTAAAAATTGTTCAAGCCGACGCCAGTAAATGGATTGTCGAGTGACATTTTGAACGCCGCTTCCCATGCATACAGTCTTCCCATTGCGGATGCGTCAATTCCTGCTTCTGCTGCACCTCCAGATGCTCTATCAGATATCCCTGCGACGCTGTATAGAACCAATGCCGCGATGGCTCCAATACTGAATAACGCAACTTTTGAACGTATCAGCTTTATAGCAAAAATACCGAATACCGCTAATGAACCAAGCAGTCCTCCACGGCTTTGTGTCGCGATGACAGCCATCATTAAAATAACAATCGTGACAATGCTGCATAAGCGAATTAGCCAATGGACTCTGGGTGTTGTCGCTAACCCTGCCGCAAAGGCGAGTGGAAACATAAGTACTAGCGCTAAATCGTTAGGATCGCCAAGAACAGAACCGATATCGCGGCCAATAGTGACTCGTGAACCTTCAACCAAACCAATGCCATTTACTGAATTAGACAGCGCGACCGTTCCCACCAATAATCCTGCCATCACGATTAATACCGATACCCGAGCGAGATTGTCGATATTGTTCATCAACCAAATTATGGCTAATGTCATGACAATAATTTTCCAATAGGTATTCTTAAATGTGGTGATGGCAATGCCACGATTTGAAGCGAACGCAATACCCACGATAACAAGCCCCCAAAAAATCGCTAACCAAGTGAGTGATGGATGCCAATACACTTTAAGTTCTCGGCTGATTAAGGTATGCCAAATAAGAGCCGATAACGCTCCTAAAGAGAGCAATAGGGGGATTTTCAAAGAATACAGAGCAGGGATCACTTCGTGAATACGAAAGAATGAAAACACCACAAATAGAGTGACGAGCCAGAAGGTCTGGCTAATCACAAACAGAGCACCAAGCGGAAGCAGAGCCAGAACTAGAGCAACCGCAGGGTTAGGAACAAGCATCCACACCAAACCAATCAAGGCGCAGATTAGGCTGACAAGAATGAATGAGCTAAGTCGTGATGGGTATGATGTCATTATGCTTTCCTTAGCGAATGCAATTTTGAAAACAATTCAGACCTAAAAGCAGAGTTAACCACTCGACTCGGCAGGGTAACAAGTTTGAGTTTAAGCGCACAAAAGATAACGATCATTGGCGCAAGAACGCTCATTAGTATTAGCGCTAAAACAGTAAGAGCGTAGCTTGCAATAAAAAACAGGAGTATGCATACCACTAAAAGGATGAGCATCGATTTGAAATCATAAGGAAGTTGGCGAAGACGTTGACTGACAACGGTTACAATGACCATGCGACTAACCTGAACCAAAAATACCGCCATTAAGATACCCCAAATTCCAAATGAGTTAAGTGTGTACGCCAGAGACAGACCAACAAATGTACAAAGCATGTTGATTCTCAACAGAGTCTGGGTGTTTTTTTCAGCAAGTATTCCAATATTGAACAGCTCAGTAAGCTCTTTGAATACGGCAATACTAAGTGTCGCAACGAGAATTTTTCCAGCAAATAAGTAGCTCTCCGGTAAGGCGATAATAATAAAAGCTTGACCGAAAAAAGCGATACATACGGCTAGAGCGGCGATAAGAACAATGCCATATTGCGTATAAATAGCGGCTTGCTTTGGCCCTTGTTGTTCGATGACATGAAAGCGTTTGGGCATCCACCACATTCCGAATGGCTGGACCAAAATACACATGGCTAAGGTAAATTTTGCTGCAATGGCATACAACCCAAGTTGCTCTAAATTGGTGGCGTATAAGATCAACCAACGTTCTGCACCATTTAGTCCAAAAGCGAGCAAGCCTGATAGCATGAGTGGGAAACAGTAATTTAGGTAACGAGATGAATATTGTAATTTGGGAAGGGAAAAGTTGAGACGTTGAGTTCCCTGAATTAAGAGAAATTGAACAAAATGAGCCACTGTACTCGCGAGTAATATTCGGACAACACTTGGGCCCGTGAACAGCACCCCTAGAATCAAACTGACTTGTAGCGTTGTGGTTGCAATACTAATTAATAGAAAGTGACGGGCTTTGTTTTGCATTCGAATCCAAGCCATGGCCACACCAATTGCGCCTTCTAAAGAGAGAGAGGCAATAACCACGAATAACTCGCTTGATGATAAAGGGGAGATCCAGCCATCAAGATCATCGATGAATAGAATAAAGCCAATCAAAGCGGCTATCATTAAAAACGAAATAGTGAGCGTTAAGCTAAGCAGTTGGCTCGCGATGCGTTTTTGCTCCTCATGGGAGGCTTTCTCTCCTGCAAACCGATACAGAGCTTCATGCAATGCAACACTGATAAACATACCTAGGAACGCACTTACTGTAGCAAGCAGTTCCAGTTTTCCAAGTTGTGCAGGTTCAAGGTATTGAGCCATCACAGGAAGCATCAACAATGAAATACCTTTAATTAGGAATATCCCAACTGCGTAAGTCAGCATATCGCCCATGGCCGATTTTAATTTCATAGCGATGTCCCTGTGCGTGAACAACGCTCTGAACAGACAGAGAGTGTCATCTCAGAGGTAAATTTATCGGTATCAATGAAACGGGCGATAGGTAGGTAACAGGTCTCAGCTTGGTACTCTTTTGCCAAAATATAAGCTCGAGATTGAATATTCGAACGCCATAATGGGGTAATGGCGAGTGTGTGCAATATGGTTTGTAAGCTCTTTGGGTCTTGAGGCGTGTATTTCATGCAGTTCAGACCATGAGTTAACTGGGTATCCCAGTACGCGCCATCTTTGGGGATAACGACACACATTCCTGCGGCAAGGGCTTCTAAAATGGATAAACCAAACGGCTCATTGATGCTAGTAGAAACGAAAATACTGTTTTGAGATCGTAGTTGATCCAAATTATCTGGCTGTTCGTGCCACTGAACATTTTGAATAGCGATAGGAGCTTGCGTGATATTGAGATTGATCCCTTGAGGGCGAATATAGCAAACCGTGGTGTGAAGGCAGGTTGTCGCATCATTTGGCGAGGAATTAAGAGTGTTAGTCTTTAGTGCATTGAGCAATAGATCTAAGCCCTTCCATTTAAGAAGTGATGCAGCCCAAAATAGAGAGGCATGATCGGTTTGGCTTTTTGTTGGCCAACAGGTCTGGGAAATACCATTCACAAAAGTGTGAGCGTGTGGGGAATGCAGTACAAATTCTGCTAACGTCGTTGAGTAATGATCGCCATTCTTAATTGAAAGATAACAGGAGAGAGCGTCAATAAGAGATTGTTTGGTACTGGGTAGATAAAATAGAGCATCACAGCGCGTCAGGCAGAACCCAATGGAGCGAGAAGACGCGACTGGTCCGTGAATAAATTGAATAATGTTAATTGCGACTAGGGTTCGGCACAGGTACAGGCTCATATCGATTCCAGGGCCAGAGCAACCAACCAGTTTAGAAATAGAGTTGGAAGCGGACACCTTAATACTCAACAGGGTTAAGCAGATGTACATTAATAGATAAAGCTGTTTTACCCAAAATAGACCGCCGCATGATGCCTTTGCGAGTGAGTATGGAATGTGCAATTTTACTATTGTTACATCATGCCTTCGTGCCAAGGAGCTGTTTGACCAACATTTAGGGCTTGCCGTCAGAATAGTGAACTGACTATTTTTCGCGTTACATAGCGCTAAAGCTTCACTTGTCGCCACTTTTGAACCTCCAGAAAAACCTATTGGGTCAAAGACTAAACTGTGTCCATATTCAGCACCGACTTTCGCTGTGTTATCCATGATGACCTCCTATCGACGGTACATAATTGATCATACTTTTAAGTGGTTTTAAGCCATCGAGTAGCGAAATTTTAGGGACTGTAGCTTGAGCGATCTTGGCTGAATACAATGATTGAATGGCTTGGGTGTTACGCTCAATAGTCAATTGAGTACTGACATAATTAAATGCATTTGCTCCTAGCATTTTTTGAAGAGGTTTATCGTCAATGAGTTTTTCAATGGCATGAACAATGGGAGCAACGCCACTATTTTCGTACAAAATGCCCGTGTCATTGTGAGTGATAAATTCTGGGATACCCCCGGTGCTCGGGGCAATAATTGGCAAACCAGCCAGCGCGGCTTCGCCAAGAACCAATCCGAAAGCTTCCGATCTCGCGCCACTAATAAAAGCGTCAACACCACCACTTAACCAATTCGCTACGTTGGTCTGTTCTCCTACAAAATGTATACGACTCATCAAATGCAACTTGGCAACTTGCTGAGCCAGTTCATCTCGCAGTTCGCCGTCACCAATCACCACTAAATGCAAATTAGGGTAGTGGTGCTCAAGCAGTTTCACAGCGGAAATCAGTCTATCAACGCCTTTTCGTTCAATGAGTGAACCGACTGTCGCTAAAACAAAATCACTCTCTTTTAAATTGAGTTTGGCTTTTACATTCAGCGGGGCACTTTTTGATATATCCGCTTCGATACCATTATGAATAATAGAGACCCGATTTTGCGGGTAACCTTCGTTAATGAGGTTAAGACTGATCGCTTTACTGACACAAATGATATTCGGTGATAAGTGTAATCCCAGCGACATTCGATCTCGTAGTTGGTAGTCGCTGTGGAGTTGGGTGATTAGCGGGATATTGCAAAGCTTGGCAACCAAACACATCCACTGACAAGGCGCACCACTGTTGACATGAATTAGGTCAATGTTATTGCGACGAATCAGGTTCAAGCCTTGCTGTACCAGATGGTACCAACCATTGACATCACAGCGTGGGCGACTCCAACCAGCGAGTAATGAGAACTCACTATGTTGGCTAAATATGTCACGCTCACTCACATGTGTGTGAAGCGCTTGGCTGTTGGTCCAAAGATGTGGGACAAACAGATCTCGGTCTAAATGTTTGAATAGACGGATGAGGCACATCTCGCTGCCTCGGATCCAGTTATCACCATAATGAACAAATAGGATGTTTTTTTTATTTTTCATTTTGATATACCTAACGTAATGACGATAGGTATACGATTGCAAAGGTGATGCCAAACTTAACTGTTAATTAACTATCTGATTTTAAAGGATGTGGTTATGGTTGGTTAATAGTTTATATACGTAATTCTCATATTGAGAAACATATTCTCAGTTTGAGATGAGCCTATTGTATGAATATAAAAGCGCTTTTGTTCAGACAATTAGCAACTAGAACTTTCAGATTTTGTCGGAAGGATTTGATACACATTCAGAAACTGAGGGATCACAGCTTCACTAGAGTAGTGCTTATTCACCGTGTTAATCGCATTTTGAGTCATGGCATTTTTTTCACCTTCAGAAGAAGAGAGCCAAGCTTGGAGATGTTCAAACAGTTGATCGGCGTTATTCGCGATAAAGCCATTTTCATTATGTTGAATAAGTTGGCTTAGATTTCCAACATTCATCGCTAGTACTGGTATACCACGTGACATCGCTTCTAATGCTGCCATTGGCAAACCTTCAAATCGTGAAGGAATGATAAGCAGCCCAATATTCTGCCAAACGAGTGACATATCATTTTGATGTCCGTGAAACTTAACATTTGAGGTTTTGTTTGCACTCAAATCAGAGTCAAGTGGACCGCTGCCATAAATATCAAAAACAAGTTCTGGAAAGTGTTTGGCTAAATCTAAGATTCGGTCTGGGGCTTTTTCATGGCTTAGTCTCCCAACAAAAGCCAGTTGCTGTCCGTTACTACGCGTCACATTACCTGTGTTGACGAAATTGTTAAGAACCGAAGCTTTAACGGGCAATTTCGTTTGTATCAACTGACTGACCGCAAGGTTGCTATTTGAGACACTAGCGGAATAGCGATCACACATGTCATACAATTTGACCTTTCCTGCAGGGGTTTCTCCGGCATGAAAAGTTGACAATTGAGTGATAGGCTGCGCCCATGAGAGTAATTTAGTTAATTTGCTTAAGATACTCGCTTTATACCCGTGAGCATGAATGAGTGTCGGTTGATGAATACGATTGGCGAGATGAAGTTGATGCAGCGGTTGATTCAATAATTGATGAAATCGTTGCGTGGATCTATTTTCCGTATCAACTAACTGGTGAAGATAAGAGTAGGGAATACCTTCAACATTCAATTTCTGGATGATCGCAGATTCTTCAGGATACTCTGTCAGTAATACCACTCGGACAGAGGGGATTTTACTTT
Organism: Vibrio sp. 03-59-1; assembly: GCF_013114135.1. NCBI lineage: Bacteria > Pseudomonadati > Pseudomonadota > Gammaproteobacteria > Vibrionales > Vibrionaceae > Vibrio > Vibrio sp. 03-59-1. Next base: position 122,339 of record NZ_VTYA01000009.1, read on the forward strand.
TTGAATGCAATCCAAAATGCTTAAGCCCGATTGCGAGCTCAAGCACGTGCGTTTCTATCCCACCAAAAGTTAGGCTATCGATTAACAACCATATCTCGCCTAATCTAGGCTTGATCGCATTCACTTTCGGATTCCCAAGCCTGTTTCTTCCGATATACGGTAGAAGGACTTAACTCTAATAGTACTGCTGCATTTAGGACGTTACCGTCGCAAAAATCAATCGCATGCTGAATCGCTTCGCGCTCGATTTGCCACATTGGTCTTATGTCTCCATTCGGTTTAGTTAAGACCGAGTTAATCATAGACGAATCGGCGGCACTCACTGGCTGACTATTTGTGATGCTGTCACTTAAAATGGATTGAGCATCGAGATCGCCAGACTGTCCAGAAATTGTATTCGTCTGCTCAGAAATTTGAGGGACAAAAGTAGGCTGTACTTCAACAGGTTGCTGAATTTTGGTCGCCGCCGAGAGCCCCATTGGCTTAGTGGTGGTATCTTTGCTATTAATTGGAGGCGGTAGATGTTCAACAGAAACGTGAGTTTCATCATTAAGAACGACAATGTTTCGAATAATATTTTGCAGTTGACGAACATTCCCAGGCCAAGTGTAGCGTTTTAGAATCGTTTCTGCATCACGGTTAATTCCGATAAATTTCTTACCGTCTTGCTTAGCATAGACTTTCAAAAAGTGCTTCGCTAGAGTCGCAATATCAGAGCCTCGCTCACGAAGTGCGGGCATCTCAATGGGCACGACATGAACTCGATAATAGAGATCTTCGCGGAACCGACCTTCTTGAACTTCCAATAAGGGATTTCGGTTGGTTGCACATATTATACGCACATCAACTTTTATCTCTTTGCTGCCACCTAGTGGGGTAAAGGTGCCAGTTTGTAAGAAACGCAGTAACTTCTTCTGCATTTCCAGTTCCATTTCGCAGAGCTCATCTAGAAACAGTGTTCCACCATGAGCAAGCATCGCCGCACCTTTGCGATCGGTGGTGGCTCCAGTAAATGCGCCTTTCACATGGCCAAATATTTCACTTTCCATGAGATCACGAGGAATCGCGCCGCAGTTAATCGCAATAAATGATTTATCTTTGCGGTTACTCTCTTTGTGGATGGCTTCAGCACAAACCTCTTTACCCGTTCCACTCTCTCCATTAATGAAAACACTGGCGGTTGTTGGTGCAACAGAATCAATGGTTTTATACACTGCTTGCATTGGTAAACATGACCCGATAAATCCATGAAAGCGAGAACGGTCAAATTTGTTCTGCATATCATCAACTAAGTGCTCTAATTTAGCGCGCTTAAGATGAAGTTGAACAGAGGTTTTAAGTCGATCTGCTTTAATCGGTTTCTCAAGGAAGTCTTCCGCCCCTTTTTGAATCAGGCTGACGGCAATATCGACAGAACCATGCGCTGTGGCAATAATCACAGCAGTCGGTATTTCGTTGCTTGAAATCCACTCTAGGACATCTTCTCCAGACATATCGGGAAGTTTTAAATCAAGAATGACCAATTGTGGAGTGTTGCGTTGTATAAAGTCTTTTGCTTCGCGTCCGGTTTCAACATGAAAGATATCGTAAGGTTCATCTTTCACATATTGTTTATATAGCACGGCCAGCGAGGTCGAATCTTCAACTAGTAATACTTTAGGGCGCATGCATACTCCTTTTAAAATCATACGATTAAAAAATCGCTATAAACAAATTAATAGCACAGCCTTTCATAACTATGAATCTGATTGAATTAAATATTTGAACTCGAATGGTTTTCAAGCATGGCTTTCAAAGCCGAGAGCACTTCGTAATTTAAGCGCTTTAATTGAAGCATTAGCAAGCTCTTCTATTCCAGCACATAATTTGAATGCTTCTTCTGAGTTATTTTGTAGGCACTGTTTTTCTATTGCACGAGCTAAAGTGGACAACTTACGGTTGCCAAGTGCCAGTGAAGAGCTGCCTAATGTATGTGTTTCAAATTCGAGTGAGTCTATATCTTGAGCATCCATCGCCGCATATATCTTTTCTAAACGGACATGACACTCTTCGACATAGTGTTCAATCAAAAGAGGAATGACTTCTGCGCTTGTATCTTCAATCATTTGAATCAAAATCGATTCATCAACGTATTGGTTTATCAGTTCGGAATCCAAACCTTCCGACGCGACAGAGTCTTCAGGTGAGTGAAGGTTAATGTTAGATTGCAGTGCAACTTCGTTAGTTGTGTCCATATTGCTTGTGTCCATGTCGGTTAAATTCCCTTGTTCTTGAGTCATTGCTGAGGTTGCTCTCTGTTGCTGGTTTGGCATCATTGCGACTTCGTTATTATCATTACCGCTTGAACCCATCCCCGTTTCATCAATAGACAATCGCTCCGGATCTAAATAGCGGTTTAGCATTTCGATGAGTTGGAACATTCTAACTGGCTTCGAAAGGTAGTCATCCATGCCAGCTTTCATAAATTTTTCTTTGTCTCCAGAAAGAGCATGAGCGGTCAGTGCCACAATTGGGACCGATGATTTCAGCGAAGACTCTAAATTTCGTATATCGCTACATGCCTCAATCCCATCTTTTTCGGGCATAGAGATATCCATGAATACAAAATCATAGGTGCCATTAAGGACCATTTCCACCGCTTGATTCCCATTTTCAGCGATATCGATATCCATTCCTACGTGAAGAAACATATTTTGAATAACGAGTTGATTCGCTTTGTTATCTTCTGCAACTAGAATCTTACATTTGCGTATTGCTTCCGAAAGAACGGGGGACGTTTTACTGGTTTTATCTGACTTTTCCTCTTCATCTGACAGTTTTAGGTAAGAGGTGAACGTAAAAGTGCTACCTTGATTTAATGTGCTTTTGGCCGTAATACCACCATCCATCATCTCAGCTAGACGTTGTGATATGGCAAGCCCCAAACCGGAACCGTCACGACTTCGAGAGTAACTTTGGTCAACCATTGTAAATTCATCAAAAAGGTAATCGAGGGCATTAGTTTCTATGCCAATTCCTGTGTCCGTCACCGAGCAGGTCACTTGAATTTTGTTATGATCTTGGACTTCGGTTTGCAATTGAACGGAGATCAATCCCTCGGAAGTAAATTTAAATGCGTTTCCAAGTAAGTTAAGCACAACTTGGCGGAAACGGTTGACGTCTCCGATAACACTAATGGGTTTAGTATTATCAACCGAACAGACTAACGCGATATTTTTCTTGTTCGCAAGAGCATTAAAACTATCCACGATGTCGATCATGCAAGTGTTAAGAATGAAAGGTTTATGCTCCAGAATCAAGGTATTAGCATCCATTCTTGAGAAGTCGAGAATGTCATTAATAATCGAAAGTAGCAACTCGCCTGATTCAGTTGCAGTATGTAAGAGTTTCATCTGTTCTTTATCTAGTTTGGTTTCCTCAAGGAGAGATAACAAACCAAGAACGCCATTCATTGGGGTACGAATCTCGTGTGACATTGAAGCTAAGAAACGACTTTTAGATTCACTGGCTTGTTCGGCTTCACTTCGCGCGAGTTTTAATTCACCGTAATTTTCTTGAAGGCTACGCGACATCTTATCGAAGGCATTGGCGACTTCAGCTAATTCATCCTTCTGCTCCATTTTAATTTGATAACCGGGGCCATTCTCTGCAACGTTATGCGCGGCTTCGGTGAGTTTTGTGAGATTTCGAGTTAAATACGTGCCTAAAACCAATGAGAAAACAGCCACAAGAAAGACTTCAAGAGAGGCGATAGCAACGATCGATTTTTGGGCACTGGCCAAAAGGTTATCAATGCTTGAGGTTCCAAATCCCATATCGATGTGACCGTAAACCGTGCCGTCGACTTCTATATTAACGCGTGTATCAAAAATGCCGTCATCAATAGTATCTAACCCCTTATCAAAGGTCGGCGTTCGATCTAATAGAGATTTGTCTCCACTGCACGCTAGGACTTTATTGTTACGTATTACTTTCACATACAGAACATCTTCTAGAACAACGATCTCGTTCGTTAAGTCGTCCAGTGTGGCGAGATCCATGGATAAGACAGCATCTTGAGTGGCTTTTGCAAACATGATTTTAGTTGCATCTGCCCGTTGTATTAACTGTTTTTCGTTTGAATCAGCAAGAAATGACATCGAGCTAATCACTAAGATCATCAATAATACAATCTCTATTAGTGCAATGCCGATTACTGTTTTCGCTCGAAAAGTCATAGCTCGAAATGTCATAGTCAAACCTTTTGTCTAATGAACCTTGTCTATTTTTGAGTTACTTTTTATCACTCATTAGATTGTTGATATGAAGTTCTCGGACGTCATCCCAGTCGTCGTTCACTGCGGCTTCAAATCCAATAATTTTCAGTGGTGTTAATAACTTAGAACCTGAATCTGTTTTCGCTAAATCCGCGAAAATCTCCTGAACTTGTTTTGTAACAGATAGAGGCACTCTAGGGTGAGAGGCAATGGCATGGGGTGTGTAACCTTTGGTGACCCAAATTGGGGTTAATTGCTCTCTGATTTCACTGTTCATCGCTTTGAATGTTCGCATTACCCCACCGCCTGCGGGGTAAAAACCTCTTGCGACGGAAAGATAAACAGAATCATGGGAAGAGACGTATTGAGGGGTCGCGTTAATATTTTGAGCGGCAAGATCGGCTTGAGTCAGTATAGTTGCGGCAAATGCGGCCGGAGCAGGGAAGGCAAGTGTTTCATCTTGCAATTGTTTTAAGTCTGTAATGCCACTGTCTTTACGTACAACGAGTATCCCCTTGATTTGTTTATTCTGAGCTTTTGCAATGGCTTGATAACCAGGCGCTTGATTAAAGGTAACGAAGTGGTAGGGATTCATGTACGAGAAGTCATATAACCCTTCGCTTAACCGTTGCTCAAAAGTAGGAATATCAGCGGCTGTAGTAAAAACAAAATCATGGCCTGTCCGCTTACTTAGTTCATTCATAATAGGAGTCCATTGCTTAGCAAGTCGACTCGCAGATTGTTGCGGCACAATACTGAACGTGTACTGCTCAGCAAAGGTTAACATAGGTGAAAGTGCAAACATCATACAGAGCAGTTTTTTCATAGCAGCCTCATTAAAGTGGTAAATTTAAAAAATCATTGTTATAGATTACCGATTCTAATTTCGCTCTTAATGACTTGGGAATCAGCTTAAATTTATTGAGTTGTCTTACTATCTCTTGAGCCAGCGATGGATGTTGCTGCATGTTCATAACACACCCGAATAAGTTAATTGAACTCGCGGAGAGCAGTGATTTCGCTTTTGTTAGGTGATGCGCTGATGTCACACCTGTAAGCATAACCAGTAGAGTACAATCACATGCACTCGCAACACTTTGAGCCGGGATATTCCCCTTATTTACCTGTAGTAGTGGGGAAGTATCAATAACAATACGCTCATATTCGTTGAGCCACTGTGCCACTTTTCTCTGTAATGTAATTGGATCTTTGTACGCAAGTTGAGTCGACGTCTCTTTTGGCGCGGGTAAGCCTACAAATAATTGATGAGTCTCACTATATTCTAGCCAATGTTCTCCATCCTGTGTGGAACTTAACTCAAGATCCAAGAAAGCGGGGTTAAATAAATTGAGATCGACAAGTAAGGTTTTGTGTCCGGCAAGTAGGTAGCGCTCTGTTAATGCCGCTGCTACTGATGTTACGCCGTCACCTGAATGACAGGCTGTTATGCAAATAGAGCGGCATTTTTCGAGTTCAGCTGATAAATAGAGCTGTTCAATCTCAGCATGAGTAGCAGATATAGCCATTAGAGTGCTCCTATTAATACGATTGTGGTGGCAATTTGTAATACATCACGTAAACCTGAACGAGCTTGTTCGATGTAACTTTCGCTACGATCCGGAATGTAAATTGTGTCGCCAGCTCGTAATACAGGTAGTTGATAAATATTCCCTGTTTTGCTGAATTTAATGAGGTCGAATGTTCTTGATTGTCCTTCACAGCACGACATATTCACCACGCTGATTTTCTCTAAGTATGCCGAATCACTTGGGCCACCAGCTTCAGCTAAAATATCCAGAATTGTCATGTTGTCATCGAATACATAACGACCGGGATCATTAACCGCCCCTAAGATCCGCACTGTTGATTCTTTAGAACGATCTAACCAGTTACGGTCTTTTTCTGGAATATAGATGGTGTCCCCAGTTTTAACTTGTGGAAGTAGAGATTCATCACCCGTTTCAAAATAAAGAGATAAGTTCAATTTACTAACTTGAGAGTAAGTTTTATCTCTATGAGTCACGCGAATATTATGAATGTCGGCATCTTTAGTTGGTCCATCAGCAGCAGATAAGATATCTAAAAAGTGCATTTGATTGGTAAAACGGTACCGGCCTGGAGCGTTAACTTGGCCAAAGACATAAATAGACGAATCTGAGCTTTGGCGGACCCATTGAGATTTATTGTCTGATGGATCTTGAGGAAGGTCGTGTACACGTACAATCGCACCCGCTCTGATGACAGGAAGATCACTTCGTTGAGCGCCGTTTATTATGTAGCTATCTAAATCAAAGACTTGCATCTGTCTTCCGCCGGATACCACTTCAATTTTTGTGGTGTCAGCTCGAAGAGTCGGGCCACCTACATGAGCCAGTAAATCCATCAAGTCCATTTCATCAGACCATTCAATACGGCCGGGGCGTACAACCTCACCAATGACATTAACCGCTCTATTCGGTGCAATCTTTAACCACGATTTTTCATTCATATCTGTTTTTTCAGGAACGAAAATGGCATCACCTGATTGAATCGCTGGTGGCTTGATTCCGTTTAAGCCTTCAGTGTATGCCGCTAAATCAAACTTAATGACTTTACCGTTAGCCTTTAAAATTCGAATTTGGCGAGACTCTGCAAATCGAGTAGGTCCACCTGCGTTAGCGAGAATATCCATAAATGTTGCGCCTTTTTTCCCTTCAAAAGCACCTGGTTGAGCAACTTCACCCATGACGTATACGGTATTCGCCCCTGATTTAATCTCTTCTTCTTGCATTGGAACGAAAATAGTCGAACCGGGAAGAAGTGTAGGGAGTAAACTTGAGTCGCCAGAATCGAGATAACGCTTTAAATTAAATAGAGTTGGTGCGTTGTTGCTGATCACTCGAATCTGTTCGACGCCTGCGTAACGAGTAACACCACCAGAACGCATCAGAATATCCACAAGATCGGCATCTTTTGTGTATGAAAATGACCCCGGCGCATTAACTTCACCAAAAACTTTTATTGCTAACTTCGCATCTGAACTGTCACCTGAATTTGCAAGTTTTGAAGCGTCGAACTCTTGCTCAATGTTACCCACAAGTGGAGAGGCTGGAACAAATAAAGTATCAAGGGATTTTAGAGCAGGTAACAGATCTTCATTACCCGTATCTAAGAAGTTCTTATAATCAAAATCTTGTTTTTGAGCACCACGTTTTAGCTGCATTTTATTAAGTTGGGCACCTGAACGAAGGCCGTCCGCAGCGTAAATTGCCATTTGGATGCTGGCACCTTCAGGTAAAGTATATTCACCCGGCTTCTTTACATAACCTTGAATTGAAATAAGCATCTGACGCTTTTTAATGAACACTTTTGCGTTTGTTAGGTCACGGAAAACACTCTTTAGTGCGGACTTCACCGTTTGCTCTAGTTGGGCCTCGTCATAGCCAGCGACAAAAATAGGACCAATCTCAGGCAGCGTTATTCTTCCACGCTTATTTACTTGAAATCCTTTGTTTAGCGTCTCTTCACCTGGTAGGTTAACTTGAATCAGGTCACCTACCTGAACGACGTCTTCTGCCGCATGACTATGAGAAGAGAGTGAAGCACCTGTAAATATAAATACAAGCGTTGTGAGTAGTAGGCTAGTCCATTTCATAACGAACTCCTTGGTAAGCGGCTAGCTCACTTTGCGTTGATTGGCTGTTTTTATCATTCGATAAAATTTCTATGCTGACTCGTCGATTAGTTAACATCACCCCTGGCGTATCACCTTCAAATAGAGGTAAGCTAGATCCTAATGAGTTAGTTGTAATTCTTTGTGGGTTTAGACCAAAAATGGTTAAGTAACGTTTGACCTGCTTAGCTCGACCAAGTGCCAGAGTTTGATTATGTTCTTCACTCCCAGAGGCGTCGGCATGGCCAGTTACTTGTAATGTGAGCGCGTTATGTTGTTTAAGAATGTTTGCGGCTTCAGCAAGCTTACCCATGTATTTCGGGTTAATCTCAATAGAGTCGAAAGCAAATTGATTGTCGACATTGAGCAAATCAAATAAGTGCGAAACAACAGATAATTGAATTTGAAATTGCGCTTCATTTTTAGGTGGGGCGCAGCGAGTTTGGGATGTGACATAGTCTAATTGTTGCTCTAATTGTCTCAGTCGCTTTCTTTGAATGACAAGATCATTCGCTGCATCCAGCAATAAACCACCTTGAAGCTCTCGTGCTATACGGTTTTGTTTCTCAATGGCTTGAACAACAGCAGCAGGGAAACACCATTTTGCTCCTTCTTGAATTAGAGCATCCAAATGCAGTTTGGCCAGTTTCCAATCAAACCTTAACCCATGCTCTGGTCCTAAAGGTTCATCGGGCATTACTGGCGAGAAGTCCGCGTTAGTGTAACTCTCTGCAAGCCCACCAGTACCGCTTTCCGGGTAGCTGGTACAGCCTGTTAAGTAAAATGATAATACAGCTGTTGCTATGTAAGTCATATATAAGTTTTTCATGCCAACGTCCCTTGTCATTCTTCAATTATTCTGAGCAATTAGTTATTGTTTTTATTGGAATAATTGCTGGTTCGATTAAGCGTTATTACTACGAGAGTTTACTGGGATGGCATGTCCTATACGTAAAAGATTCATGATCTCTAGTGGCTGCCCCTGAACATTTTCAATGCGCATGTTTCGTTCACGTTCGACAAGACGTTTATAGAGATAAACAATCGCACCAACACCTGACGAATCGAGAAAATTAACTTGGCTGAAATCAATTTCAATTTCTGGGTGGCTGTCGTGTGCGATGACATCATCGATATGTGGTTGTGCATCTCGACTTCCTGAAGCATCCATATCGCCGCAGATTGAAAGAGTCAGTATTGTGTCGTTAGCTTCAATTTTACGTAGTTCCATGATGATATCTCCTGTTTGGGTATGCATAGATAAGAGCAGAATCTGTGCCAAGAAATATATTCAACTAAATCAGATAGATAAAAATTTCTTGTGTCCTTTTCTCAATTTAAGAATCGAGTTTTTCTCAATTTGACAGACGAATGATTGAACAATTTAAGTGCGTGAATGGCGAAAATTGACACGGTGAAATCAACAGTTATTTGTGCATGAGTCCAAATTTCATGTAACTGACAAATGGAATATCAGCATGAACTGTTGCCTTACTCGCATGCCACAAGGGGTAGTTTGCTTGTAACGTCATATTGGTTTTTTATAAATCACATATATAAAAAACGTTGGATGAGTACATTGAAAAAAAGAACTGCGGTTTTATTAAGGCTTAACTTGGTCACTATTGCGCTAGCAACAGCATTTCCCTCTAAATCTGAATCAATAGATGAGCGGATACCTCAAGTCGTAAAAGCGAGTCATTACCAGCAGGACATTGATGTGTCTGAATATTGGAAAAGTGAAAAGTTGGATGGGATACGAGCCTTATGGACAGGAAAAATGCTGGTGACACAAAATGGAAATCCTATTTATGCCCCTGATTGGTTTATTGAAAAGTTGCCTCCAATACGTTTCGAAGGTGAACTGTGGGCAGGAAGAGGCAATTTCCATCTAGTACAGCAGACTGTGTTAGACGATATTCCGAATTATGCAGCATGGAAGAAAATCGATTTGATGCTATTTGATATGCCAGATTCAGCCGGTGACTATCAAAAACGCTATTATAATATCTTGGCTTGGGTAAGCCAGTTAGACGTACAACACGTTAAATATGTTGAACACACACCGATAAAAACAGAGAAAGAGCTCTTTAGCCAATTGAATAGCGTAAGCGAGAAACTAGGCGAAGGCTTAATGCTGAGGAAGGTGACCAGTCGATACCAGGCAGGACGAAGTAATGATTTGCTCAAACTAAAAAAGCATCAAGATGCTGAAGCCTTGGTGATTGGCTATAAATCAGGGACGGGTAAGTATAAAGGTAAAATGGGCTCTATTTTAGTTAGAACGGGTGAAGGAGTAGAGTTTTATATCGGGAGTGGTTTTACTGATGAGATGAGGCTATTGCCACCAACGTTAGGCTCAACTGTTACGTATCGTTACAACGGATACACCCAAAATGGCGTACCAAAATTTGCAAGGTATTTACGTGAGCGTCCAAATCGATAGGTAACATTTTGCTAAGAGCTAAGAGCTAAGAGCTAAGAGCTAAGCGGAAGCCAACCATACGATCGACTTCCAATTTAGTTCTTTACTGGGAAGCAAATTTCAGTTGAACTGAATCTTCTTGGCTGTGCATCCAATGTAATCTGATCCCAAGCATAACAGCAGCAGAAGATAGGCCAAGAATAAAACCAATCCAAAAACCATGAGCACCCATAGGCTCAACAATCCAATCGGTTAACCCCAAAATACAACCAATTGGTAATCCAATTAACCAATAGGCAATAAAGGTACGATTGAAGATGGCTTGCATGTCTTTATAACCACGCAAAGCACCTGCTGCAATAACTTGAACGGCGTCTGTACATTGGTACACCGCAGCAAATAGCAATAGCTCCATAGCCAGTTCAATAACTTCGCGATTATCGGTGTATAACAGTGAAACTTGTTCACGGAACAACGTGGTTAAAATGGCAGTGCCAAAGGCCGTTACTAAGCCAACGATTATCCCAACATGTGACGCAATTCTTGCCCCTTCAATGCTCTCTTCGCCTAGCTTGTGTCCCACACGAATACTAACAGCCGCACCAATACTCATCGGGAGCATAAAAACAAGTGATGAGAAGTTAATGGCAACTTGGTGCGCAGCCACAATTGTCGGGCCTAAAGGCGCAACTAATAGAGCGACAACCGCAAATAGTGTTACTTCAAAAAATATAGAAGCCGCCACAGGGAAACCAAGCTTGAAGAGTCGAATTTGAGCTTTTAATTCAGGTTTATGAAATTGACTAAACAATCCTACATGTTGGAGTCTCTTAGCGCTGATTACATAGAGAAGCATCAAAGCAAACATCACCCAGTAGACAATTGCGGTCGCCACGCCACAACCGATACCTCCTAATGCAGGTGCGCCTAACTTACCGTAAACGAACATCCAATTGAGTGGGATATTTAATAGTAAACCGATAAAACCAATCACCATGGCTGGTTTTGTTAAAGCCATACCGTCGGTGAAACTTCTCAATGTTTGGAAAAACAAAAAGGCAGGAACGGCGTACATTACAGCATCCATATAACCGATAGTTTTATCGGCCATAGCGGTTTCAATGTCCATCAATCCTAAAATCCACTGCGTTTGAAATAGCACGGCAAGAATGGGTAAGGAGATGATGACGGCAAGCGTAAACCCTTGCTGAATCTCAAATGGAATTCTCTCTTGCTTACCTGAACCATTCAACTGAGCAACGACAGGAACAAGTGCCATCAACAAACCAACACCAAATAGGATAGACGGTAGCCAAATACTTGCCGCAATAGCAACGGCAGCCATATCAATAGCACTGACGCCACCCGCCATTATAGTGTCAACGAACCCCATTCCTGTCTGAGCAACAGAAGCAACAAGAACAGGCGTTGATAATTTAACTAAATTAACCGCTTCTTTTTTATAACGATGCACGAAATTCTCCAAAACAAGCATGGCTTTGTTACGTTCTAGCCCTGTGTTCAGTATAGGTAAATGTTCGACATATTATTGGGGTTCAGGATAATCCTTAAATGCTAATAATATGTACAGATATATTGTGGTGAATGATAAAGAAATGTCACAATAAGCACCATTAAAAATTGTCGGAATCAGCAAATGTTTACAGGTATTGTTCAAGGTATGGCAACGATTGTTGCAATAGATAAGAAAGAGAACTTCCAAACCCACACTATTGAGCTATCTGGTGAAATGAGAGAAGAACTTTCAATCGGCGCTTCAGTTGCTCATAACGGGTGCTGTTTGACCGTTACCAAGCTTGATGGAGGACGAGTGTCGTTTGATTTAATGCAAGCTACGTTAAAGTTAACCAACCTTGGCGAACTTAGCGTGGGTAGTGCGGTGAACATTGAGCGAGCGGCAAAGTTTGGGGATGAAATTGGTGGCCATAGTATGTCAGGGCATATTCATTGCCTCGCTGAGATAACTGAAATAATCGATACACCAAATAATCGAACCATTTGGTTTAGCTTGCCGAATGAGCAGAGCAAATATGTTCTTACTAAAGGTTATATTGGTATTGACGGCTGCTCGTTAACCATTGGGGACGTAGAAAAAAATACATTTTGTGTACATTTAATTCCTGAAACCTTGAATCGTACTCTTTTTGGCCAACGCTTAGTGGGGGAAAAGGTGAATATTGAAATTGATCCACAAACACAAGCCATCGTCGATACGGTAGAGCGAGTACTTGCTGCCAGAATTGATCAATAGGACAGGGCTATATCTAGAAGCTAATCACTTAGTCGCTTCATTTAGTAACTAAAGTGCCAAAAAATACAGACAAAGCAACGGGTAACCAGTCGCTTTGTCTGTTTATTTACTGAATCGTATATAGCACTTAGAAAACTTGCTCATCATCGGAATCGACCAGTAAATCGACTCGATCATACTGCTCATCCACCGTCATATTTAAATGGATCGCGTGACAACAAGCAGGGCAATCATCGTAAAAATTTTGACTTCCTTGTGAAGCATCAAGAGTGATCCCAATTGAGTGTCCACAGTGTGGGCATTGAACTCTTCGTTCTGTGTAGTTACGCATAAATTTCCCTTACACCTTATATACTGAGGTTCTCTTTACTCCTTACACTTTAGATGGTTTGGTTACTTATTGGCGCTAAATAAGTACAAAATTAGCTCTGTCTCATATATTAGAAACTGTTACATTTAAGGGTTTGACGTAAACTCTCAATTACCTGAGTTTAAAGTAAATATTATGTTTCATATAAATACTAAAGCTCTGATTATCAATTTAAACCGCTTCGCCTTTTGCGAACGTGACAATTATGGTTGAGATTGTATTTTTGTAATAAGTAGCTGAGCTTGTTCAACATAATGGCCACCAAACTGATTACAGTGGTTCAGTATATGATAGAGATTATAGATGTCTTTCCTCTCAGCGTAATGAATGTCTAAAGGGGTAACACTTTCGTAGCCCTGATAAAAATCAGGCTGAAATCCTTCAAACAATTCAGTCATCGCAATATCACACTCTAAATCCCCCCAGTAAGAGGCCGGATCATAGCAGATAGGGCCTGACACTGAATTAGAGACGTTGCCATACCATAGATCACCATGAATCAATGATGGGCGAGGGTGATGATTGGCTAAACGTTGATGAATACTTTCTACAAAAGCATCAATATCGCAAAACTCGATACCTTTCTCTTTTAGAAGTTGCAACTGCCAGCCGATTCGTTGCTCTGAAAAAAAACGACTCCATTTTTTACACCACTTATTCGGTTGGTGTGTAGCGCCTATGAAATTATCTCGATCAAACCCAAACTCTTTTTGTTCACCCCATTGGTGCAATTTGGCTAGTTTAACGCCAAAGGCATAACTGTTTTTAGCATCGTCTAACGTTTTGGTTGGTAGATAGTTTAAGACAATGAATGAATTTGTTTTTGATTTACCAATCAACACGAGTTCAGGCACGAATATGGTGGAAGTTTCCCGCAGTAAGCGTAGATTTTCTGCTTCTGCTTCGAATTTAGCAAAAAAATCACGACTATTGACCTTAACGAAATATCGCTGCTCACCATCGCTGATCATGTAGCATTCGCTAATGTCCCCTCCGGAGATTTTGGTTTTTTCGACTAAATTGAAGTCAAACAATAAAGTATCTGATAATTGCTGAGAAATGGCTTGCCACATAATCACCCTCACTAGGTCATTGCTTTATTTACTTTCTATCTTAGGTCATTAATTTAACAATGATTGCTAAGTTCTGCATACTTTTCACAACAAGTGGCTGTAATTGCTCAGAGAACTGAATAAGTGTGATATCGGTCGCCTACATGAAGTCATCCACAGAATTTAACAGTATGAAATACATGTTGGTATGAGTATTATGTATGTTACGAGTATAAAAATTAAAAATGACTTATGAAAATTCTTATTTGTGATGATTCCTCGGTCGCTCGGAGGTCAATCGCCAAATGCATAACACAGACAGACAACGTACAAATAGTATTTGCCAAAGATGGCCTTGAAGCACTGCAAGTTTTAAAAGAGCAAAATATAGACATTTTGTTCTTGGATTTGACCATGCCGGTAATGGATGGGTTCGATGTACTTGCTTCACTTCCCGTTAGCAACTATCAAACTAAAACGGTCGTAATTTCTGGTGATGTACAACAAGAAGCTAAGACAAGGTGTCGAAATCTTGGGGCGTATGACTTCGTATCCAAACCATTTACCGCTGAAATAGCCAAGCCACTTTTTGATGAACTAGGCATTGTTTTCTACACAGCAAACAAGCCTAAACCCGTTCAAGAAGCAGAAACGATCGATCCTTTAACTAAGTTTAAAGAGTTAACCAACATAGCACTTGGTCAAGGGGCTGCGGTTCTTGGCGATCATCTGAGTGAATTCATTCAGTTACCCATTCCTAACGTCGGTCCATTAACCTATGGCGAATTAAAAATGACCATGGAAGACGTGATCAGTCGTGATAACTCAATCGCAGTGTCTCAACGTTTTGTTGGTGGTGGATTACACGGCGAAGCTTTGGTCTGCTTAAGAGGATCGCATGTTAATGAGATCGGAATTCGTCTTGGTTATACGCCTGAACACTCAACCTACAACGAAATTGTACTAAATATTGCAAACTTATTAGTTTCTTCCTATTTAGTCGCCCTGGGGGAGCAATTAGCAAAACGAGTCGCTCTCAGACAGCCTACCGTTTTGGGTCATATTCAGAAAACGCAATCCAGCATTTCAGATTCTGAAGAGATCTTTACTATCGAATATACCTACTCAGCGGAAACACTCGATTTCCAATGTGAAGTGCTTTTCTTGCTTGATAATAAGTCGGTTGCTGAAATTTATAAACTAATGGAGATGATGTAATGTCTGATTTAACTGTCGATATGACGGATTTTCATTGGGTTATGCAGCTAATGGATACACTTGATTCTGGCCTTGTAGTGATTGACCGCCAATATAACGTGTGTGTCTGGAATAATTTCATGCAGTCATACAGTGGTATTCAGTCACAAAACATTATGGGTAAGAATCTTTTTTCTGCCTGTCCAGACTTACCTGAATGTTGGATGCACACCAAAGTTGAAGCCGCGATAGCACTAGCGACAAAGTCATTCTCAAGTTGGGAAGATCGCCCGTATTTGTTCAAATTTTCAAACTTCTCACCAGTGTCGAGAGGCGTTGAATACATGTATCAAGATGTTGTCATCACACCTCTGCGTTCATTGTCTGGAGAAGTGACTCATATTGCATTGATGATCAATGATGTTTCTGATATTGCAAAGAATAAGATCGAACTTAGAGATGCGAACCATGACTTAGCCAAAATCAGCCGTACTGATGGCTTAACAGGCTTATTTAATCGTTCTTTTTGGGAAGAGTGTCTTAAAGAGCAATTTGATCATGCTCAAGTGGTTAACTCACCTTGTTCGCTGGTGATTTTCGATATCGATCACTTCAAAAGAGTGAATGACACTTACGGGCATACCGTGGGTGATGATGTTATTCGAGAAACCGCCTCTATTTTACTGAAACAAGCACGTAAAACCGATATGTGTGGGCGATATGGTGGTGAAGAGTTCACTGCGGTCTTACCCGATACCACGGCAGATCAAGCCCTTTACTTTGCAGAAAGGCTGAGGAAACGAATTGAAGCAGAGGTGGTGAAATCTTGTGGGGTGGAAGTCAAGTTCACAGTAAGTTTGGGTGTGTGCCAATTTAATCCAAAATTAGGTGACCATTTGGAGTGGATCCAACAAGCTGACGAAAACTTGTACCACTCGAAACAGAACGGAAGAAACCGAACAACAGCCAGTTAGTGGATGGTTGGTGCGTGTTTATTAGCCTGTTTTTGGTGATAAAAACGACATTCAACCAAAAACGCAGCATAACACTTACCGATTAGTGTGAAAATGTGACGACATGTCTTAGTATTAGATTTGATATTGTATTAGTTTAGATACGTTTTCACACTATGTTATAAAGTAGATATGTTGCTTGAACAGGTTGCCGTTTAGCAAATTGTTGTAAGCACCAATACGGAGAAGAAAAGTGGTTGTTGAAACCGATGGATATTTAGCGCTGATTGAGCACCTTTCCTTTAACTTGTCAGTCTTTGCTAATGAGCAAGGAGATACGGGAGAGGAGAGTATTGAAGATATAGTTACTGATATGATTTCATCCAATATCATGGCTATTTTCGAACAAAACCCGGAACTGCATTCAAGTGTACGTTTCCAACTGCTTAAAGAAGCTGATGCGGTAGTTGAAGATCTTGGAGAAGTACTTGCTGGTGCTTGGACTAAGAAAGCAACGAATCAACAGATCGAATTCTTAGATGAATACATTGCATTAGTTAAAAACCTATTTGATACAGCAGTAGCGAAATACGACTGATCAAAATAGACGAGAGTTATTTCGATTTAACTCTCGTTAACTCGTCTTATTTGCCAAAACGCAGAAGCCCAGTACGGGTTATCCAATCTTGAAATAATCACCCCTTTTGATGTTGATGCATGCATGAATCTATTGTTATCTAAATAAATTCCAACATGTCGTGTTTTATACGACGTCTTAAAGAATACTAAATCTCCCGTTTTAACCTGTTGGTACTCAATACTTCTACCACGCTCACTCTGTAACGCCGTTGTTCTTGGAAGGGCCAAACCAAGCGCACTACGATAAACCTCTTGAACAAAAGCTGAACAATCAACACCATTCAAGCTGTTTCCACCAAGCCGATAGGGCGTCCCTGACCATTTATTAAATTGAACCATTAGAAGATGATTATCGGGCAGTTGTTCTTCAAATGGCACCACTCTATTTTGACTTCCAATAATATGGCTCGGCGCATTCGAACAACCTGTTATGACTAAACTGATGATTATTGGAAATAAAAGCTGATTTTTATACATAGTAGACCGTCACATAAATGATTTAAAAATGAAATATTGGCGTCATATCCACTTACTAGCATTGCTCTCAATAAATGCAAATGATTGCATCAGTGCTTTAACGGAGAGATATGAAATATTTAATTGGTGTATTTAAATCGCTTTTTCCACGGAACCCATCCATTACTCAAACGATCAGCTTTATTTTTATTGCGCTCATCTCACTAGTTCTTGCACTCATTATCGCCAGTAATAAAGGGCTTGAGAAAATTACGGTTCAATTTAACAATCTTTCGACTCAAGCTCTACCGCTTGCATTTAATAATGCAGAGCTAACACAAAATATTCTAGAACAAGTAAAACTCATAAATTATGGGACTCAAGTTGAATCAGAAGCCCAACTAAAACCTGTGCAAGAAAGAATTCAGCAGCTAAAAAGCCTCAGTAATCAAAAGCTGTCATCGTTGGTAGCCATCGCAAAAAGTGCGGACTCAACAATATCAATCGATCAACTTGAAGAGCTAAAACACAGCTTGCAGCAACTACATCAAATCACCGAGTCCGTGATGCAAGGTCAAAAAAATATAGTTGCACAGCAGGCTCTCATATCCTCGAACGCCACCGCTTTTCGTTACGGTTTGAATTCCATTGGGCCAGAAATGAACCGCATTAGTATGTTCCTCGTAAGCGAAAACCCTGAAGCTTCGGATTCAGCGAACCGTTTTATTTCAAGTGCAACGTCTATGGAAAGTTCGTTTCTTCTAATGATGATGGAAACAACAACAGAAAGCGCATTAAAGTTGTATAAGGAGATGCGAAATCGACAAGCTGGAATTAAGCTTGCTTTTGATGATTTCTCACATTGGCACCCTGATATTGTCGAATATGCCAGCTTGGTTGCACCACTTCAGATGGTGAATGAGGGGTTCGAACCTAACGGTGTCCTAAAGCAGATCCTCAGCAAACTTGAATTCATAGAGAAACAAAATAACGAGCTACAAAAGGCTTCGGTTATCGCCAAAAGTACCATTGGGTTACTTAATCAAACATCAACGATGGCAAGAGATAATATAGCCCAAAGCGAAAAAGTCGTTCACAACACCATGCAGACCGTCTCAAAAGAGTTGATTATATTCGGTGTATTTATCGTTGCCATTGTTGCAATGTCATGGGTCATTTTGAGGGCATGGATCGATAAAGGATTGAATAACCTCAAAAATGGCTTAAATGAAATCACCACTCATAATTTGACCCAACAGCTCAAACAAGTTGGGCCGTACGAGATGCGAGAACTTGCGGTAAAACTGAATCAAGTTATAGATTCAACCAATCAGTCTATTTCGATGGTGACGCGTAACTGCGAAATGCTATACCAAACAGCTGAAATCAGTCACGATGCCGCAGAGCGTTCCAATCGAAGCCTAAATAAACAAAATGAAGCATTAACTTGTATCGTAACTACTGTGAGTGAACTTGAGGCTTCAATCCAAGAGATTGCAACCGTAACGAATGATTCATACTCGGATTCTCAGACTGCTTCGGGTCAAGCAACGACTGGTGTTAAGGTTGTTGATAAAAACAGGCAACGTTTAAAGTCATTGGAACAATCTTTAGATTCTAGTGATCGCGCGATGCAAGAATTGGATATGAAAGTCACAAAAATTCAAGCAATGGTCGACTTGATTAGTGGTATTGCCGAAAGCACCAATCTACTTGCACTGAACGCAGCCATTGAAGCGGCAAGAGCAGGAGAGCAAGGACGTGGTTTTGCAGTGGTTGCGGATGAAGTCAGGGCTTTGGCTAGTGGAACCTCGAAACAGACGTCAAACATTCGAGTGATGATGAATGATCTTGTGAATGCGGCCCAAGTGTCGCGTAGTGCAATATCAGACTCTAGAGTAGAGATGGTAGAGGCGTTGATATCCAGCGATGAAGTTAAAACCACTTTTGGGGATATTCAACAATCAGTGAACCACATCAGCCAAAGAGTCGAACAGATCACCGTAGCCACAGAAGAGCAAGAACGAGCAACCGCCGATGTCAGTCGTTCTATCAATCAAATTAGTGAGCAAGGGGAACAGACTAAGGTTAGGTTAGAGTCTATGGTTGAGAGTTCTGAGCAAGTGGCTGATATTGCAGCCCAACAGCAAACGATGTTACATAAGTATCAGTGTGCAGTTCAAGCATAAACAAACTCACACTGATATATGGATATTGCCTTAATTATTTCTAAACGGCTGAGTAAGCATATTATCCAATCTTTGTTCATCTGGCTTATTAAAGATAGGTAACCCAATAATCACCTTATCATGGCCAAGTTGCGGCTGAGAAATATAAGTACCAAAGCTTCTGTCCCATATCGAAAGGAAGAAGCCAAAATTAGAATGAGTCTCTTTGACGACCACAGAATGATGGACTCGATGCATATCAGGAGTAACGATTAGGCGTCGCAAACATGCATCAACCTTGAGTGGGAGTTTAGCGTTACTGTGATTGAACATCGCACTTCCATTCAAAATAATCTCAAATGCGACAACAGCCAGCGGTGAAATCCCAAGGGCCATTACACATATCATTTTGATCCACATAGATAGCACGATCTCGATAGGGTGAAAACGAGCCCCTGTTGTGACATCTAT
Organism: Vibrio sp. 03-59-1; assembly: GCF_013114135.1. Lineage (NCBI taxonomy): Bacteria > Pseudomonadati > Pseudomonadota > Gammaproteobacteria > Vibrionales > Vibrionaceae > Vibrio > Vibrio sp. 03-59-1. The sequence continues at coordinate 142,250 of NZ_VTYA01000009.1, forward strand.
ATCCTGATCAGCATGATGAACTCGGTGTAACCGCCATAAGAATCCAACACGGTGAAATATCATGTGTTGAAAATAGATGATCATATCCAGCAAGATGATACTGAATATGATTTCTAGCCATAGGGGTATCGCGATGGCATTCTGTTCGAGAAGATTGAAAAAGCCCCAACCGTGGTCATGAGCGACAATGGCAACCTGAAAAGCTAATACCGGCATGAATAAACTGAGCGTGACACTGTTTAGAACAATTAAGCCCGCATTATTTAACCAACGAAAGCCTTTACTTTGCGTTAATTGTTTACGTGGAGATCGCCATTCCCAAATTGCACATAAACAAAAAATGACGATAAAAAAGCTAAAACGAACTATTGATGGGTCTTGCATGACATCACTTCCTCTATGAATCTGTCACTACTGTAAGTACAATCGAGCCAATTTTCTATAGTAGTAGCTTATATCAATGCGAATCCACGCTTTTCACCGCTTATTTGAACATCGAATGTCCCTTTCAACCAAACCTTTCAACGCTCGTGGCTCAAAAGTTGTACGTTGTAAGTTCTGTCAAATCATGGTTGATCACTGCATGTGTGAACATCAACCCGATCTTGACACCAACCTTGCAGTGATGTTGATTGTTTCAGACAACGAAGTGATGAAACCAAGTAATACAGGCCGCTTAATACTGGACGTCGTTAAAGAAGGGTTTGTCTATCAGTGGAATCGTACTGAACCTGATGATGAGATGCTCTCACTGCTTAATAGTGATGAATACCAGCCCGTGATTGTTTTCCCAAGTGATTATGCTGATGACAAAACACGTGTATTAGAAAGTTTAGACACGCCATTGAAAGGTGAGAAAAAGTGGTTACTGATTTTCATTGATGGCAGTTGGCGTGAAGCGAGAAAAATATTCCGCAGATCTGATTATTTGGCTCATTTACCCGTGCTTTCCATTAACCCAGAATCTGTTTCTCAATACATGATGCGAAAATCGGAGAATGAACAGCACTTGTCTACCGCTGAGGTTGCAAGTTTAGTCTTAAAGCAGGCACAAGAACCGCTGGCCGCACAAACACTTGAGCTATGGTTTGAAGCATTCAGAGAAAGTTACATGTTAAGTAAGACTCGTTATCGCCCTGACTTAACAAAACCATCCCTAAGAACATTTATTGAGTTTAAAAAACCGAGAGATGCCTCTAATCTTTAACCACTATGTGCAGACATGTTGTTCAACTGATTCTAGTGAAGAGATAAATTCGCACTAGGTCACGGTTTGTAGGGTGGAGGATATGGATAATGCCAATAGTTGATTATTTACGCTCTGGATTTGGAGCGGTTTTAGGAGAGATTTCATGTATTACGGCTTCGATGTTGGCGGCACTAAAATTGAATTTGGTGCTTTTAACGAGAAACTTGAACGAGTAGCGACAGAGCGAGTGCCTACACCGGGCGACGATTACCAAAAGTTGATCGACACCATTGCAGGGCTTGTGGCTAAGTATGACGCGGAGCTTGGCGTTGAAGGTAAGATAGGCCTCGGTTTACCGGGCATGGAAGATGCGGATACTAACGCGGTATTAACCGTTAATGTTCCTGCAGCGAAAGGCAAACAGTTACGTGCAGATCTAGAAGCGAAAATTGGCCGTAGTGTAAAAATTGAAAATGATGCTAACTGTTTTGCTCTTTCAGAAGCATGGGATGAAGATTTAAAAGATGAACCGTCAGTGATGGGGCTGATTCTTGGCACCGGTTTTGGTGGCGGCTTAATTTATGATGGCAAGGTTTTTTCTGGCCGTAACCACGTTGCTGGTGAAGTAGGGCATATGCGTCTTCCTATCGATGCATGGTTCCATCTAGGTGATAATGCACCTCTACTTGGCTGTGGTTGTGAAAAGAAAGGCTGTATGGATAGCTACCTATCTGGTCGTGGGTTTGAGCTTATCTATGAGCACTACTACGGTGAGAAGAAGAAAGCGATCGATATCATTACCGCTCATGCGGAAGGTGAAGCGAACGCAGTAGAGCACGTAGAGCGTTTTATGGAACTACTGGCTATCTGTTTTGGTAACCTATTCACGGCTTGTGACCCGCATGTTGTCGCGCTTGGCGGTGGTTTATCTAACTTCGATCTTATCTATGAAGAGATGCCAAAGCGTATTCCGAAGCATCTGTTATCTGTTGCTAAGTGTCCGAAGATCATCAAAGCAAAACACGGTGATTCAGGCGGTGTTCGTGGCGCTGCTTTCCTTAACATTAAGTAATTAAATTATTTAGGTGCCGTTATAAGACGGGACAAGTTAAGACGACTGCACAATAAAAAAGGGCTGATGGCATTTCTCTTTCTAGTAAAGAGTAAAGCAATCGGCCCTTTGTGTTTTTGCAAAATAACCTGTTAAATTATTCTTCTTTCTCGCCAACACCACGGTTTACTTTTGGCTTCATGGTGATTTTACCAAAACCAAGTTTTCTGAAGTGATTATCACGATAGTTTCGTACTGATTTAGTATCAGAGATAGCTTCGATTTGCTGTTCCATTTTTAGAAACTCAGTTAAATCGATGCCTTCTTCTTCTGCTACCGCTTCATGGATATTGCGGTGATGTTCGTATGAAAATGTCAGTGTTTTTTCTTCATCTTTATAAGTGTAGATAATGGTACGAGCCATTGAATATTCTCTCTAAATATTTAAACAAAAATGCTAAACTGCATCTTTAAACAAGTTCTTTGAATGATATTGGCTAGATTCTGCCTTGTAGTGGGATGATTGTCACGCTTTCTCCCTCTTTTACTGTATCAATCGCTGGGCTAATCTCAATCAAACAGTTCGCCTCACTCATTGAACGAAGGATCCCAGAGCCTTGCTTACCTGTGGTTTTTACTTCTAATTCACCATGTTCATTCATCGTATAAACACCACGGCTGAACTCAGTTCTTCCTTGGCGAGAACGAAGTTGTTCACTCGCAATCGCTGCAACTTTCAATGGCGTCCAATTGGACTCCCCCTGCATTTTACGAATCGCAGGCTCAACAAAATTAATGAACGATACCATTACCGCCACAGGGTTCCCCGGCAAACCAAAGAAAGGCTTCTCATCAATTTGTCCGAAGGCAAGTGGGCGACCCGGACGCATGTTAATACGCCAAAAATCAATTTGCCCTAACTTTTCAAGAGCGAGCTTAATGTAATCCGCATCACCAACAGACACACCACCAGACGTAATCACTAAATCCGCTTGTTGCGCTGCATTTTTCAGTACTTCCATCATGCGATTTTTATCATCTTCAATGATGCCTAAATCAAGCACTTCACAACCTAATTTTTGCAGCATACCCATGATAGTAAAGCGGTTAGAGTCGTAAATAGAGTTCGCGCGTTGTTCTGTTCCTGGGGCTTGAACTTCATCACCAGTAGAGAAAACTGCCACTTTAACTTTGCGCAGTACAGGGCATTCACCAAAGCCAAGTGATGCCATCATCCCCATTTCCGGAGATTCAACGCGTGTACCTTTAGCAAATACAGTTTGACCAATAGAAATGTCTTCACCTGCTTGACGAACATTTTGTCCTTGCTTAATCAGCGCATCAGGAAAACTTACAGTGTCACTTTCTTCAATCGCTTGCTCACGCATGACCACAGTATCTGCGCCCATAGGGACGGGGGCTCCGGTCATGATTTTAACAGATTCACCAAGTTTCAGTTCTTTGTCATAAGCGTAACCCGCAAGAACTTCAGCTACGATTTTGTAGGAATTGCGTTCCAGATCATCCCCTCGAATCGCGTAACCGTCCATTGCCGAGTTTGTGTATTGCGGAACATTTATCGGAGAGACAATATCTTCATTTAATACACAGCCATAAGACGCCATTAACGGAGACGATGTTGTGAGGGTTTGCTGAGAAATAAGAGAGAGGATTTTCTCTTGTCCTTGACTAACCGAAAGTGCGGCTGGGGCCAAAGTGTCACAGCATGACATCTCTCTCTTTTTGGATGTTGATTTGCAATCAAGTGCTGATTTGCAGTCTAGAGAAGTCGATTGGCCATTGAACTTAGCAGCATATTGGATGACGAAATCGGCAATAGCATCAAGGTCATTAATCGACATTTGTGGCAGTTCAGTTTCAACACGGCTATCCGCTGCAATCGCGATGATATTACTGTCATTAGTGTATAGCCACGGTTTACCCACTTCTTCCCGATGTAATTCAATCTTAGGGAATGCGATATTCTTACAGCCTTCAACTAAAATTAAATCAAGTTTATCAGTATCAAATCGGGTCAACAGGTATTCGAAATCGGCCTCAGCTTCAGGAGTCTCAGTCATTAAAGCATGGCGGTTGCGTGAAGCAATTAACATCTGTGATGCCCCTGCTTTTCTCAAGCGGTGGCTATCTTTTCCAGGCTTGTCGACATCAAAGTTGTGGTGAGCATGCTTAAGTACGCCAATTTTTAGCCCTGCATCGGTCAGTTTCGGCAACAGCATCTCTAAAAGGGTCGTTTTCCCAGTACCGCTGTAGGCAGCAAAACCAAGCAATGGGAGTGTAGGTACTTTTATATTTGAAGTCGTCATTATTGAATAGTTCCAAATTGCTTAAGTTCTTCAGGAGTGTTTAAATTAACAAAACAGGTAGGCGAATCACTAAAATCGACATAACTGGTTTGACACTCTTTATACAACAAGATGATTTTACGGTCTCCGCGCTGTAAAAAAGCTTCAAGCTTAGGCAATACGCGCTTATGAAAAAGGGTAAATACTGGTTGTTTATAATCACCATCGTGTGCGACTAAAATGTCCGAATCCACTTGAACTTCAGCACAAAAACGAGCGACTAAGTCACTGTTAATTTGTGGGCTATCACAAGGAACGAAACCAACCCAATCAGTACCCGCATGCAAAAGACCGGCATGGATCCCACCTAGAGGACCGGGATAATCAGGAAAAGAGTCAGAGACAACCGGAGCAAGGGTGCTGTACTGCTCTACATTACGATTAGCATTAATAATAATGCTATCGGTTTGTGTGGAGAGTTTATCGAAAACGTACTGAATTAGTGGCTTACCATTGAGCTCCACTAATCCTTTATCTTTACCGCCCATGCGACTTGCTTGCCCACCGGCTAAAATGACCCAACTAGTTTCCGTTGGTTGCAACATATGAATTCTCTTGTGCTTGTTCTTTAGAAATAACGTGTAACAACGGTGATTCAACCATGGTTGTCTCTTTAATCCACCACTGTTTTTTGCATAAATCGGTTAGCGCATTGGTTTGATGACTGGTAATGACCAAACTTGATCCTCTCTGTAACAGATCTTTTGCCATGACAACCAATCGCTCAATGGACTCTTGGTCTAAGGAAGCACTTGGTTCATCCATCAGAAGTATTGATGGTTTTATGATCCAAGCTCTTGCCATTGCGACACGTTGTTTTTCGCCCCCAGATAAGACTGAAACGTGCTCGTCTGCGAGGGTCTCTAATCCTACCATTCTTAGGGCATTAATAACCTGTGCTCGTTTGTCTTTTGTCGCTTCTTTTTGAAAACGAATGGCATAAACAACGTTTTGATACACTGAACCATCAAATAGATAGGGTGATTGATGCAGATAAATGACATCTTTCCTGCCGGTTTTTCTAAACATCGTCGAAAACAGAGAGCGGTTAGGGCAATCGACTTTCCCCGTTGTTGGTTTAACTAAACCTGACAAAATTTTAAGTAAGGTCGTTTTTCCTACGCCATTGTCGCCTTTCAAGTAGATAGCGTCATTTGGGCCAATCGATAGCTCAGGAATGTGGAATAAAACACGATCTTTAAAACGCATCGAAAGCTGTGTAGCGGTTATTTTTATCGTCATTCCGCGCACCTAAGTCCGTAAATAACCTTTTCCTCTCATACTAGAAAGGAAAAAATTGAGAATAAGAGCCAGTGTCAGTAAAACAATACCGAGTGCAACACCTTGAGCAAATGCACCTTTATGGCTTTCCATTGCAATAGCGGTTGGAATATTTCGAGTCATACCCATGATATTACCACCGACCATCATTGAACAGCCAACTTCGGTAACGATACGAGAGAATGCTGCTATGGTCGCAGCAAAGAGTGGAAAACGGGTTTCCCATATTAAAGTCGCCGCCACTCTCGGGACAGAAACACCCAAGGTAATGGCTGTTTCTACTGCACGGCGATCACTCGATTGTAATGCGCCATGCATCATGGAGACTAGAATAGGAAAACAGATGAACATTTGGCCCAAGATCATCGCTTTTTGGGTGAAAAGCATTTGCCAATCACCTAATGGTCCCGCCCGTGAGAGAAGCATATACAGCAACAAACCAATCACAACCGTAGGAACGGCTTGAAGTGTATTAATGACAGAAAGCAGCAGCCATTTCCCAGTAAAGTCAGTGTAAGCAAGAATGAAAGACAACATAATTGCTGGCAACAGAACCAGAGAAATAGCGGAAAGTGAGACACTGGAAGAGACCGCAACGATCTCCCATAAATTGGTATCTAAACTCACCAGCAGATGTAATGCTTCTAACGTAGTTTGCCAAAGGCTCATATTGGTTTCCGTTAAGACCTATTTTTCTTGTGCGTTTGCTACAAACAGTTGTTTACCGTTTAATTTAAAATCATTAATTAGCTGCTGAGCACGTGGGTTAACTAACCAATCACTGAATGCCTTCGCGCCTTGGTAATTGATGCTAGGGTAACGTTCAGGGTTGACTAAAATCACTTGATACGGGTTAAACAGTTTCTTATCGCCTTGGAAAAGAACAGAAAGCTGAATTTTGTTTTTATAAGCCAACCACGTACCACGGTCAGTCATGGTGTAACCTTGCATTTCTGACGCCATATTCAATGTTGGGCCCATACCTTGTCCAACAGAGCGGTAACCTCCGAAGTTCGGTTCCATTTTCGTTTGCGCCCAAATGCCCATCTCTTTTTTATGAGTGCCTGAATCGTCGCCACGAGACACAAAAGTCACGTCATTTGAGGCGATCTTTTTGAACACTTCGGTCACATCTTTTTCAGATGCTATTTTCGCTGGATCTGATTGTGGGCCAACGATAACAAAGTCGTTATACATTAATTTACGTGGCAGAACACCGTAACCTTTCTCAACAAAGTTCGCTTCCGCTTTTGGTGCGTGGGTCATCACCAAATCAACATCACCATTTTGGCCCATGCGAAGGGATTTACCAGTACCTGCCGCTAACACATCTACTTTTAAACCAGAATCTTTCTCGAATTCAGGCAATAAATAATCCAACAGACCAGAGTGATAAGTGCTGGTTGTTGTCGCCAAACGTACGTGAGTTGCATCATCGGCACTCATTGCGGAGTAACTGACGAGAGAAAGAGCGGCAAAAGTAACTGTAATCGCTTTCATTATGTAATCCATTATGTGGTTATTAAATTTAACGCAGAGTGATTATCTGCATATGCTCATGTATGACGATAACCGAAATTAAATTTCGAATCTGATAAGCCACGAGCTTATTGCAAACCTAATGCCAAGTTATTTGATTGCGTAAAGTATACCAAGATGCTGTTTTTAAACTCGATTTATAGAGATAATTTAAGAAAACAGACAAAATGTCTCACATTAGTTAGGTTGAATATAAGAAGTATTGGTACACTCTGTCCCATAAGATTCAATAATCTCGAAATCAACCGTCAATATACTTATTCGGTTCTCTCCCCAATGATTAACAGATTCATATTTAAGGCTTTCTATGTCCAAACTGACCGATTACAAAAATACATCTCAGTACCAAGCATTCTCTGTTTTAGTTGTCGATGATGAAGTGGGGATGCAAACCATCTTAAAAAAAGCCTTAGGAAAATGGTTTGCCAAAGTGGATACCGCGGGATGCATTGATGACGCAGAATCTCTGAGAATGAGTAGTCATTACGATCTTATTATTTTGGATATCAACCTTCCTGGTCGTTCAGGCATTGAGTGGGAAGAGGCGTTTAATGATTCAGAAAAACGCGCTGATGTGATTTTTATGACGGGTTACGCCGATTTAGAAACCGCAATTTCAGCCTTAAAACTGGGCGCATCGGATTTTATTCTCAAGCCATTTAATTTAGAACAGATGCTACAAGCAGTGCAGCGATGCATGGATAAGCGTTTGAGCGAAAGAATGCAATACGCGCTACAGCATGACTTTAACCGCTACGTGACAACAGAAATTATTGGTGGCTCAGATAAAACGAAACAGCTCCGCCAATTAATCACTCAATTCGCACCGTCAAGAGCCTCCGTTCTTATTGAGGGAGAATCGGGAACGGGAAAAGAGTTAGTCGCCCGTGGTGTGCATGAAGCGAGCCAACGCACTGGGCCTTTTGTCCCCATCAACTGCGGTGCGATTGCGCCAGAGTTGCTTGAAAGTGAATTGTTCGGGCACACATCCGGAGCATTTACGGGAGCTAAAAAAAATAGAGAAGGGCTATTCAGAGTCGCAAGTGGCGGAACACTATTTTTAGACGAAATTGGTGAAATGCCACTTTCAATGCAATCTGCACTGTTACGTGTATTAGAGCAGCGAACCATTCGTCCTGTTGGCTCAGAAAAAGAGGTGAGTATTGATGTTCGAGTTGTTGCGGCCACGAATCGCAACTTGCTTGAAGAGGTTGATAAAGGCAATTTTCGTCGAGATCTCTATTACCGACTGAACGTGCTCAAAATCGAAGTTTCACCCTTGCGCGAACGTCGTATCGACCTGATGGACTTAGTACCGTATTTCACGCGCATGTTAGCGGCTGAATTGGCGATGCCAGAGCCTAAATGGGCGCACGAAGATATACTCGCAATGGATGAGTACGAATGGCCAGGGAATATACGTGAATTAAAGAACCTGATGGAACGCTGCATATTGTTAGGGAAACCGCCTGCTCACTACTGGCGTGAGCTTAACGGCACATCTACGCCAACTCACGTTTCAGTGACGGTGTCACACAGTATGGAAGTACCATCCATTCCAGAAGGAAAACCCGACAATATTATCGGTTACCCAAATTCATGGACGCTAAAAGATGTCGAAAAGTCTCATATACAACAACTTGTCGACTATCACGATGGCAATAAATCAGCTGCGGCAAGAGAGCTAGGCGTTGCGAGAAAAACACTAGAACGTAAATTTAAAGAGTGGGACACCGATGGCTCTGAATATGTTGGCTGAGACAGGTTTTATCTCTAAATGGCGCTTTCGTTTTAAGACGATGGTGCGATATAGGTTACTATTTTTAACTTCAGCGCCTATATTTCTGACTCTATTTGCACTGGTTGGAATTACCATCTATTGGTCGATCCATTATACGTGGCAGCAAGCGTTGGTAAATATCTCCGAGCGCCTAGATGTAGCTGATAACAGCATTAGTCTGCTTCAACAAAAGCAGGCTAATCATGTTAATGCGCTCTCAAATTCTTATGACTTTAGAGTATTAGTCAATAAGCAAGCAACAAATACCGAGATCTCGCAATGGGTGACTAAACAAAAAGTACGCTATAACTTAGATTTTCTTCATTGGCACCCAAACGATGTTGTCGTGCATCCGTGGCAGTTAACGGGCGCTCAAAACGAAACTGCTTTTTTCGATTTACTTGATAAACGACAACTTGAGCATTTAGATCCCGATCTAGCAAATAGAGCTCAAGTCCCAATTTTGGGTACAGCTCAGGTAGAAACGCAAGGGCTAGTGAGTAGGACAATTATCCCTGTCCGGAATCAAGAGAAAGAGATCATAGGCTTTCTTGATGGTGGCCTGTTGTTAAATAACAGCACGAAACTTGTCGATCAGATTCGGGATCTTATCTACCCACCAGCACACAAAGCGTATTCGGCGCAAAGTCATCAAGCAACTGCAGCAACAAGCAACAAGCTGATGACTGAGAGTGATTCAAGTAATAACAATAATACAGACCATCTGCTGGCAGAAAAAAATGAGCCACTCGGTGGAAGCATAAATAAGAAAAGAACGTCTAGTCGTCCTGTTGGAACCGTGACCATTTTTCTTAACGACCTACGTGTCTCGACGAATGTTCCACTTAATAGCGACATTAGAGAAGGGCGTGCAATCGGAACGCGCGTTTCTCACTCTGTTCATCAGAAGGTATTGAATGATGGCAAAGAGTGGATTGATCGAGCGTATGTGTATGACGCTTGGTATATCACCGCTTACCGACCACTTAGAGATCAACAAAATAATGTCGTAGGGATGCTCTATACCGGGTATTTAATCTGGCCTCTGTTGAAAACCTACCTAACTAACTTAGGTGAAATAACCTTTACCATTCTTAGCCTATTGCTTATTTCAGGTTTCATGGTGTATCGAGGCTCTAGAGACCTCTTTAACCCAATCGAACAGATCCATAAAGTGGTGAAAGAAGTTCAAATGGGCAAGAACACCCGCATTGGTAAGATCGGGTTAGATGACCAACATGAACTGACGCAACTCGCAAAACAGTTCGATACCATGCTCGATTTACTCAGGCAGAGAAATGCTCAAATCGAACAAGCTGCAGCAGAGCTAGAGTGTAAGGTACAGGTCAGAACCGCAAGTTTGCACGAAAAGACACAACAGCTTGAGCACCATATACAACTGCTTAATCAGACACGTGATAAATTGGTTGTGAATGAAAAACTGGCCGCGCTTGGTGAATTAACGGCCGGTATTGCCCATGAAATCAACAACCCAACCGCAGTGATACTGGGAAATGTCGAGTTGATGAAGTTTGAGTTAGATGAAGATGCAGAGCGCGTAGAGGAAGAGATTACCGCCATCATGGATCAAATAGATCGCATCAGAAATATTACTCGCAGCCTTTTGCAATATAGCCGTCATGGTGGTGTTCAAGATGAGATCACTTGGCAACATGTGAACCCTATTCTCGATGAAAGTATTACGTTGGTAAAAACGGGAGCTAAGAAACGAAACATTACCTATAAAACGGATTTACATGCCAAAACATCCGTCGAAGTAAATCGAAACCAGCTGTTGCAAATACTAGTCAATTTACAGATGAATGCTATCCACTCAATGAATGGAGAAGGGCAGTTGACCGTCATCAGTGAGGATTGGATCAAAGGAGAAGAGAGTATAGGGGCGATAATTCATGTTGAAGATCAGGGGTGCGGAATCAAGCCTGAAAACCTGAAACGTATTTTTGATCCCTTTTTCACCACTAAACGTGATGGCACCGGGTTAGGGCTCTCAGTATCTCAAAGTATTCTTAGCCAGACTGGTGGAGAGATTCGAGCAACATCGACCTTCGGTGAAGGAAGCCGTTTTAGTGTTTACTTACCCAAGAAATCTGATACCAACCTGCTCATTACTAGCAAGTAAACACAGGGCTGTTTTTTTCTCTCATCCCTATACTCGGCCGGTCGATAGTCCGCCGAGTGTCAGGCTGACATTTAACGACGTCAGTGGTTTATTCGAACAGAGAGAGTATGCCCGATATACACCCAAGCTCTTTTGATGAAATAATCATCAATTATTCACCATATTCCCTTCCCTTAAGAGTGATGTACTTCACGAAAGCTGCTATACTCGCCCCCGCTTTTAACGCTAGAGCTGTCTATTTGATGGCTTTTTTAACGTTTGATAACTATACGACAATTGGAAGAATACATTGATATCTACCGCAAACATTACCCAACAATTCGGCGCTAAGCCTCTTTTTGAAAACATCTCAGTTAAATTCGGTGAAGGAAACCGCTACGGTCTCATCGGTGCTAACGGCTGTGGTAAATCGACGTTTATGAAGATCCTTAGCGGTGAGCTAGAGCCTTCTGGCGGTAACGTAAGTGTTGATCCAAATGAGCGTGTAGCAAAACTGAACCAAGACCAATTTGCTTATGAAGAATTCACCGTTCTAGACACGGTAATCATGGGCCACAAAGAACTTTGGGCAGTAAAACAAGAGCGTGACCGTATTTACTCTTTGGCAGAAATGACTGAAGAAGACGGCATGAAAGTGGCGGATCTAGAAGTTGAATTCGCAGAAATGGATGGTTACATGGCTGAATCTAAAGCCGGTGAACTTCTTCTTGCTGTAGGTATTCCTCTAGAACAGCATTACGGCCTAATGAGCGAAGTCGCTCCTGGTTGGAAACTTCGTGTTCTATTGGCTCAAGTACTGTTCGCTGACCCGCACATCATGCTTCTTGATGAACCGACCAACAACTTGGATATGGATACTATTCGCTGGTTGGAAGACACGCTAAACCAACGTAACTGTACAATGATCATCATTTCGCATGACCGTCACTTCCTAAACAGTGTTTGTACGCATATGGCGGATCTGGATTACGGTGAGCTTCGTCTTTACCCTGGTAACTACGATGAGTACATGTTTGCTGCGACACAAGCTCGTGAACGTCTACTATCTGATAACGCGAAGAAAAAAGCGCAGATCGCAGAACTTCAAACGTTCGTATCTCGTTTCTCTGCAAACGCATCAAAAGCGAAACAAGCAACATCTCGTGCTAAGCAAATCGATAAGATCCAACTTGATGAAGTTAAAGCATCAAGCCGTCAGAACCCATTTATCCGTTTTGAGCAATCTAAAGAGCTATTCCGTAATGCACTTATTCTTGAAGGCATTAACCAAGGCTTTGAAGAGGATCTATACGAGAAGTTCGATGCAATTTTTGAAGTTGGTGAGCGTGTTGCTATCATCGGTGAGAATGGCGTAGGTAAAACAACGCTGTTGAACACGCTTGCTGGTGTTCTAGAACCTCGTAACGGTTCTTACAAATGGTCTGAGAATGCAAACATCGGTTACTACGCGCAAGATCACGCACATGATTTTGAGCAAGATCTAAACCTATTTGATTGGATGAGCCAATGGCGTCAAGAAGGCGAAGACGAGCAAGTTGTTCGTAGTTTCCTAGGCCGTATGCTTTTCGGTCAAGATGATATTAAGAAATCAGTAAAAGTGATCTCTGGTGGTGAACAAGGTCGTATGCTTCTTGGCAAGATCATGATGCACAAGCCAAACATGCTTCTTATGGATGAGCCTACCAACCACATGGATATGGAATCAATCGAAGCATTGAACTTAGCACTTGAGAACTACAAGGGCACACTGTTCTTCGTTTCTCACGACCGTCAGTTCGTTGATTCACTTGCAACTCGTATCCTTGAGATCAGAGATGGAAAAATCAATGATTTCCGTGGTACGTATGCCGAGTTCTTAAAATCTCGCGAATCATAATTTAGTTTAAAATCGCAGAGTCACTGGTTAGCCACTTTTGCTCTTGCATTTCGGCGCACCAGAAACTAAAAGCGAAATTAAAACGAAAAACGCTCCGCAAGTCGGAGCGTTTTTGTATCTGTCACCTACACATTTGTATTGAGCGAATATTCCTCTCTCATTCCTCATTTGTTAATCGAACTATCTTGGTATCAATATTTAAATTGACCGACTACGCGTTCTAATTTTTCGCTTACCTCTGTGACATGTTCACTGCAATGCACTGATTTAATAACAAGATTTGATGTGTCGCCTGCCAGTTCCGCAATTTGCGTTATGTTACGGTCAATTTCTGCTGACACCATCGATTGCTCTTCTGAAGCAGTCGCAATCTGTGAATTCATATCAAACATCTCACTAATTTGATCGACGATCTTTGTGATAGAACTCGCTGCATATTTCGTTTGTTCATTCGTTTCATGTGCTTGACCTAAACTGGTTTGCATCAAACTCACCGTTTGCTCAACACCATCTTTTAAGCCTGAGATAGTGGACTCGATTTGCTTAGTTGAATCATTGGTCATATGAGACAGTTGGCGAACTTCATCCGCGACCACCGCGAAACCGCGTCCATTCTCTCCCGCTCGAGCCGCTTCAATGGCAGCATTCAATGCGAGTAGGTTAGTCTGTTCGGCAATGCCTTGTATGGTGGTTATTACCGAGTAAATATCACGGCTTTGCGACTCTAATGTTTTAATCAATATCTGAGATTGTTCAATATTCCGAGTGAGCTCTTGAGTGCTTGCGCCCGCAATATTGGTTAGTCGCATGCTTTCTTCCGCTTCCAGTTTAACATTGTGTGCAGTATGAGCCGCGCTTTCGATGTTTGCTGTTATCTCGTTGCTTGTCATAACCAATTCATTAACCGCCGTCGCAACGGACTCAGACTCCGCTTTCTGTTTACTCACATTATCAAGACTTTGAGTGGCGGCTTGCTGTGATGTCTCTGAACATTCAGTCAGGACATTCATCACTTGAGCGATATCGGTAATATTTACCTGCAATTTAGAAATGAATAGGTCGAACGAATTCGATAGCTGTGCCAACTCATCACTACCTTTAGCATTCATTCGAACGGTCAAGTCACCACTACCATGAGCAATGTCGCTCATCAGTGTATTGATATCATTGATTCGCCTTGTGATCATATTCGACACAATAATAATCATGCTCGATACAATCAAAACAATACCGCCTCCCATTAACGCCATATCACGTTTTATTTCCGTAGAGAGTACATCGACGCTGTTATTAATTTGAGTGAGCATACCTGAAAGTGCCTGCTCAGTTTGATGGACATTCGCACGTAGCTTGCCGCGCATTCCTGAATTTGGAGAGAGGCCGAAAACGACCATCGCATCTGCCAAGGTTTCAAAATGGCGTTGGTAAATCGTGAGGTTATCATTAGCAATATCAAATTCAGCAAATAACACACTCAACTCGTTCAATGCTTCAATGAATGTTTCCCGACTCTCTGCGCTTGGAGAGCTAACAAATGTGTACTCTTGCTCAATAAGTTCAATAAACTGAAGCGTGAGAGAAACATTGCGCTCTTGCTCTAGCTGTTGGTGCAATAACTCCCGAGATTGGCCGAGCTTTGCACGATAACTGTGTTCGCTTTCAGAATTTATCAACAGTGCATGCTGGCTTAAATTATCAAATTGGTTTTTATAACTCTTCAGCGAACCGAGCAGCTCATCAATTTCATGATGGGGTTTAGAGTCTATCGACATCAGCAAAGGCTGGAGGGATGCGATATGGCTCTCTAAATCAATATAAGTATTGTCGAACTTAGATAAGTATTTTTCATCCTTACGCATCAAAAAGTCTTTCTCATGGCGTCTAAGCGTTAAAAGTTCAGCTTTACTGGAAAGGTTTAGCTCTGCGGCATGGTGAACGAGCTCAAGCTTTTGCAAACTATAGAACTCATAGATGGCATAACTCGCGATACCAGAGAATAGCGTCATCGTGATAAGTAATAATTTAACTTTTATCGATAATGAACGCGATGGAGCAGCGTTTTTTGGTGACCCATTCATAGGCACCTCCTTGTTAGCTAACGTCGACGTTGACCACTATGTTTTGGTTTAAACCAATTTATAATTAACTTCTTTAGTGGATATACAACTAATAGCTGTGAAACATATTATTACAAGTTTGTATGAATAAAAAAAATGAAAGGGATATAAATTATGCAGGATTTGAATAGTAACCACTTGAATTTATAGAACTTAATAAAGTAGTGATGACGGAGAGATAGATAAAAAAAATACTGCATTCACCAATATTGGAAAATACAGTATTTATGATCTAAGGGAATATCATTTCAACCATAGATTGTGGCGTAAAGTATTGCGATGTACAGGGTAATCATTAACAGCTTAGGCTATGCGTTGCCTTTAACATCAAACTCAATTTTATCTGCTCCAGTAAAGACTTGGAATCGTAAACCTTTTGCACGAGCAATGGTCGTAATCCCAAATTTCTGCGCCAAATCGAGGCCCATTTGAGTGACACCAGAGCGAGAAAGTAGAACCGGAATGCCCATCTGCGCCACTTTAATTACCATTTCTGAAGTCAATCGACCTGTGGTATAGAAGATCTTATCTTCGCCACTCTCTTTGTTAAGCCACATCTCACCAGCCAAAGTATCAACGGCGTTATGTCGGCCTACATCTTCTACAAACGACAAAACCTGATCATCTTTGCATACCGCACAACCGTGAACGGCGCCTGCTTTTTTATAGGTATCGTTGTAGTGTGTTAAGGCTTCAAGCGCAGTATAGATTTGAGATTGCTTAATCTTGGTTTGTGGAACCTGATAGTTATCCAACTGCTTCATCACATTGCCATACATAGTGCCTTGCCCACAGCCAGATGTGACGGTTTTCTTCTTTAATGCTTCATCAAGTTCGCTGGTGTCTTCTTTTGTAATAACCGCAGCAGAGTGAGTTTCCCAATCAATAATCACAGAATCAATCGCTTCAGGATCGCTCAAAAAGCTCTGATTCTTAAGATAACCCAGAACTAAAGCTTCTGGTCTTGAACCAAGAGTCATTAAGGTGACAATTTCTTTCCAATTTAACATCACTGTAAGAGGGCGCTCACAGGCGATTTGTTTCGTTAGTTTTTCACCATATTCATCGAATACTTCAACTTCTAGCGTTTGAAATGGGTTTGCCCCAGTTTTAATGATATTCGGCTTGGTCACTAAATGATCCTTACATTGTTTGAAATGGTCATAGTTTGAAATGGTCATACAGAGTTGTGAGTCAGATAAAGTCTGTTGCCTCTGTCGTAATACCTTATACGTTATAATTGATTAACATAGCAATTCTTGTTCCAAAAAACGTTAACTAATAAAACGACATGAATGTGGCTGGCGTGAAAATTGCTTTAGTAACAACAAAGAGAGAATGAATAAAAGGTATGCAACGCTTATGACTCACGATAAACAGGTAAACGTCGATGACTCTAAAAGCCAAACGGCAACGGTCGAGAAGACAGAGTCTATTTGGCATATTGAGTGTCAGTTAATTTCAGAACAGATCGTTAAGAAGCTTTGGACGACCACCCAATGGCAACTTAAAGGGTTCAATACTCGTCCTCAAATATTGCAGAAAAATGTAGGACTATTAGAGCTTCATAGAGATGAGCGTACGGATTACCGATTCAACTTGAACTCTCAGATGCCTAAACTCTTTGTCGTACTCGAAAATTTAGATGATGAAAGTCTTGAAGAGAGTAGCGAAGCTAACGTTATCGCACCTAACATTGTCACACTTACCGCGTCTCAGAGCGTTGCAGGACAATATATGGACGGTGATTACTTGGTGCTTTCCGATGACATGCCATTAGCGGTACAAGCTTGGATGGAAGCGTATATTGGGCGTCATGGTGAATTGATCGAAGTTCGACGTAAGAAACGTAAAGGTGCGGGGCGCGCAAGTGGCAACTAACTTTCTTTCACGCTGGTCTCAACGAAAGCTGAGTAACAAAGAAGAGCCTGAAAATGAAGTCGACCTTGATGTCGGTAGTGAGGCTGCGACCGATGCACCGAGTGCGAATGAATCGGATTCTGACCTTATAGCGACAGAGCCTAACACGATAACTACAGGCCCTAATACACCCACAGAGAGCGGTGTTAGCGAAACTGGTTATCTAGAATCTGACCCTCTCGAAACAGAAAGCTCGGCCAATGTTGTGGACTCTTCCGTTACAGATCTTCCCGTAGCTGAACTATTAACCGCAGGTGCTGAGGCCAGTGTTAAGAAAGCTGCGCTGAGGAAGCTATTTCTGAGTGGCGAATTTAGTGAAGTCGATGCGTTGAATGATTACGATCATGATTACAAAGCAGTTAAAACGCTCTCAAAAGAGGTTGCTGAAACACTAAGAGGCTGGGCGAAAGAGATTATCGAAGATGATCCTGAGGGTATAAACCAGCCCCAAGAGAGTGCGTTGAATGATGAGGCGAATACTATCGCCAGCTCAGCAGAGCCCAATACAAACGAAACTCAGCAATATGTTACTGATGCCAAAGTCGCTGATGAGCATCTCAATGATGACCAAGTTGAGCATAATCAAGATAGTATGAAACAATCGCCACTTAATGAGAATAATTACCAATAGAAACAATCACTAAATACCTCATTAGGGCTAGGACAAAATATACCACACAACAAATAGGTACATTTTGACTGATGAATCAATTGAAAGAGTGAGACAAATTGTCCCGCTCTTTTTTTTTGTTTGATGAAACTGAACTTTTAAGATGCAATTTATGTGTATCTAACTGTTATTTAATACAAAAGTAAAAATGGAACACTATTTGCTATACAACGTCTATCGCATGAATACGTTCTTTGATGGAACCAAGCAATGTTAAAACAATTTTTACAACAAGCAGAATCGGACAATGGAAAAGCAAGAGCCTTTGCCATTGAGAATACGGTTGAGTTAACCAACCTTATTCCACCGACAGTCAGTTATGAAAGTGGCGGTAATACGCTAATTATTGGTCCAACCGCTATCATTGTGAGTGCCTCTGAACAGCTCTCTCAAATGAACTCTTTGACCCTTCTGTCTACTGATGGCGAGAGATCTGAGCATTCCAATCTTTATTTCGCTAATTCAATCGAACTAAGTGGATTCTTAGGCACATTTGAAGTTGTTATCGAAAATCATGGTGTTCGCTCTAATCTTGCAAAAATAGCCGTTCACAGTGACTGTTTTGATGTGGTTTTGGACTTATCTCTTAATGGTTGTATGACGGAAGAAGTTCCAGTCCCTGGTTATTACCCGGTAGGAAGAGGTTATCCTTCACTCGCTGAAGCGCTAGAAGAGATCCCAACGCTAATGGGAACCTTTGATAAGCCAAAGTACTTCCGTTTGGATACCGATCTTTGTGCGCACAGTTCACGTGGTGTAAAAGGGTGTGAGCGATGTGTTGATGCTTGCCCTGCAGGTGCTCTTTCTAGTGAAGGAAATGATAAGATTGGTCATAAGATCGAGATCAACCCTTATTTATGTCAAGGCGTGGGGACATGTGCGACAGCTTGTCCTACAGAAGCCATTCATTACGCACTTCCAAATCCTCAAGATACCCAAAAATTCATCGAACGTACGCTGCTTAATTACGAAGAGGCGGGTGGGCGAGATCCTATCGTGCTGATCTGTAGTGCTCGTCATGAAACTTATAATTTGATGGCGCTGAAAGTACTACCAGATAACGTTGTTCCAATTGTGGTTGAAGATTTGGCTTCTATCGGTATTGATACTTGGTTTGCAGCCTTGACCAATGGCGCGACTCAAGTCTTGTTTGCGGCGAGTAAGCACATGCCTCAAACCATTCAACGCGTACTGAATCATGAAGTCGGAATTGCTCAAGATCTTCTTGATCAGCTTGGTATCAACAAAGAGTGCGTTGATATCTTGTATCTGGAAACTCTAAGACATCAAACGCCATCATTACAAACTCTTCCGTTTGAACTTTGGATAGGGGAGTTAGAGGGGAATAAGCGAGAAAGGCTCTTCACCGCACTTGATGCTTTAGCCAGTAATCGAATTCCGGTTGAAACCATTCAAGAGATGCCTTCAACAGCTCCATATGGTTCTGTTTCGTGTAGTGAGAAAGATTGCACACTGTGTATGGCGTGCGTTGCGGTTTGTCCTACAGCGGCTCTACATAATGATGGTCAATCTCCAAGCCTTAAATTCATCGAACAAGATTGTGTTCAGTGTGGCTTGTGTGAAAAAGCCTGTCCTGAAAAAGCATTGAGTTTAGAACCTCGTATGAACTGGGATAAAGAGACTCGCCAGTCTGCTATTTCACTTTATGACGAACCAGCAGCAGAGTGTTTACGCTGTCATAAGCCGTTTGCCCCACAATCTATGATTACCATGTTACAAGACAAGTTACGTGGTCACTCTCACTTTTCTGATGCAGCCTCTCTTAACCGTATTGCGATGTGTGAAGATTGCCGTGTGGTTGATGTTTTTGAGTCGATGGCGGAAAAGCCTGAAGATCAACTGACTTACTAGAAGGGAATGAACGTGGAACTAGAACAAGATCAATCCTTAAGAATCGATATCTATCTGCTAATTGCGCAGTTATTAAGAGAATCCCCAAGCCAAGATTTACTTCATTTTCTTGCAGAGATTGAACTGAATCAAGGTACTCAGCCAATGGCTATCGCGTGGGCTAAATTGAAATCGGCAGCTCAAGCAGGTGATGTTTCCAAAATCGAAGAGGAGTTTCAAGATCTCTTCATTGGTGTTGGGCGCGGAGAAGTCGTTCCATTTGGTTCATGGCATATTGCTGGTGCATTAATGGAAAAGCCACTATCCGATCTTCGCCAAAGTTTAGCGGAACTTGGCTTTGAACGAAATGAGGATGTGAAAGAGCCAGAAGATCATATGACAGCACTTTGTGAAGTGATGTCTCTATTGATCGAGTCTTCGAATGATGAACCTAAAGCTGCATTTGCGATTCAGAAGAAATTTTTCAACCAGCACATATCGCCTTGGTACCTGTCGTTAGTAAATCACATTCAACAATCAAAAAGTGCGGATTTCTATCTAGCTGTTGCCGCTTTAATTGAAGGTTACTTGAGCTTAGAACAAGTGAACTTTGCAGAAAACCCGATGAATAAAAGAAATAACTCAAAAATTGACGTGAAGAACGTTGTTGATTCAGCAACGAATTAACCAGAACTCCACATATTAAGCAAAAGAGATGCACAAGCATCCACTGATGCCAATTTGGCAAAGGACGCAATGTATGAAAGACAAAAACGAAGTAAACACCAGCCGACGAGATTTACTTAAAGGCATAACAACAGCGACAGTAGCAGGTGCTGTGATTGCTGGCACGACTAAAATCGCTGCGGCATCGGATACTGAACAACCTAAAGTTGAAGTTAAAACAGAAGGTTACAAAGAAACTCAACATATTCGTGATTATTACGACACGCTTTAGGAGCTAAATAATGAAATTAATGAAACGCTCCGATAGCGTATCAAAGGCTGAAAATCAGTTTGGTATTAGCCGCCGCGCATTTATGAAGAACTCTTCACTTGCTGCTGGTGGTGTAGCGGCTGGCGCTTGTATGTTTGCGCCGGGCATGATGAAAAAAGCGGAAGCAAAAACAGTAGATGCTGATGCTAAAACTGAGATAAAACGTACCATCTGTTCACACTGTTCTGTTGGCTGCGGTATCTACGCAGAAGTACAAAATGGCGTATGGACGGGTCAAGAACCCGCTTACGATCACCCATTTAACGCTGGTGGACACTGTGCGAAAGGTGCTGCGTTACGTGAACATGGTCATGGTGAACGCCGTCTTAAATACCCGATGAAGTTAGAAAACGGCAAATGGAAGAAGTTATCGTGGGATCAAGCGATCGAAGAGATCGGTGAGAAAGCGTTGCAGATTCGCAAAGAGTCTGGTCCTGATTCGGTTTATTGGCTAGGCAGTGCAAAACACAGCAATGAACAGGCCTACATGTTCCGTAAGATGGCATCGCTTTGGGGTACGAATAACGTCGATCACCAAGCGCGAATTTGTCACTCAACCACAGTTGCTGGTGTTGCCAACACTTGGGGTTACGGGGCAATGACAAACTCTTTCAATGATATGCATAACTGTAAGTCGATGCTATTCATTGGTTCAAACCCTGCAGAAGCTCATCCCGTTGCCATGCAGCACATCTTAATCGCTAAAGAGAAGAACAACTGTAAGATTGTGGTTGCTGACCCTCGCCGCACTCGTACTGCAGCTAAAGCGGATCATTACGTATCGCTTCGTCCTGGTTCTGATGTCGCCTTTATTTGGGGCGTGCTATGGCATGTGTTTGAAAATAAATGGGAAGACAAAGAATTCATTCGTCAGCGTGTATTTGGTATGGATGAAATCCGTGAAGAAGTGGCGAAATGGACGCCAGAAGAGGTTGAGCGCGTAACTGGCATTTCACGTGATGAAGTGTACCAAACGGCGAAACTGCTTTCTGAAAACCGCCCTGGTTGTGTGGTTTGGTGTATGGGTGGTACTCAACATACAACGGGTAACAACAACACTCGTGCATACTGTATTCTTGAGCTTGCTCTTGGCAATATGGGCAAATCAGGTGGCGGTGCAAACATCTTCCGTGGTCACGATAACGTTCAAGGCGCAACAGATTTAGGCGTTTTGTCTCATACACTTCCGGGCTATTACGGCTTATCTGAAGGCGCGTGGAAACACTGGTCTAAAGTATGGGAACTTGATTACTCTTGGGTTCAAAACCAATTCGACCAAAATAAATATCGCGGTAAAAAACCAATGAACAACATGGGTATCCCTGTGTCTCGTTGGATTGATGGTGTATTAGAAAATAAAGATAATATCGAACAGAACGATAATATCCGCGCGATGTTCTATTGGGGTCATGCCGTTAACTCACAAACTCGCGGCGTCGAAATGAAAAAAGCGATGCAGAAGCTCGACATGATGGTCATTGTCGATCCATACCCAACCGTTGCGGCTGTCATGAATGACCGTACGGATGGCGTGTATCTGCTTCCTGCAACCACGCAATTTGAAACGTCGGGTTCAGTTACGGCTTCAAACCGTTCATTCCAATGGCGTGAGCAAGTGATACAGCCACTGTTTGAATCGAAGGCCGATCATGAAATCATGTACTTACTGACGAAGAAACTTGGCTTTTCTGATCAACTTTTCAAAAACGTTGCCGTGAACGGAAATATTCCCGTCATCGAAGACATCACTCGCGAATTCAACCGTGGTATGTGGACGATTGGTTACACAGGCCAAAGCCCTGAGCGAATCAAATCACACACTATGAACTGGCACACTTTCCATAAAACATCATTAGAAGCGGAAGGCGGCCCTGCGCACGGTGAAACCTATGGTCTTCCTTGGCCATGTTGGGGCACCCCTGAAATGAAGCACCCGGGTTCGCATATTCTTTATGATACATCTAAACCAGTAGCTCAAGGTGGCGGTAACTTCCGTGCTCGTTTTGGTGTTGAGTTTGAAGGTAAAAACCTACTTGCAGAAGACAGCTTCTCAAAAGATTGTGAGCTTGAAGATGGCTATCCAGAATTTAGCTCTAAACTGCTAAAACACCTTGGTTGGTGGGATGATCTCACTGAAGCAGAAAAAGCAGCCGCTGAAGGTAAAAACTGGAAAACGGATACTTCTGGCGGTATCCAACGCGTAGCGATTAAACATGGTTGTATGCCTTACGGTAATGCAAAAGCTCGTGCCGTAGTTTGGACTTTCCCTGACCGAGTTCCATTGCACCGTGAGCCGCTATATACGCCACGTCGTGATCTTGTCGCAGATTACCCAACTTGGGACGACAGTGAATCAATTTATCGTCTACCTACGATGTACAAATCCATTCAAGATCAAGACAAGTCGAAAGAGTATCCAATCATTCTAACGTCTGGTCGTCTTGTTGAGTACGAAGGTGGTGGTGAAGAGACACGTTCAAACCCTTGGTTAGCGGAATTACAACAAGAGATGTTTGTTGAAGTAAACCCGAAAGATGCCAATGACATCGGATTCAAAGATGGTGACATGGTTTGGGTTGAAGGCGCAGAAAAAGGACGTATTAATGTGAAAGCAATGGTGACTCGCAGAGTGAAACCGGGCTTAGCATTTTTACCTTTCCATTTCGGCGGTAAATTCCAAGGTGAAGAGTTACGTGATAAGTACCCAGAAGGCACCGATCCTTATGTTATTGGTGAATCTGCAAACATCGCAACGACTTATGGTTATGACCCTGTAACGCAAATGCAGGAAACCAAAGTTACTCTCTGTAAAATTAGTAAAGCGTAGGAGTCATAAAGATGGCTAGAATGAAATTCCTTTGTGACACCAAGCGTTGTATCGAATGTAATGGCTGTGTCACAGCATGTAAAAATGAAAATGATGATGCTCTAGAGTGGGGTATTCAACGTCGACGTGTTGTCACTTTGAATGACGGTGAACCGGGTGAAAACTCAATCTCAGTGGCTTGTATGCACTGTACTGATGCACCTTGTATGGCAGTTTGTCCAGCAGACTGCTTTGAGCATACTGAAGATGGCATCGTGCTGCATAATAAAGATTTATGTATCGGCTGTGGCTACTGCCTGTTTGCTTGCCCGTTTGGTGCACCACAATTTCCTAAGCAGTCTGCTTTTGGTGAGCGTGGAAAAATGGATAAATGTACTTTCTGTGCTGGCGGTCCTGAAACGGAAGCGGGTTCTGAAGAAGAGCGCAAAAAGTACGGTGCAAACCGTATCGCTGAAGGCAAACTGCCAATGTGCGCGTCACTCTGTTCAACGAAAGCTTTGATTGCGGGTGATGCTGAGAAAGTATCTGAGATTTTCCGTCAACGTGTAGTTGAGCGCGGAGCGAAAGGCGCAGGCTGGACAAACGGCGAAGATCTTTCTTTTGATGCGACTAAGAGCTAATGATGACGGAGAGAGTTATGTTTCAACGTCTTAAACGTGCGACTCTCGTGATGCTGCCTTTATTGGCAGCATTCCTACTCGCGTTTAGTTTTCCTACGTCGGCACAAGAGCAGAGTGCATCTTCTGCTGAGAAAGAGATGACTCAGTTAGCGGGAGCAGATTTTTGGCGTCAAGTTAAAGATGGAGAAGTCGGGTATACCACCTCTCAATTTCCTGAGCATGGCATGCTTATCAGTACCCCGGGACAAACATGGTTCTTATTAAAAGAGAAGTGGATGTCACCTGCTGGTGCAATCGCTATTTTTGGTAGTATCGCGATGGTCGTCTTGGCTTACATTGCCGTAGGGCCGCTAATGCTGAGCGCACCGAGAACAGGTAAGAAAATTAAACGTTGGTCTCGTTTAGATCGTGCTTTGCACTGGAGTATGGCGTTTACTTTCTTAACGTTGGCTTTTAGTGGCTTGATGTTGGTTTACGGAAAACATTTCCTAAAACCCTATATCCCAACCGATTGGTGGGGATATATCATCTATCTCGCTAAGCAGTATCATAACTATGTAGGACCACTGTTCTTCATTCTACTGACTTGTATCTTATTGAAATGGTGGCGTAAGTCGCTATTTAACAAAACAGATATATCTTGGTTTATGAAGATGGGCGGTATGGTAGGGAAACATAAAGGAACCCATCCATCAGCAGGGTTCTCCAATGGTGGTGAAAAAGCGAT
The DNA here is from genome assembly GCF_013114135.1 of Vibrio sp. 03-59-1. NCBI lineage: Bacteria > Pseudomonadati > Pseudomonadota > Gammaproteobacteria > Vibrionales > Vibrionaceae > Vibrio > Vibrio sp. 03-59-1. Next base: position 167,204 of record NZ_VTYA01000009.1, read on the forward strand.
CTATTGGTTGTTGATCGTATTTGGTGCAGTTGCGGCGGTCAGTGGCCTAGTGCTCGACTTCCCAATTTTTGACCAAACTCGCCGAGATATGGAGCTATCGAATCTGGTTCATATGTTCTCTGCACTGATCTTGATTTGTGGTTTCATCTTCCATATCTATATCGGTTTATTTGGCATGGAAGGCGCACTAGAAGGTATGGTTACTGGTGAAGTCGATGAAACGTGGGCCAAAGAGCACCATGATCTTTGGTATGAAGAGGTAAAGTCGGCTCAACACTCAGAGAAGGGTGATTAGCAGATCTCTTTTATCAGTAACATCAACCAAGGTGGCTTAGTCATCTTGGTTGATAAAACGATACTTGAATCAAGCTTACATAACGTTAACTAGTTCAGAGAGTAAATAGTTCCATGAACGCAACCAACAAAAATGGCATCTGGTTTGCCTATATAGCCAGCCTTTTAACCCCATTTACGTTTCTCATATCAGGCATTATAGCCATCGTTTACGCGGGCTACCGACTTGATAAAAACGAAGATGGTGACATGGTGAATTCCCATTACTATGGGCTGATCCGTAGCTTTTTTCTTTTTCTAACATTTTTTGTTGTTTTAGTCGTTACTGTTGCGACATCGAACGGTGTGTTAGCTGGAATGAATGACTACTGGTATCAAGCGACTTGGATTGATTCGATTGCTTACGTTATTCCTTACATTGGCGCTGGATTCGCTGCAATGGCAATTGTGGTGTGGATTTATCGCTTAATACAAGGGATGAGACAACTGCAACAAGGCATTTCGCATGCCCCTTCGACAGGGCCAAACTTATAAATTTCAAGAGCGGTATCGCCGCTCTTTATTTCAATATTCATATTTCCAAACTCAGATTTACAAATATTGAGATACTGTGTATATAAACAGGCAGCTTATCACTCAACCTGAAACTACCTCTTAGACCTTCGATTTACACCTAGTTAATAGAAAAAGTCCATCAGATAAAAACCATCACATAGTAATTACCGCTCTGACGATGATCGCTCATGCCAGTTGTTTTTCTATCGGCGTAAATTGATACGCCTTGTTTTAGGGCAACATCACCAAAATAGTGCATTATCCTTTATTTTATCCATTTGCTATACGATGAGACACTCTAACAAATCGTTTAACCCATTAAATATAAACAAGTTTTAATTTATATAGGATATGAGGGCTAACTGGAACACATTTTGCTGAACTCCATGCATTATAGAAATTCACTGTTTTGGTGAATGAGCAACAAAAAGCACAGGATTAGTGCAATATAAAAAATGGAGAGATAATAATGAGCCAAACCGTAAGTCAAGTGCATGGAGCCGTTCAAACCTTGACTCAAAGCTCAGACACGCTTTTTTTGCTTTTGGGGGCAATAATGGTGTTCTTAATGCACGCTGGATTTGCATTTTTGGAAGTGGGTACGGTACGTAAAAAGAACCAAGTGAATGCCTTAGTAAAAATTTTAGCTGATTTTGGAGTTTCCGCTATCGCGTATTTCTTTATTGGTTACTGGGTTGCCTACGGTGGACACTTTTTTGCCGATGCTGAGACGTTATCCCAAGGTAATGGCTATGAATTAGTTAAGTTCTTTTTCCTATTAACCTTTGCTGCCGCCATTCCTGCGATTGTTTCTGGAGGTATCGCGGAGCGGGCTCGATTCTACCCAATACTGATTGCCACTTTCTTTACTGTTGGACTGGTTTATCCATTGTTTGAAGGCATCATTTGGAATGGTAACTTTGGTATCCAAAACTGGTTTGAAGTGACATTCGGTTCAAGTTTTCATGATTTTGCAGGCTCAGTTGTCGTACATGGTGTAGGGGGCTGGATTGCTTTAGTCGCAGTCCTTTTCCTAGGGATGCGAAAAGGGCGTGTAAGAGCAGGAAAACACACCAACTTTGCGCCATCCAATATCCCATTCTTAGCATTGGGAGCTTGGATATTGTGCGTGGGTTGGTTTGGATTCAATGTCATGTCGGCACAAACCTTAAATGGTATTAGTGGACTGGTCGCAATGAACTCATTGATGGCAATGGTAGGTGGCATTCTTGCTGCGTTAATTGCTGGGAAAAATGACCCAGGGTTTATCCATAATGGTCCCTTGGCTGGTTTAGTCGCAGTATGTGCAGGATCGGATTTGATGCATCCTCTCGGCGCGTTAATAACGGGTGCAATTGCCGGAACTCTATTTGTCTACTTGTTTACCTTCTTACAAAACAGAACCAAAATTGACGATGTACTCGGTGTATGGCCACTTCATGGTGTATGCGGAGCTTGGGGTGGTATCGCTGCGGGTATTTTCGGTCAACAAGCTCTCGGGGGGCTTGGTGGTGTAAGCTTTACCGTTCAACTGCTTGGGACAGGATTCGGTATTATCGTTGCATTTGGAGGTGCTTTTATCGTCTACGGTGCTTTAGATAAAATGACAGGACTGCGATTGTCAGAAGAGGATGAATTTAATGGCGCCGATCTTGCGATTCATAAGATTTCATCAATTAATGAAGATTAATTGTCTAGAACAGAAATAGTTAACACTAAAGAGCGGCTTTCGGTCGCTCTTTGTCATTGGGTATCTCATCTCGAACATTGAGCTTGCTACCTGTTTCACATTTTAACTTATTAGCTTGTATTCTAAGACTATTGTCTAATCCTTATAACTATTGTTGATTTTTGAACAGTGCTAAGCTGATAAAAGGATCGAATAATGTATATAAGGATATCCCATGAACTTTCCATATAAAAATATTGTCATTCTAACTGGTGCTGGGATCTCAGCTGAGTCGGGGATCCAAACTTTCCGAGCTCAAGATGGCTTATGGGAAAATCACCGTATTGAAGATGTTGCCACCCCTGAAGGTTTCGAACGTAATCCGGACTTAGTTCAGGAATTCTATAATCAACGACGGGCTAAACTCCAATCTGACATTATAAAACCAAATCCAGCGCATCATGCTCTTGGCAAGCTTGAATCTGAACTGGATGGCAAAGTCACCATCATTACTCAAAACATTGACAATCTTCACGAGCGAGGCGGCAGCAAGAATGTCATTCATATGCACGGTGAGCTATTAAAAGCGCGATGCAGTGAATCTAACCAGGTGTTAGAGCATTCGGAAGATATTCTAACTGGTGAGCTATGCCATTGCTGTCAAATCCCGGCTCAAATGCGACCACATATTGTTTGGTTTGGTGAGATGCCACTGCGAATGGGCGATATATACTCAGCCTTAGAAGAAGCGGATCTGTTTGTCTCAATTGGCACGTCTGGTGTGGTTTATCCTGCCGCTGGATTTGTACATGATGCAAAAATGCATGGCGCACATACCATCGAAATCAACTTAGAGCCGAGTGCCGTTGAGAGTGAGTTTGAAGAGAAGCGATATGGTAAAGCGGGTCTGGAAGTACCTAAACTGGTCGAAGAGTTGCTGCTCATGGGCGATGACACGGAATTAAGCGCCTAACAAATAATAATGCTCAGATATAAATAAAGCGGCCAACGCCGCTTTATTTTTTATATTAACTAAAGATATTTATCATTAGTTAAAGCCTGAGACTAGTTGAAGACTTAGTTGTCTACTTTTAATCTTTGGAAGTATTCATCATAGATAGCACTTGCTGCGCCAACTTCATCTTGCCATACACCAGAATCCATAACTGATTGAGGTGGGAAGATGTTTTTATCTTCAGCAAACTCTTTTGGTAGTAGTGGGTAAGCAGTTTTAACTGGCGTTGGGTAACCAATCTCAAGTGCAATTTTCGCTGCATTTTCAGGGCGCAGTAAGAAGTTAATCATCTTATGTGCCGCGTCTACATTTTTTGCGCCAGCAGGAATCGCTAAGCTATCCATCCAGAAGATTGTGCCTTTCTCTGGCCAAATCATATCAATAGAAGCGCCTTCTTGGCGAGCCATGTAAGCAGAGCCATTCCACAACATACCAAGTGATACTTCGCCCGCTAAATATGGGTTTGCAGGGAAATCAGAGTTGAAAACCAACACGTTTGGCATCAATTTGCGTAGCTCTTCGTACGCCGCTTTGATCTCGTCTGGGTTAGTTGTGTTAGGTGAGTAACCTAATTTACTAAGAGCAATATGGAAGACTTCACGTGAGTCATCCATCATCATTAGTTGACCTTCCCACTGATCATCCCAAAAATCGCCCCAGTTTTTAACGGAAGCACCATCTAGCATATCAGAGTTGATACCAATGCCTGTCGCGCCCCAAATATAAGGGATAGAGAAATTGTTCGCTGGGTCGAAAGGCTTATCTAAATAGTTTTTATCAAGATCGTCAAAATGAGATAGTTTGGTCTTATCAATCTCTTGAAGCATGCTCTCTTTGCGCATTTTAGAGACAAAGTAAGTTGAAGGTACGACTAGATCGTAACCTGTGCCTTGAGTCTTTAACTTCGCATACATGCTTTCATTCGATTCGTATGTCGAGTAAATGACTTTGATGCCCGTTTCTTTACTGAAATCTTCAAGCACTTCAGCTGGAATGTATTCAGACCAATTATAGAAATAAAGCTCTTGGTCAGCCGCGAATGAAGGGGTAGAGAGCAGAGTTGCAGCGCATAATGCACCAACGTACAGTTTACTTTTCATTACTAATCCGTTCGTATTGTTAGAGAGCCCATAAGGGCAATGAATGGAAATTATTTATCGCGACAAAGTATATCAGCCCAAACGAAAAATAGGCAGCATAAGCCACCTATTTTAAAATAAATACAGTTTGAATTATTGGCCAGCTTTCAGTTTCAAGAAGTATTCTTCATATTTGATGGTTTTATCACCAACTGAATCTTGCCACTCAACTCTATCGAGATCGTCTTGCGAAGGGAATAGAGCGGAAATGCCTTTGAATTTCTCATTCGATTCTGCAACCGCAGTTAAGTAACCGGTATCACGAGAGATTTGTTCTGCTATGTCAGCTCTAAGCAGGAAATCAATCATCTTATGTGCCGCTTCTGCATTCTTAGCCCCAGAACTTATGGCAAAGTTGTCAACCCAACCAATCCCACCTTCTTCAGGGAAGATCAGCTTTAACGGTAATCCCTCAGCTTGTGCCGCTGCCGCCGAGCCATTCCATAACATGCCTACACCTACGTCACCTAACATATACGGTGCTCCAGGGTTATCAGAATTGAAAACGAGCACGTTCGGCATCAATTTTCTCAACTCCTCATACGCTTCGTCGATTTGCTTTTCGTTTGTGCTGTTACCTGAATAGCCCAATTTACGAAGGGCAATATGGAAAACCTCGCGAGTGTCATCCATCATCATCAGTTGACCTTCTAAGTCAGGGTTCCACAAATCTCCCCAACTAGTGAAATCATCAGGATTATACATATCGGTATTCACCGCCAAACCAGTAATTGCAACCACATGTGGTATAGAGTAATCGTTGTTTGGATCAAATGGCTTATCGAGATAGTTAGTATCAAGCTTATTGAAATTACTCAGTTTGGTTCTATCTATTTTTTGTAGCATACCTTCATCGCGCATTTTTGCGACGAAATAGGTTGATGGCACCACCAGATCATACCCTTTATTATGCGTCTTCAGCTTTGCATATAAGGTTTCATTCGATTCATAAGTTGAATAGATAACTTTAATGCCAGTCTCTTTGGTGAATTGCTCCAATAGGGCACCGTTAATGTACGGTCCCCAATTCATAAATACTAGCTCTTGGTTTTCGTCCGCAGATGCTGTTCCGATGAACATAGAAAGCGCACATGCACTACTAGCAAATAAAGTAGCCCATTTTTTCATTGAGTGTAACTCCAAAAATACCTACAGATAGAGTAGGTGATAGATAAAAAAACAGAATGACAATTGCCATTCTGTTTGGTTTAAAACTTAAATACTGCCGTTAATGCTTGTCTGCAATTACTTGATCTTTTCACGAGCAAGGAGCTGTGAGCTCACGACCAAAGTCAGCGAGACGATTAGCATTACGGTCGCTAAAGCATTCACCTCTGGGGAAATACCAACTTTAACCATTGAGTATATTTTCAATGGTAGAATTTCATATGTAGGCCCAGTAACGAAAGAGCTGATAATCACATCGTCCAATGAGAGCGTAAAACTCAATAGCCAGCCCGCAGCAACCGCTGGTTTCGCTAATGGCAATATTATCTGTTTAAGGATTGTCCATTCGCTCGCACCAAGGTCTTTTGCTGCTTCTAGCATCTTCACGTCAAATCCATTAAGACGACTATAAACCGTTACTACAACGAAGGGCAGGCAGAATGTGATATGAGCAACCAACAGAGTAAAGAACCCAAGCTGAACACCCATAACCAAAAACAGAGCCAGTAATGAAATAGCCATCACAATATCTGGCGACATCATTACGATAAATAGCATGGTATTCACGGCACCTTTTCCTCTAAACCGATAGCGAAATAGTGCAACGGCTGTGAGGCTACCAATAATGGTTGCAGCGGTGGCAGAAAAAATCGCAATATTAAGCGAGTGCCATGCGGCTTGCATTAAACTATCGTTATTAACTAAAGCTTCGTACCACTTTGTCGTAAAGCCTCCCCATTTCATCCCAAACTTGTTGGCATTAAATGAATTAGCAATGAGCACAATAATTGGCAAATACAAGAAAGCATAAACCAGTGCCATGAAACTGAATCTAATTGAGCGTCCCATTAGTCAAGCTCCACATTTCTGTTCATCATTTTACCTGCACGATTATAAGCATATAACATCACCGCCATCGCTGCGGTAAGGGCAATACTCGTCGCAGCACCGAATGGCCAGTCTCTTGCATTCAATACTTGACTCTTGATTACGTTACCGATCAGTAAGTTTTTCGCTCCGCCTAATAAATCGGCAATATAGAACATGCCTAATGCTGGAAGCAGAACCAAAAGACACCCACCGATGATTCCCGGCATCGTTAATGGCAAAACGACTTTAATCAAGGTTTGAAGCTTGTTAGCACCAAGATCTTTTGCTGCTTCGATGTATGTATTGTCCAATTTTTCAATCGCAGAGTAGAGCGGTAAAATCATAAAAGGCAGTAGAATATAAACTAAACCTATCATGACCGCTGTCTCTGTATACATAAGACGAATTGGCTTCTCTATGATGTCCATGGCAATAAGGCTTTTATTTAAGATGCCTTGTGTACCAAGAACGATTTTCAAACCGTAAGTACGAATCAGTGAGTTTGTCCAAAAGGGAACAATCACTAAAAACAACATAATTGGTCGCCATTTTGCGGGCATTTTTGCCACAATATAAGCAAATGGATAACCTATGAAAAGACACAACAACGTCGCAACGATAGCCATATAAAAGGAATGCCATAGCACTTTAATATATAGCGGATCCATTAAACGCAAATAGTTATCGAAGGTGAATGTCATCTCGATAAGATTAGCTTCATCGCGGGTTAAAAAACTCGTTCCAATAATCATTATGTTAGGGATCATGACGAACAGAACTAACCAACTAACGATTACAGTGATGATTATTTTTTGAAGATTAAATGTCTTGCTCATCATCGCTTAATACCACTTCCCAGCTTTCAACCCAAGTAACGGCAACTTTTTGACCTAATGAGTGATCCACATCTGGATCATCTTCATTGAAGAATTCGCTAACCATGACACGCATACCTGATTCTAATTCAACAACCGAATCTAAAGTCATACCTTTATATGTTCGATCTCGAACATGACCGACAATGCCGCGCTGCTCGTTCTCTTTTATCTCTTCGAGACGCAAATCTTCAGGGCGAAGTAATACTTGCAGTTTATCACCCTCATTAACCGCTAAGTCATGATAAACAACGGCTTCAGTGCCTTCGATATTCGCTAATATTCTCTTTTCATCAACACGCTTAACTGTGGTGGCATTGAAGACATTAATCTCACCAATGAAGCGAGCAACAAATAGGTTCTTAGGCTCTTCGTAAATTTCACGAGGTGTGCCATCTTGCTCTATCACGCCATCACGCATAACAATGATACGATCAGACATAGATAGCGCTTCTTCTTGATCGTGAGTGACAAAAATAAATGTGATACCAAGTTTACGTTGCAACTGCTTTAACTCAATTTGCATCTGTTTACGCAATTTGTAATCTAATGCAGAAAGAGACTCATCTAATAAAAGAACCTTTGGCTTGTTCACCACAGCACGCGCAATCGCGACACGCTGCTGTTGTCCACCAGACAGTTGATGAGGTTTACGTTGAGCCATACTGTCTAAACGCACCATTCGTAATGATTCCATCACACGTGGTTCGATATCATCCTTAGCGACTTTTTGCATACGTAACCCGAAAGCCACGTTTTCAAATACAGTCATATGCGGAAAAAGGGCATAGCTTTGGAATACAGTATTAACGTGCCTTTGCTCAGCAGGAACATCAGTAACATCCTGATCTTCTAACAAAATAGTTCCTGTATCAGCAGTTTCGAACCCTGCAATCATCCTCAACACGGTTGTTTTTCCACAACCAGAAGGACCCAATATGGTAAGAAACTCACCATGATTGACGTTTAAACTAAGATTTCCGATGATCTCTTTATCATCAAAACTTTTGCTAATACCCGTTAATTGAATAACTGGTTTATCTACTGTTTGTTTGGCGTTCAACGTATCTCTATCTCCACCTTGGTCAAAATCTATGACCGATTGCTATACACTTTGAGGCGCGCATCATAATCACCAAAAGTGTGAATTCAAAGCATTTTCTTATCTTGAAACACAAAATTTTTTGCAGGTAAAAGTAAATATTACTTACCATACTGATTCAATTAAGGTTTCAAACCATATTAGTGGCTAATTATCGAACAAATAGACAATAAATCAAGCGCATCATAGCGTTCTGATTTTAGTGTTAGTAACATTTGCGTATAATGGTACTAATTTTTATCAACAAGTTAGGTAGCTTCACAAGAAGACCAACCTAGGAAAAGATATGAACAACGATATCGAAGAAGATTTCAATTTAGGCGGTAATGTAGAACGCGCGCTTTCAGGTAAGTATGATTTGAATGTGGGAGCGGTGCTTCAAGAGGCATGGAAATACACAATCAGACACTTTCTCTCATTTTCACCAGCGATAATTATTCTACTGTTAGTACAGATCGGTATTTTTTATATCGCGTTAAAACTGCAACTAGGCGAACCAGGCATGATATTGGATGCCATTCAGAACCCGGAATTATTTAATGCGGCGATTGTCGAGTCTATTTTTGTGGCTAACTTTAGCTACGAAGTGGTCAGCGCCCCGATTTATGCGGGGGTCAGTCTAATGGCAATGAGTCATATTGCTGGCTTACAAACTAAGCCTCGCCATATATCCAAAGGCTTACAATTTACAATTCCAGTGATTCTAGCAACACTGTTTAGCCTGATGTTGCAAGGTGTCGCAGGAATGATTATCCCATTTCTTTCAATGTACTTATCCATTGCATTTAGTAACTCTATCCTGTTGATTTGTGAGAAACGTGTTTCTCCGATGCAGTCTTTGTTGCTTTCTCTACGCGCAGTGAATAAAAAAATCCTGCAAGTTACCGCGCTTTACACGGTAGTGATGATGATGTTTGTCATTGCAGCAATGTTTTATGGCATTGGATTGATCTTCGTTCTTCCTTTCTTTTTCCACGTTAAAGGCATTATTTATCGTGAAATGTTTGGTATTAAGCTAAAAATAGTCGCTTCAGATCGACCGAACAAAAACGACGATGATAACGACAACGACCCTCAGGTGTTTAATGCGTAAAAAAATTGGCTTGGCTGCCGTTAGCCTTATTGCAGGTTGTAGCCTGTTTATCGCCCAACAAAATAGAGTTGAAGTCGAGGAACAAAAAGCTCAAGCAGAGAGAGCAAACAAAAACTCAAAAAGTGATATTTCATTATCGTATCTTCCGTCAGGGCTCCCGGATTTCGCAGCATTGAGCAATGCTAAAGAGAAGAAAGAGGCGTTTTTTGATTTTATGCGACCTGGTGTCATGCTCGAAAATAGTCGCATTGAAAAAGAACGTACTTTTTTGACAACCTTAGAAAAAAGCGTTGCAGAAGGTGAGGTAGATTCTGAACAACTTGATTACGCTCAACGTTTAGGGAAACTATATAGTTACCCTGTCACTGAATCCAGCGTCAATCAAAAATGGTTAGATGAGATGCTACATAGAGTCAACGTTCTTCCTGAAGCATTAGTATTAACGCAAGCAGCTAATGAGTCGGCATGGGGAACCTCTCGTTTCGCCACTAGCGCAAACAACTTCTTTGGACAATGGTGTTACACAAAAGGTTGTGGCGTTGTGCCTTTAAAACGCTCAGGAGAGGCGACGCACGAAGTAGCAAAGTTCAGCTCGGTACAAGAGTCTATTCACCGATACTTTATGAATGTGAATCGAAATGCAGCTTATAAAGAGTTACGTATAATACGCGCAGATCGTTTGGAAAAAGGAGAGAACTTACTTTCGGAGCAAACAGCAACCGCACTGACTAATGGTTTACTTAAATACTCGGAAAGAGGCCAAAGTTATGTTGATGATTTACAAGCGATGATCCGTCACAACAAATCGTTTTGGTCACAATAGAAGTAACTCTTCAATGATAGACTTACTTGTTGCTTTGACTTACAGCCTTTAATTTTATAAGAATTGAATAATAATGAAAAAATTACCGCTCGCACTAATTGGATTGTTTCTTGGAATATCTGTCAGTACCGCTCACGCTCAAGAGTACATGTTTACTTATTCAAAGCTTTATAGCCAAATAAAGAATAATAATAAAGAGGGGCATGACGATGTTAAAGTCGGAGTGTTCTTTGTTGATGCTGATACAAAGAAAATCTGTACGATTGACAAAGCTTGGATGGAGAAAGAAGAGCATTATGAAGAGTTCGTCATTCCAAGTTCGAATGAAATACCGATCCCTTTTGATATGAACTTGAAATCAGCTAATCCATTAGTTTTCGTACAGACAGAGGAAAGTGTTCAGTGCGATTATTCATTGGTTGTGATGACTAAGAAACCGCTAGAAGGCCGAGTTAATTACGCGCAAGTTGAACAATTATTACCTCAAATGCAAGTGATGCTTGAAGACTTAGGCGGCATGTTTGCCAGTTGGTTTACGCCGGAAGTTCAAGGGTTAACACTTGAATTCTCAAACAACATTAATGGTCATATCAACGTATCAAATGGAAAAGTGATTCCTATTGAAAACGGAAAAGCGGCTATTACGTTGAATGATATCCCACAAGATGGCTATTTGACTTTGCCTCAAGAGACCTTGCGTGTGCTTCCTTATTTACCCTCAGCAACACAAGAATAAGACAGTACAAAGACAGCAGTGCAAAGATAAAGCAGCACTAGCCGGGTCAGGTTAAAGGCCCGGTTAAATAAAGTAATAACCTATCTCCTCGCATATTTAAACGTCCTGATAATTTCATCTTACTTCCGCCACTCAAGTTGTTAACTTCAGTTTTGTTGATCTGAGTATTCCATGATTCATTAAAACTCCGTATAATCGCCGCCCTAAATTGAATCCAACATAACATCAACGTCGATCTTATCGATGGTATGAGAACTCGCAATGAATCAAACAGATAGCCAAAAAGATAACGTAGAATTTAACAAACTTGAGAAGCGTTTACGCCGTAATGTAGGTAATGCGATCATCGACTACAATATGATTGAAGAAAATGACGTTGTAATGGCATGCATTAGTGGTGGTAAAGATTCATTTGCGATGTTGGATATTTTGCTAAGACTTCAAAAAGCAGCTCCAGTGAAGTTTAACGTTGTTGCGGTGAATTTAGACCAAAAACAGCCAGGCTTCCCTGAGCATGTTTTGCCTGAATATTTCGAGAGTCTTGGTATTGATTACTATATTGTCGACAAAGATACTTACTCCGTTGTAAAAGAGAAAATTGAAGAAGGCAAAACGACATGTGGACTTTGTTCTCGTTTACGTCGTGGTACTCTTTATTCATTTGCAGAGAAAATTGGCGCGACTAAAATTGCATTAGGTCACCATCTAGATGACATCGTTGAAACTATGTTCTTAAACATGTTCCATGGTGCTCGTTTAAAAGCGATGCCACCTAAGCTTCGTTCAGATGATGGTCGTAACGTTGTTATTCGCCCTTTGACCTACTGCCGAGAAAAAGACTTAATTCAGTACGCAGAGCACCAACAGTTTCCGATTATTCCTTGCAACCTTTGTGGCTCACAAGAAAATCTTCAACGTCAAAGCATTAAAGCGATGCTTATTGATTGGGATAAGAAGACACCTGGCCGAATTAATCAGATTTTCAAATCTCTACAAAACATTAGCCCAAGCCAGCTAGCGGATAAAGAGCTGTTCGATTTTGTGAATTTACCTCTTGATCGTAGCACTGAAAAACCAGAGTACCTATTCAATGAAGAGACCATTTCTTCAACGAATATTGATGAATCTATGTATATCAATGTTGCTAATATCTAGCGTTCTCTAGTAGGCGCTATAAACTTTAGCCCTTAGACGAACAAGCTGAATAAAGCGCTACAAAAAAGCCCCAACTTAAAATCAAGCTGGGGCTTTTTATTTATACTGAAAAACAGTCAGTCTTGCGAGAAATCCAATCCTAATTACGCGGTTTGGCTAGGATCTAAAGGGCTAACATAACCTTTTGGTTTTAACGCAAGAACATCACAATTTATCTTATCGATCACATGCTCTGCGGTGTTTCCAATAAATACAGCAGAGAGTCCCGTTCTTCCCGTTGTTCCTAAAATAACCATTGCGGCATTCAATTTACTCGCCGTTTCAGGAATGATGTCTTCAGGTAACCCTTGCTCTACAACGGTGAACTCTTCGTCAATGCCATGCTTCTGTCTTAAGGCTTTCATCGATGTTAAGTGATGCCCACGCACAGCATCGGTGTAGGTTGCAGGATCGAATTCAGGCAACTCGATAGTGATGTTCGCCGGTGTCACAGGGTAGGCATTCACTAAATAAGGTGTAGCGCCCAATCGCTCACTCAAATTTTTGACCTGCTCAACCATGCAATCATTGAGATCAAGGTGGGTATCATTCTCTGACCCTACATGAACGGACGCCAGAATATTGGGATTGTCAGGCCAATCAGAGTTTTTAATCAGCAAGACAGGGCAAGGCGCTTTGCGCAATAAGTGCCAATCAGTTGGGGTGAAAATAACAGATTCTAGAATATCGTGCTTACGCGTCCCTTTAATCAAAATGTCATGACCACCACCGAACACTTCCGCAATAATGGCTTCATAAGGTCGATTGTGCCAAACCACTTTGACGGAAAACTCTATTGAGTCATCAATATATTGCGCAGCAACTTTTGTCATCCACTGTTCACGTTGATGGATCACGCCACGTCGCATTGCATCACGCTCATCAACCGAAAGCATTGATGTCATCTCATATGAAAAATCATAAATAGACAGAAAGAACTGAACATGACTTTTGGACTTACTTTTCCGAGCAAGCTGCATCGCTCTGGCAAGGGCAGGCTGCGCATCATGATTAATGTCAGCAACAACTAAGATTTTATTGTAAATACTCATAGAAACTCCCACTAATTGGAGTAGAACCATATGGTTACTGTAGCGTAGTTCTTACGAGATTATTAGGAAAACAGAGGGAATTTGGTGAGAAAATTGATGTAGCTCATCTTCGAGCTACATCATAGAATTGGCTGTTACTCTTTTGAAACACCAGCAAGTTCCATCAAAGCATCATGATCGATGATCGTAATGTACTTACCTTTAACACTTAAAATATCCGACTTTTGGAAGCGTCCAAGCAGGCGGCTAATTGTTTCAACGGTCAAGCCAAGGTAGTTACCAATATCACCTCGAGTCATTGTTAAGCGAAACTCTCGTGGGCTAAAGCCACGTTGAGAGAAACGAGTAGAAAGATTGTAAAGGAAAGCGGCAAGACGTTCTTCTGCATTCTTTTTAGAAAGAAGCAAAATCATTTCTTGATCACCTTTAATCTCGTTACTCATGAGTCGCATGATCTGTTGGCGTAACTTAGGCATTTTACCTGATAGATCATCTAGAATTTCGTATGGAATTTCACAAACCATCGATGTTTCTAGAGCTTGAGCAAAACTTGGGTGCGCATCATCAGTGATTGCGTCGAAACCGACCAAATCGCCAGCTAAATGAAAAGCAGTGATTTGTTCATCACCTTGCTCAGTTATCGTATAGCTTTTGATTGTACCCGAGCGTATTGCGTACAACGATTTAAGCTCATCCCCAGCTTTAAAAAGCTCTTGGCTTTTCTGAATTGGTTTCTTGCGTTCAATAATTTGATCAAGTTGATCAAGTTCTGATTCATTCAGTGTAAACGGAATACACAGCTGACTAATACTGCAATCCTGACAGTGAATTGCACATCCACCAGACTGAATACGTTTCGTCGCAGGTTTTTCAGAAATCATAATAACCTTTCACTATTTGATATACGTCAATATTTTAGCATCCATTACTACCAAAGGGTAGCAAAAAAGGCACTTTTCAGCGTTCTGTCATACGGTAAACGCGAGGATATTGATAGTATTAATAGCAGTATACAGCCCGTAAGCTAGGATCATTAAGGCACCAACATTGCGGAAAGTAGGGGATTGCTGAATAGTTTTAAGGTAAGACGCCCCAATACCGACGAGCAACATCGCAGGTAAAGTACCCAGTCCAAAAGAGAGCATGATGATAGCGCCATCAAGGGCACTTCCAGACACCGCAGACCAAGTAAGAGTTGAATAAACCAGCCCACAAGGTAACCAACCCCATATAAAGCCAAATGGCAATGCATGCATCGAAGACTTCAATGGCAACAATGACTTACCTGCAGGGGAGATGAATTTCCATAACTTTTGGCCCAACTTCTCAATCACCAATAGCCCATGCCACCAACGACCAATATAAAAGGCCAACAAAATCATGAAAATCGCGGCTAAAAATCTTAACCAAACTAGCCCATGATTGATATCCGTTAAATTGGTTAGGCTAGATACCGTCCCGCCAATTAGAGCTCCGATTAGGGTGTAACTGAGCAAACGGCCAATATTATAAAAAATGGGAATTGTGAATCGATGTGAAGAATTATTACTGGATATCGACAGCATGGAAGCTATACCACCGCACATCCCCATACAATGACCAGCACCAATCAAACCGATAGCAAAAGCAGCAAGCCAATCAGGCGCCATTTTTATCTCCTGATTCTGGATGGTTTGACGCTACTTCTTCTAGGTTTTTCGATTTCTCTTTCTTTTTTGGTAAATCTTCGTCAAATAAAATACTGTGCCCCTGACGCTCTAAGTCTTCGAATTGTTCGCTTTTCACCGCCCAAAGAAAAATAGCAACGGCGATACAAACCAAAACGATGGCTATGGGGATAAGAATATAAAGGCTTTCCATCTTATTTACCTTGGTCTTTAAGTAATCGAAGTGAGTTGGAGACTACGATAATAGAACTTGCCGACATACCAACAACGGCAATATATGGCGCAACAAGTCCTGAAACCGCGAGAGGCAAAATTAGCAGGTTGTAACCTAAAGACCAAGCTAAGTTTTCGCGAATTATCTTACGTGTTTTAAGTGCCAGAGTTCGAGCCTCAAGTAATCGGTCAAGACGATCTCCAAGAAGAACCATATCAGCAGAAGCTTTAGCTACATCTGTACCGCCACCCATCGCGACAGACAGGTGAGCACCAGCAAGTGTTGGTGCATCGTTGATACCATCACCAACCATCATGGTGATTTGCCCATCATTGAGGTGATTTAAAAAACTAAGCTTATCTTCTGGTTTCGCATCACTAATCACTTCATTAATACCAATTTCATCGGCGACTAACTTAGCATTGGCATACGAATCGCCAGTCAACAACGTGGTCTTGATTCCTGCTTGCGCAAATTTCTTAATGAAGTTTGCACTCTCTTTACGAATAGGATCACTGTAATGAAAAGTTGCTATATGCTTTCCATTCATTGAAAGGTAAACACAGTTACTTTGCACGGTTTGCTGTTTGTTCAATACAAATAGGGCACTACCAATTTTCAATTCTGAACCGTTATAATGACCAATAATCCCAGAGCCGATAATATTATTCACATCAGAGAGCGAAACCTCATTGTCGCTATATTCTCTAAATGCTTTGGCTATCGGGTGGTTAGCATGGCTTTCAAGAGCAGCAGCAAGAGACAAGCAGGATGCTTCATCAATCTCAGCAAGAACGTCGACTTTACTTATGACAACGTCACCTTTAGTCAAAGTACCTGTTTTATCAATCACTAAATGATTCACTTTACACAAAGTTTCAAACACATGACCTTTACGTAGAAGGATACCAAAGTTACCCATGCGAGAAGTCGCACAAGTAATAGCGGTTGGCGTAGCAAGAGATAGTGCGCAAGGGCAGGTTGCCACTAATACTGCTAGCATGATCCAAAATGCATCTTCAGGTTTAGACTGGTGCCAATACAGCCAAGTACAGCCAGCAATAACTAATAAAATAGCGACAAAATAACGCGCGACTACATCTGCAATTTGAGCAATTTGTGGTTTTGACATCTGCGCTTCATCTTGAAGACGAACAATATTCGAAATCATTGAATCTGCTTTCGATGAAGTCACTTCTAGTTCGAATGATTCATCACCATTTAATGTTCCAGCAAATACGGTTGAACCAACCTTTTTAACAACAGGGAGTGACTCACCAGTCAGCATGGATTCATTAATGTGAACGCGGCCAGATAAAATGACTCCATCAGCAGGAATATGTTCGCCAGGCCGTACACGTATTTGGTCCCCTAGTTTCAGCGTTCTGACTGGTACTTGATCTCCATCTAACGTCGTTGCAATGGCAGGGATTAATTTAAGTAAATTTCCACTTGCCGCAGCAGCTTTGCGTCTCGCTCGCATTTCCAAATATCTGCCCACTAATAAGAAGAAAGTGAACATTGAAATTGATTCAAAGAATACTTCACCTTGCTCAGTCACCGTTGCGATAAGGCTAGCGACATAAGCAAAAATAAGCGCGATAGATACGGGAACATCCATACCAAGCGTTCGAGCACGAATGCTACGCCATGCGTTGGTATAGAAAGGAAGCGCAGAGTAGAGGAGTACAGGTGTCGCGAATATTAAGCTGACCCAACGGAAGTAATGCTTGAACTCCGGCTCAAGATCACCAAAGACTTCTAAGTAGAGCGCAACGGCAAGCATCATCACTTGCATTGTTGCAAGGCCAGCAATCCCTAAACGATAGAGGTATTGCTTCATCGCCTCGTGGTACGCGGCTTCTTGTTTATCCGCTTCAAAAGGTGCAGCTTTATATCCTAAGCGATGGATAACACCTAAAAGTTCACTCAATCGAGTTTGAGTTTTATCCCAACCGAGAATTGCACGGTTGGTTGTAGTATTCACACGAATTGAAAATACGCCCGCTTGAGAAGAGACCTGCTTTTCAATCAGCCAAGCACAAGCGGCACAAGACACGCCTTCTAAAGAGAGAGTGACTTCTGCACTATTTTCTGAATTACGAACAAACTCAGACTGCACGTCTTCATTGTCATAATGAATTAGGGCGCGTAATTGTTCCGGTACAAGATCAGCCTTTTCAGCTGGAGCAGTACGATATTGATAGTACGATTCAAGTCCACTTTCGACAATGGTTTGGGCGACGGTTTCACAACCAGGGCAACACATCTCCCTATTTTCACCCAAAATTTCAACTTGAAAGTCCGTGTTGGCTGGTACTTCTTCACCACAGTGGTAACACGATTTGCACATAGTTTTAGTTCATTAGTTCTGTAGGGGACTCACTAGGAAAAGTAACACGACCTTGAACAAGCCACTCTGCATTATGCGGAGTAAGCTCGATAAACCAAGGTCCTTGCATCGCTTTATCAAGCGTTAGACGGTAATCACCATTTGCATCCGATGTAAGCAACTGAGTGAAATCTCGGTCAGGTAAAGTTCGGTGAACAAACATTGCTGTAAGCGCAGGGTAGTGATCTAACTGTCCCTTGTTAAATGAGATAACAACATCATTTTCGTCTGAAAAAACAGAAGCACTCAGCTCTAGTTCTTTCGCGACATTGATTTTTGATAAATCAATGTTGATGCCTTTTCCCTTTTTATAGTAATCCTCAGTCACTAAAGAAACAGAGTTTTGCGAAAACACGATGACAGTAATAACGGTCCATACCACAACGACAAGTGGCATCGAAATCAAGAACCACGGCCAGAATTGTTTATACCAAGGCTTTACCATAAAAAAGATCTCAACGACTAAAATAAGAAAGTTTATAAACTATAGGAAAGACAGCCCCTTAGATAGGGGCTGTTATTGAAATGTTACTTATTATCGGAATTACTTAGGCTCCAAACGTACGCTGAAACTAACTGAACTTTGTCTTTACCTAGGATACCGTCCCAAGCTGGCATTACGCCAGAACGTCCATTCATTACAGTTTCTGTTACGTCTGCACGTGAGTCACCAAATAACCAATCGTGATCGGTTAAATCAGGTGCGCCAACCGCAGGGTTACCTTTGCCATCTGTACCGTGACAAGCAGCACACACGACGAAGCGAGATTTACCAGCCTCAGCTTCACGAGCGTTAACTTTACGTCCCGATAGGCTTAGCGTGTAGCTCACGACTTCTTTAACGCCTTGCTCGCCTAAAGCATCCTTCCAAGAAGGCATTGCACCAATACGGCCTTTCATAACCGTCGTTACAATAGCTTGAGGCTCACCACCGTATAGCCAAGCGTCATCAGTTAGGTTAGGGAAACCTTTCTGACCACGAGCATCTGAACCATGACACTGTGAACAGTTTTGTAGGAACAGACGTTGGCCAACTTTGATTGCATCAGGATCCGCTGCAATATCAGGGATAGAGCGCAGGTTGTTGCCTGATTCATCATAAGCTAAGCGTTTAAATGCTTCACCAAAATAGGTTTCCGCATCATCAAGTTCTTTAGCGTATTGAACAGGGCGTTTGTTCTCTTGAGAAGCAAGAATCGACGCCTTAGACTCTTCAACAGTGCGAACAAGTTGATCCGAACTCTGCCAGCCTAGTAAGCCTTTGAAGTTACCTAAACCTGGATATAGCGCTAAATAAACAGCAGCAAAGATAAAGGTACTGATGAACAGATAAGTCCACCATTTAGGCAGTGGGTTATTGAGTTCACGAATACCATCGTATTCGTGGCCCATGTCTTCACCATCCTCAACACCCATTTTATCTTTTAGGCACCAAGTCAAGATAACAGCACAACCCACAAGCGTACCGACAGTAATTACGATGATCCAGAGACTCCAGAATGTAGTCATTACTTAGTCACTCCTTGTTGGTTAGGATGTTGTTCTTTTTTTGGTTCATCAGCGAATACAAGATTAGCGGCTTCGTCGAAACGAGATTTACGGCTTTTACCGTAAGCCCACCAAACTACACCAATGAAACAAACAAAAACGGTAACGGTCCAAATGCTTTGAAAAGTAATAATATCCATAATTACACCTTATTTCATTGCATGACCGAGAGATTGCAAGTATGCAACAACAGCATCCATCTCAGTCTTACCAACAACATCTGTTGAAGCATTCGCAATCTGTTCGTCAGTGTATGGAACACCAAATTGATTACGGAATATTTCAAGCTTCTGCTGCGTAAGTTTGCCATCTAGTTCGTTCTCTGCAAGCCATGGGAAACCAGGCATGTTTGATTCAGGAACTAATTCGCGAGGATCAATCAGGTGAACACGGTGCCACTCATCAGAGTAACGACCACCAACACGAGCAAGATCAGGGCCAGTACGTTTAGAACCCCATAAGAATGGGTGTTCCCAAACACTTTCACCAGCAACAGAGTAATGACCGTAACGCTCTGTTTCAGAACGGAATGGACGAATCATTTGGCTGTGACAAACAT
Source organism: Vibrio sp. 03-59-1 (assembly GCF_013114135.1). Classification (NCBI taxonomy): domain Bacteria; kingdom Pseudomonadati; phylum Pseudomonadota; class Gammaproteobacteria; order Vibrionales; family Vibrionaceae; genus Vibrio; species Vibrio sp. 03-59-1. The sequence goes on from NZ_VTYA01000009.1 coordinate 187,168, forward strand.
TACATCCTTCACGGATATAAACATCACGACCTTCCATTTCTAGCGCAGAGTATACGCGTAAGTTCTCAACAGGCTCTGTCGTTTGCTTCTGGAAAATCAACGGAGTGATCTCTACCAATGCACCTAGGCTGATTGCAAAAACAATCAAAATTGCCAATAAACCGACATTACGTTCAACTATTTCGTGGCGATTATTCGAATTTGAGCTCATTCTTAAATCTCCTTATGCCGGGTGAACGATAGCTTTAAGGCTATCTTTCGGTGCAGTGATGGTTTTGTACGCGTTGTATGCAAGTAAGAACATACCAGTTAGGAAGATAAATCCACCTAAGAAACGTACGAAGTAGAATGGGTAAGACGCTTGTACTGATTCAACAAAGCTATAAGTCAATGTGCCATCAGAGTTAACTGCACGCCACATCAAACCTTGCATAACACCAGAAATCCACATTGCTACGATGTAAAGAACAGTACCAATTGTTGCTAACCAGAAGTGAGCGTTGATTAGGCTTACAGAGTACATACGTTCTTGACCAAACAGGCGAGGGATCAAGTGGTATACAGAACCAATTGAAACCATAGCAACCCAACCTAATGCACCAGAATGCACGTGGCCGATTGTCCAGTCAGTGTAATGTGATAATGCGTTTACTGTCTTAATAGACATCATCGGACCTTCAAAAGTCGACATGCCGTAGAAAGAGAGTGAAACGATTAAGAAACGTAGAATAGGATCGTAACGAAGTTTATGCCATGCACCAGATAGGGTCATAATACCGTTGATCATACCACCCCAAGATGGAGCGAACAGAACAAGCGACATTACCATACCGATAGACTGAGTCCAATCAGGTAGGGCTGTGTAATGAAGGTGGTGAGGACCAGCCCAAATATACAGAGATACTAAAGCCCAAAAGTGAACAATTGATAAACGGTAAGAGTAAACAGGGCGTTCTGCTTGCTTAGGGACAAAGTAATACATCATTCCTAAGAAGCCAGCTGTAAGTAAGAAACCTACGGCGTTGTGTCCATACCACCACTGTATCATCGCATCTACTGCACCAGAATAAATCGAATAAGATTTACCCAAAGAGACAGGGATTGCCATGCTGTTCACAATATGAAGTACTGCGACAGTGAGGATAAAGGCTCCAAAGAACCAGTTAGCTACGTATATGTGTGATGTTGTACGCTTTATCAATGTTCCAAAGAACACGATGGCATAAGCAACCCATACAAGTGTTATAGCAATATCAATAGGCCATTCTAGTTCTGCGTACTCTTTGCCAGAGGTGTAACCCAAAGGTAAAGATATTGCAGCGGCTAAAATTATGGCTTGCCATCCCCAAAAAGTGAATGGAACCAGAGGGCCCCCAAATAGACGCGTCTGACAGGTACGCTGAACAACATAATATGATGTTGCAAACAGGGCACTTGTACCGAACGCAAAAATAACCGCATTAGTATGCAGGGGACGTAAGCGACTATACGTCAACCACGGCGTATCAAAGTTCAGCTGTGGCCAAACTAATTGAGCGGCAATCAAAACACCAACAGCCATACCGACAATACCCCAGAGAATAGTAACTAAGGTAAACTGACGAACGACTGTATAGTTGTAGTTTTGTTCAAGCTGCTTTTCTTGGCTCATTTGCATGCTTCCAATTTCTAATTAACTACACTTTACTTCCAACACGACAAATGTCGTAATGCCCCCCAATCGACAAGAAAACAGTACTTATTCAGAACTTTATGTTTACTTACTAATTTTAAAAAAAGAGGCATTTTCAACGCAACACTATACGTGAATTAACAATTCAATGACAGAGTAGTAACCTTACCTGTGGTCTGGATTTATGCTTTTATTTAAAAACTTTGAAGTTTGTTGCAAGGAGAGAGAGTAAAAATGGCAGCTCAAAAGCTAACGAAAGGTAGATTAGTTCAAATAATCATCATGTTAAGTCTTCTAATCGTCGCATTCACATGGCGTACAATTAACTATAAAGATGAGAAAAACATCACATGTAAACTTGGAGAAACTTGCGAGTTTCAGATCAATGAAACAAATTTATTGGTTACAAATCACTCTACAGGTATCACTCTAAATACACCCGAAAATTTAACAATTAAGGCAAAAATAATCGAGGGCTCCGGGAATATTGTTCAACATGATAAAAAGCTCATCATTACTAAGCAAAGTAATAACGTTAAATTAAAAATATCGTCAGAAAATGAGATTGTTTACTTAGCGCTGTTAAATTAATATTACCAGTATTATTGTAAATAACACCGATATTGCTCCTCAGATACCGTTAAACAGGTATAACGCTTACTCTTTACTATGTGAAACAAATCATGCAATTTATCTCTCTGACATCCAATAATACAGATGAACGAAATGTCGCTTTAGAGTTTAAGCAGCAACTCAAAACAACAAATATCAGCAGCTTGATTTGTTACTACACTGAAGAGTATTGTTCAGAATTATTATCACAACATTTGGTCGAAGCATTTCCGAATATACCGATCCAAGGCTGCAGTTCTTGCCAAGGTATTATGACGGAAAAAGGCTATCATTCAGGGCCGGTGGTCGGCATATTAGCCATCTCTGACTTAGGTATAAACGCCTACGGGACAGGTTTATCTCATTACTCAGATGATAGAGAAAATATTGATTCCGCCATTGCTCAAGCATTAGATGAGGCAATGTTAAGTGCCGACCGAATCGGTGAAGTGCCGAGTTTAATCATTCTCCATGCTACGCCAGGTGATGAAGAGAGAATGATTGCTTGTATTGATAAGAAATTCGGAACACTCGTTGCAATCATTGGAGGAAGTGCGGCTGATAACACAATTGACGGGAAGTGGTCTATTTTCAACGAAAAATCACATTGCCAATCAGGTGTCAGCGTCACTCTCGTCTATTCATCTCAATCAATTTTCACCTCATTCAGTGCCGGGCATTCAGCCACCGAATACCAAGGTACAATCACGAAGGCCCGTGGTCGAGAGCTACTAGAAATCGATCACAAACCCGCTTTAGAAGTCTACCATTATTGGACAGATCATCATCTAGGCAATTTAACTTCTGATGGTTACTTATTCGACAAGGCCACTATTTACCCATTAGGTAGAATCGCAGGATATATTTACGAACAGCCTTATTACAAACTATCACATCCAATAAGGGAGACACCATCTCAAGGAATCGAGCTTTTTACTTCAATCCAAGAAGGTGAGAAGATTTACCTTATGGTTGGAAACAAAACACATCTTATCGGCCGAGCCGCACGAGTTGTTAATTCCGCTTATAATCAAAAACTTGAAGATATGGAAAGGCTTGGTGGTATCAATATTTTTTGCGCCGGACCTATGCTTCACTTAAGGCAAGATATCGACGCCGTTTGTGATCAGATAAACACCGCCTTAGACGGTAAGCCATTCATCTGTCCTTTTACATTTGGTGAGCAAGGGCGCTTCATAGGTGGTGAAAACGGGCATGGTAACCTAATGATTTCATCAGCCGTATTTCACAAAGTTACAGGGTAATTATGGACGCTTGCGATAAAGAACAACTGCAAGAAGTGCTTTTAGAACTCAAGCACAGTCATGAAAGGGAAAAAAGACTTTCCGACGAAAATAGAGCGATTCTAGACGCTATTTCAGCCATGAGTGGTGCAGACAACCGCCAACAAATCTTTTTAGGTTTACAAACGGCATTAAGCAAATACATCGATGTCGAAGATTTTATTGTCATATCGCGTTCAAACGACACTCATGCATTTGAAACATTACTGACCACAAATGCCGCTTTCAGAAATATTGCTTGGAACAAAGACAAAAAATTCACTCGCGTACTTAATGGCGAGTGTATTATCTTATTTGAGCCCGCAACTCTAGATGAATTTATATCTCTTAACTGTGTCATTCGAGAAGAGGTCAAATCTGTTTTAATGACCGGTATTAATGCTGAAGTTACGCAGTCCGTTCTGCTTTTGATCGGAAGAAGAAAAGGGCAGTTCAGTTTAGAAGATAAACAAACACTCATTCGATTTAGCCCATTGATAGAACGAGCTATTATCGATATTGAGAATAAAGAAAAGTTAAATAATCTAGTAGAAGCAAGAACTCGAGCTCTAACGAAAGCTCAACAAGACGCGATCAAAGCAAACAATGCCAAGTCCGAGTTTTTGGCAATGATGAGCCACGAAATTAGAACACCACTAAACTCAGTTCTCGGCATGCTTGATATTATGAAGCAGACTCAAATTAATGCTCAACAGCTAGGAATTCTAACTCAAATGGAATCCTCCGCAGAACTTCTCCTCGCTATTATCAGTGACATTCTTGATGTTTCCAAGATTGAATCCGGCAGTTTTTCTCTTAATAAACAATGGATTAATATTAATGACACTGTCACTTTTGTAATTAGTCAATTACAGAATATAGCAGACAAAAAAGGGTTGAAGCTTAGTACATCTAATCTTATTGATACGAAAAAACTACACTTGATTGATTCAACTAGATTATCTCAAATCCTATTCAACATCGTAGGTAATGCCATCAAGTTTACTCCTGACGGCTCTGTCGATATATCATTAAACATCAACGAGAATAATCAACTCATCATAAAAGTCATCGATACAGGTATTGGTATTCAACAGAAAAAACTACCATTCCTGTTCAACCCATTCCATCAAGCAGACAGCTCGATTACCCGTCGATTTGGTGGAACAGGATTAGGTTTAGCGATTACTAAGCATTTGGTTCAGCTGATGGATGGAAAAATCTCCGTTGAAAGCAAGTTGGGCAAAGGAAGTAAATTCACGATTTCAATTCCGGTTCTTTCTAAGTGTAATGACGAGTCTCAAGAAGATAACAACACACCAATAGAGAGCCCAAGTCTTAATATTCTCGTAGTCGAAGATACTCACACAAACCAAATGGTGATAAAGCTTCTGTTAAGCAGATTAGGTCACACTGTAACAATCGCAAGTAATGGGCTAGAAGCCTACGAGTATATTCAAAAGCACCATCAACACTTAGATCTGGTATTTATGGACATTTCAATGCCAGTGATGGACGGCTTGGCTGCAACGAAAGTAATTCGCTCGCAAGGGATTACCATTCCGATCATTGCGCTGACAGCCCACGCGATGGAAAACGATAAACATGAATGTTTCAGAGTTGGTATGAATGATTTTATAACGAAGCCTGTAAGATCATCAGACATAGAAGCAGTTCTTCATCAATTAACAGCAAAGCTACCTCAAGAACATAATTAGACGTAAGTCTTTAAAACTTGATACTAAGAAAGTAAACAAGTTACTCCTAATAACTATATTCAGAATCGAAGATTAAGATATATAGTTATTAGGTATTTTATGGTAAATAGCGTTATTGTTAAATAGCATTTCAAGGTGAGAAGCGCAGAGATGCAAGGATAGTGGAAGTGTTTAAGTTAGATGGCACATCAACAATTACAATTTAACATAATATACATAATACGCACTAAGAGCGTTTGGTAATATCAGCAGCAAGCCACGACCAAAACATTAACCAGAAACCATAAACAACAACACCTACAAACAAATGCCACCACTCA
>NZ_VTYA01000081.1:0-973 GCF_013114135.1 Vibrio sp. 03-59-1
CCTTTTTGCAGTTACAACAGAAAGCTTTTGTTTCTTCAGAACCGTAAGTTTGAACCATTTCTACTACCTCGAAAATGCTAATTCACCACAGAGCAACTAACGCCCAATTAAGGTGCGACAACGCTATAAAACCTGAGCTAACCCATTGCGCCGTAAACACAAAATTTAAATCGAAGTGAACTCGCCAAGCGTTAGGAGTCACTCTTAAATTGTTTGTTAGAAGCGTACTAACGTTTTCCAATAATCATAAAGACCATCGATACTTGAAGAACACATTAAGCTCATAGCTCCCTTAACTTGTTCGTCGCTCCATTCCCACCACTTCATTTCTAACAACTTAGATATCTCAGCCTCTGTGAACCTGTAACGTATATGTTTGGCTGGGTTTGAGCCGACTATTGAATAAGGAGCGACATCTTTGGTAACGACTGCACGACTTGCGATAATTGCACCATCGCCGACAGATACACCACTCATAATCATGGCTTCAGTGCCAATCCATACATCATTACCAATAACCGTGTCACCCGAACGCTCAAAACCATCTTTAGCATCCGCGAAATTTTCATTGTCTTGATAGAAAAATGGAAATGTACTGACCCAGTTATTTTGATGCCCTTGATTCCCTGCCATCATAAACACCGCACCAGAACCAATTGAGCAGTAACTTCCGATAATTAACTTATCAATATCAGTTCTATCCGGTAGCAAGTAACGAGCACAATCATCGAAACTATGATTATGATAATAACCAGAATAGTAACTGTGTTCACCCACAATGATATTTGGGTTCGTAATTTGTTCTTTCAATAACTTACCCACAAAAGGGCATTCAAAATAGTTGTTCAACTTGATTCCTCTTGGAAGCTTATAGACATAATGACCCCCACGAGGTGCTAGCCTCCAATTTCGTGGGTTAGCTTAAAGCCAGAGCCATAATTAGTGTGTCAAACAGCTAAATTTGGAGACTAGC
>NZ_VTYA01000082.1:0-972 GCF_013114135.1 Vibrio sp. 03-59-1
CATACACCAGATCATTTAGATTAATACATTACTTGGTGCTTGTAAGGACAGTGCTTGTGGCAAGTAACGCAACTAACAAACAATTTAAGAGTGACTCCCAACGCTTGTCGATTTCACTCCGGTTTGAATTTTGTGTTTACGGCGCAATGGTTTAGCTTGGGTGTTACAGCGTTGTCGCACCTTAATTGGGCGTTATGAGTTTCTCGGAATTAACCTTTAGAGGTAAGAATGAAGGAAGTAATCACAATTGTAGCATCGAGTAGCGTATTGCTTGGATTAGTTGCTTATTTACTTAAATCAGTAGTTAAGCAATATCTTGATAGAGATTTAAAAGTACATGAAGCACAATTGCAAGCAAAGGCTGATCTACAACTTGCCGCATTTAAAGATAATTTAGAAAGAGAGCGGACAAGAATTCAAGTCTCATATAGTGGGATTTTTGAACGACAAGCCAATGTCATTATTGAGCTATACGGTATTGTTTTAGCTTTGGAGGGGCGGCTCAATGACGGAGTTTCAGACCCAGAAGCAAGAGAAGAATTTCATAATTTAGTAATTAAAATGCGCACTTATTATCACGAGAAAAGAATACTTTTTCCTGAACAACTTGATATCTTAGCTGATAAATTATTAGGTTTGGTAATCAATATTTATTCAGAGTCATCAGATGGAAAAATCCTTTCAGATTTGTACTTTGCATTAAGGGAAACTAAGGATGAAGCTATTCGTGAAATAAGGTATCTACTATCGACAAATACCCAAATAAACTCATAACAAACAATTTAAGAGTGATTCCCCACGCTTGGCATTTTTGGTTTGGGTTTAGTTTAGTGTTTACGGTGTCCAATTTGAGTGTCGTGGTAGCGTGGCTCACATATATGGTCTCCCCCGGTTTTGCAAGTCAGTAGCATAATTAAAAGCGCAGGTTAACTTCCATATATACGGCCTGTTTAAGCGGCTATTGCCTTGGCC
>NZ_VTYA01000083.1:0-953 GCF_013114135.1 Vibrio sp. 03-59-1
TCCTCATTAGTAAGTTTTGCTGGCTCAAGTTTATTTTGCGCGGCTTCTTTTTCGTGGGGACTTCATTGAAGTTGTGGCTTCAGCGCACTTTGCTGTCAGGTTTTCCGTTCGAATTCTTTGTCATTCTAGCTAATCGAATTGCTCAAATTTGCCTAATTTCGTTTCTTAGCCAAGTGCGTTTTGTTGTCTATGATTGAGTTTCGAACTATCTGTGTTACTTCTGAGTTCAAAGCCAGTAGACTTGGAACCAATTCAGCACCTTGGCGCTAAACTTGGCTCTGTCGTGCGGGCAATATAACAAAGCGTTTAAGACGGACTCACAACGCTTGGCGGCTTTAGTTCAAAGATATGCATCAGTGTTTATGGCATAATGTCTTGAGTGCAGTGGTAGCGTTGCTCGCCACTTAACGCGGCGTTATATTGCATAAAATTCAAAGGGTTAATTTATCGTTTATCTTTGTTCTGCGTTTGAACTACACACCTGCTCGTTTCGTGAAAGTTGCCATCAAAATGACCATCGCACGTAGAATGTTTATCGGTTAATTAGGTGCAACGTCACGCAAGTCTCCTCGTTAGTAAGTTTCGCTGGCTCAAGTTCATTTTGCGCGGTTTCTTTTTCGTGGGGGCTTCATTGAAAGTTGTGGCTTCAGCGTACTTTGCTGTCAGGTTTCTCGTTCGAATTCTTTGTCATTCTAGCTAATCGAATGGCTCTAATTTCAGCTCATTTCGTTTCTTAGTCAAGTGCGTTTAGTTGTCTATGATTGAGTTTCGAACAATCCATTTTACTCCGAGTTCAAAGCCAGTAGATTTGTAACCAATTCAGCACCTTGGCGCTAAACTTGGCTCTGTCGTGCGGGCAATATAACAAAGCGTTTAAGACGGATTCGCAACGCTTGGCGGCTTCAGTTCAAAGATATGCATCAGTGTTTATGGCATAATGTCTTGAGTGCAGT
>NZ_VTYA01000084.1:0-939 GCF_013114135.1 Vibrio sp. 03-59-1
TTCAGTCAAGTATGGGGTGTTGCGCACGGAGTGGTTAGAACGCAACTAACAAACAATTTAAGAGTGACTCCTAACGCTTGCCGATTTTACTTCGATTTGAATTTTGTGTTTACGGTGCAATGGTTTAGCTTGGGTGTTATAGCGTTGTCGCACCTTAATTGGGCGTTATGTAAAGCGGGTGAAACCTGTCATTTCTGTCGCAATTTTTTGCCCAATTGGTCGTAAATCATGACAAAAGTTCCTGAGTTGCTTTATTCGATTTTAAGACTAGTACTTGGCTAGTTTATCTGGCTTGATTTGTGAACACTGTTGGGTTCTTTTATTTAGTCTGTTTCTTCGATGGCACAGACTTGGTTTTTTATAGTAGATTAGACTATAAATTTGAATTTAAACAATAAAGTGCTTGCTCACCTGAGCGCTAAAGTGAATGGGGAAAGAGATGACAATTTCTAGAGATGAACTAATTAGTCAACTGCAAGATGCATTAAATGCAGCGGAGTCCGCAGAGGAAAATGACACAATTGAGATAACAATTGGAGACGCTGACATTACGATGGTAGTGGAAGAGTCGGTTTCTGACGAAGACGAAGACGAAAATGAAGACGAAGATGAAGAGCTCGTCCCTAACAAGTATGGAGAGTTGTTTGACTCCAATGGTGATTTTGTCGGTCACCACCCTGACTGGATTGGAGGTCCAGAAGATAACGAATAGTTAATAAGTGCACACACTGGTACTTATTTACATAACAATCTGTTTAAGAGTGATTCGCAACGCTTGGCATTTTTGCTATGCGTTGCGTTTTGTGTTTAAGGTGGTATGCGGCGGCATCAGTATTGTGTTGCTCACATATATGGTCTCCCCCGGTTTTGCAAGTCAGTAGCATAATTAAAAGCGCAGGTTAACTTCCATATATACGGCCTGTTTAAGCGGCTATTGCC
>NZ_VTYA01000085.1:0-886 GCF_013114135.1 Vibrio sp. 03-59-1
GCCGTCAAGCACACTTTTTGTGGCAAGTATCAGAGAATTAACGCGTTTTTTGTGAATGGAGGGGCATTGGTTTTGTATAGTTTGCTGTAGAATCTGAATATCGCACATCGTTAGTCCATTTGTTCGAAATGTGTGTTTGGCGATATTCATTAGATCAAAGACAGCGATGCGCGTCTACCTCATTGTTTTTACGGTTAATTATGAGGGGATTCACAAGAATTGGGCGTTATGTGCTTAGAGGGAAATTGGCATGGAAGTTATTATTGGCAAGTCAGCTCAGCTTATCGAAAAAGCTCAAGCTATTCGTTATCAAGTTTTCACGGTTGAGCAAAAAATCCCTAATAAATTGGATTTTGATGGTCTAGATAGTTCTTCTGAACATGCTCTTGTTATGAATGAAAATCGACCTGTGGCAACAGCGCGTTTAACTATTAATACTGATGGTTCGTCTGTCATGGCTAGAGTCGCAGTTCTCGAAGCGTATCGAGGTCATGGTATCGCCTCAATGGTTGTTAAAGCGTTAATGGATCATGCTACGAGTCAAAGTGTATCTTCAATAGAAATTCATGCTCACGGTTATTTGCGAAGTTATTATGAAAAATTTTGCTTTGAATTTATCAAAGAAGTAGAAGTTGTTGGTGAGCATCAACTAATAGAAATGCGTCATCAAATAGTACGCACATAACAAAACGTTTAAGAGTGATTCGCAACGCTCAGCGGCTTCAGTTCAAATTTTAGCTTAAGTGTTTATGGCACAATGACTTAAGTTTAGTGGTAGCGTCGCTCACCTATATGGTCTCCCCCGGTTTTGCAAGTCAGTAGCATAATTAAAAGCGCAGGTTAACTTCCATATATACGGCCTGTTTAAGCGGCTATTGCCTTGGCC
>NZ_VTYA01000086.1:0-868 GCF_013114135.1 Vibrio sp. 03-59-1
GCAAAATGAACTTGAGCCAGCAAACTTACTAACGAGGAGACTTGCGTGACGTTGCAGCTAATTAGCCGACAAACTTTCTACGTGCGATGGTCATTTTGATGGCATTTTTCACAAAAAGAACAGGTGTGTAGTTCGGACGCAGAACAAAGATAAACGGATAATTTAACCCTTTGAATCTTATGCAATATAACGCCGCGTTAAGTGGTGAGCAACGCTTCCACTTTACCTAAACCATTGTGCCGTAAACACTAAAGCCGAATCAAACCGAAAACACCAAGCGTTGGGAATCCGTCTTAAACGCTTTGTTATACAAATTTACGCCAACAATGCATCAAGTTTTTTAGTTAAGTAGTGCTCTAGTAATTTTTGGCTACCATCAAACAACACTCGGAACGGTGCATTTGTTAGTTCGGTCTTGAGTTTGTCCAACACTTCTTTATTGTTCAGCGCACTAGCGAAATCATGACCCTTTTGAGTTAACCTAATATCTCTTTCAACAATAGTTCCGCCAGACTTATTGTAGGAAATACCAAAAGTGTTCAGCGACTCAGAACGAAGATCTTTGTCACTAACTAAGCCATTTTCAACTAGCAACTGGGCATGAAAAATAAATTTCTCATCTAGTCCTTTACAGTCATCTGTATAGATTTTCACACCAGCGTTCTCAAATGCAGATAAGGTAATATGAGCCTTATTTGAATCTAGGAATACGCTAAGTAAGCTTGATATATATTGGACATCAATTCTCATAGTTACCTCATTTGTATAACGCCGCATTAAGGTGATGAGATGGTCTCCCCCTACCACTTCACATCGCTATCAGCCATGCTTGGAGTGTTCAGGTCCGAAGTAAAAGGAGAAGACCATG
>NZ_VTYA01000087.1:0-1258 GCF_013114135.1 Vibrio sp. 03-59-1
CTTCGTAGCTTAGTTAGCGAGGCTCACACTGCCAGCAATGGTTCCGCAGGAGCTAGAACCATTGCTGGCATAGTAACAAATCTAGGAACGAACCTAAGTCGCTATGTAGTGGTCAACTGATATTGGCCACGCTCTTAGAGTTTAACCAGAACAATCGTTCTGACTCGTTGGGTGTCAGCCCTCCATTATATTGATGGGGCCTGGCCTGACAGTAATACTGAATTATGTATCGAGTAATTTCTTGTTGAGCTTCAATAAAGCTACGATAACCTACCGTCGGCACCCATTCTGTTTTCAAACTTCTAAAGAAACGCTCCATTGGTGCATTATCCCAGCAATTTCCTCGTCGAGATAAGCTTTGCTTTATCTGGAAACGCCACAGCAATTGGCGGTATCTCCTGCTTGTATAATGAGTCCCTTGATCACTGTGAAACATCACGCCTTGTGGCTTACCACGAGACTCGTAGGCCATTGACAGAGCCTTACCTGTTAATCGACTATCAGGCGATAACGACATTGCCCAACCAATCGCTTTTCTAGCGAAAAGATCTATAACAACCGCTAAGTACATCCAGCGATTACCTGTCCAGATATAAGTGACATCACCAACCCAAACTTTATTGGGCTCAGTAACCGCGAACTGACGGCTCAGATAATTTGGTATTTCAACATGCTCCTGTGATGCCCTTCGATACTTATGCTTGGGCAATTGGCAGCTCACTAAACCAAGTTTTTTCATTAACTTAGCTGCTCTGTAGCGACTTAGGTTCGTTCCTAGATTTGTTACTATGCCAGCAATGGTTCTAGCTCCTGCGGAACCATTGCTGGCAGTGTGAGCCTCGCTAACTAAGCTACGAAGGCTTGAGTTTCTTGATTATCAAGAATTGTTCAGTGAGTCCGACATCAACAGAGCCGTGGCTTTTTTTAATATTTCATTATGCTCTTCAAGGCGAGCTAACTTCTTCTTTAATTCACGTATTTCAATTTGCTCAGGCGTCATAGGTGATGCTTTAGGTGTTTTCCCCTGGCGTTCCTCTTTTAGCTGGCGAACCCACTTATCCATGGTGGACTTACCAACATTCATGGCTTGAGCAGCCTCTGTCACCGAGTAGTTCTGATCTAGGACTAATTGTGCCGCTTCTAATTTGAATTCAGCGCTAAATAGTCTTCTTGTACGTTTTGTCATAATGTCACCTGTTAACTTATGAGGTGATGATATCACCTCTAACTAAGTGACCAAATTCAGCGTACCACTACA
>NZ_VTYA01000088.1:0-847 GCF_013114135.1 Vibrio sp. 03-59-1
CACTCAAGACATTATGCCATAAACACTGATGCATATCTTTGAACTAAAGCCACCAAGCGTTGGGAGTCCGTCTTAAACGCTTTGTTATATTGCCCGCACGACAGCACTAAATTTAGCGCCAAGGTGCTGAATTGGCTATAAATCTACTGGCTTTGAACTCAGATGTAAAATGGATAGTTCAAAATTCAACCATAGACAACAAAACGCACTTGGCTAAGAAGCGAAATTAGGCAAAATTTGAATAGTTCAGTTAGCCAGAATGACAACGAATTCGAACGAGAAACCTGACAACAAAGTGAGCTGAAGCCACAACTTTCAATGAAGCCCCCACGAAAAAGAAGCCGCGCAAAATGAACTTGAGCCAGCGAAACTTACTAACGAGGGGACTTGCGTGACGTTGCAGCTAATTAACCGATAAACATTCTACGTGCGATGGTCATTTTGATGGCAATTTTCACGAGACGAACAAGTGTGTAGTTCGAACGCAGAACAAAGATAAACGGGTAATTTAACCCTTTGAATCTTATGCAATATAACGCCCAATTAAGGTGCGACAACGCTGTAAAACCTGAGCTAAACCATTACGCCGTAAACACAAAATTCAAACCGGAGTGAAATCGACAAGCGTTAGGAGTCACTCTTAAATTGTTTGTTAGAGCGCACTTTCACTTGGCAGAATATGAGTCGTACAAATTTTATTCCCATCTGAATCACGTAAGTAAGCTAAATACAATCGACGCGCCCCGGAACCACGAACACCTGGAGGCTCTTCTATTGCGATACCACCACTTTCTATTCCAATTCGATGCCATTCATTGATGATTTCAGGGCTGTCTGCTAAAAAACC
>NZ_VTYA01000089.1:0-813 GCF_013114135.1 Vibrio sp. 03-59-1
GCCGATGGCGACTGGACCTACACGGTCGACAACAACGCGGTGCAATATTTAGACGAAGGTGAAAGCGTCACCGAAATTTACACCGTCAGTGCCACCGATGGGACTGAGCACGTGGTCACCATCACCATTAACGGCGCAGAAGATCCGTCCGACATCACTGTGGGTGAAGGGGACAGCGATGAAGGCAGCGTCACCGAAGACGTGGACGTGACACTGGCCGACACCTTGGTCAGTGAAGGCAGCTTAACCATCACCGATGTGGACGCCAATGACAACCCTGAGTTCAACCCGAACGGGGTGTTCACACCGATAGGCTCGACCAATGCCGCCGCGCTCGGCAGCTTAGTGATTGACGCTGATGGCGACTGGACCTACACGGTCGACAACAACGCAGTGCAATATCTGGACGAGGGCGAAAGTGTCACCGAAATTTACACCGTCAGTGCCACCGATGGGACCGAGCATGTAGTCACCATCACCATTAACGGCGCAGAAGATCCGTCGGAGATCACTGTGGGCGAAGGCGACAGCGATGAAGGCAGCGTCACCGAAGACGTGGACGTGACACTGGCCGACACCTTGGTCAGCGAAGGCAGCTTGACTATCACTGACGTGGACGCCAATGACAATCCGGAATTCAACCCGAACGGGGTGTTCACACCGACAGGCTCGACCAATGCAGCGGCGCTCGGCAGTTTAGTCATTGACACCGATGGCGACTGGACCTACACGGTCGACAACAACGCGGTGCAATATTTAGACGAAGGTGAAAGCGTCACCGAAATTTACACCGTCAGTGCCACCGATGGGACC
>NZ_VTYA01000090.1:0-794 GCF_013114135.1 Vibrio sp. 03-59-1
CCGCATTAAGGGGTGAACAACGCCTCCACCCAACCTAAAGCATTGTACCGTAAACACTAAATTTGAAGTAGATGCAAAAATGCCAAGCGTTGAGAATCCCTCTTGAATGCTTTGTTATATTGCCCGCACGACAGAGCCAAGTTTAGCGCCAAGGTGCTGAATTGACTACAAATCTACTGGCTTTGAACTCAGATGTAAAACGGATAGCTCAAAACTCAACCATAGACAATAAAACGCACTTGGCTAAGAAGCGAAATGAGCTAAAATTAGAGCCATTCGATTAGCCAGAATGACAAAGAATTCGAACGAGAAACCTGACAGCAAAGTGCGCTGAAGCCACAATTTTCAATAAAACCCCCACCAAAAAGAAGCCGCGCAAAATGAACTTGAGCCAACAAAACTTACTAACGAGGAGACTTGCGTGACGTTGCAGCTAATTAACCGCCACACTTTCTACGTGCGATGGTCATTTTGATGGCATTTTTCACGAAACGAACAGGTGTGTAGCTTAAACGTAGGACAAAGATAAACGGATAATTTAACCCTTTGAATCTTATGCAATATAACGCCCAATTAAGGTGCGACAACGCTGTAAAACCTGAGCTAAACCATTACGCCGTAAACACTAAATTCAAATCGGAGTAAAATCGGCAAGCGTTAGGAGTCACTCTTAAATTGTTTGTTAGAGCGCTTGGATTCAAGTACGAAGTGCGACACCTCTGAACATAAAAACAGTAAGGTGCGATAATCATGAAGTCTGCTCCCGCCAAGAAGTAAAAAACATGAAATATTCG
>NZ_VTYA01000010.1:0-172383 GCF_013114135.1 Vibrio sp. 03-59-1
TGTAGTACAGATAGCAGCAGTTAGAGTTGTTTTACCGTGGTCAACGTGGCCGATAGTACCAACGTTTACGTGCGGTTTCGTACGTTCAAATTTTTCTTTAGACACGAGCGTGTTCCTTCCTAGTTATGATTCGCCACGATCATTATTGATCGAGACGCGCCAGAATTTGCTATTTTATGCGCCAACTCTCGTCAGCGCAATATTTGGACGTATGGATTCTTCAAAAAATTGGAGAAATATACATCCTGCTTGTTTAACCACGCTCTGCAATGATTGCATTTGCAACATTTTTTGGCACTTCGGCGTACTCACTAAACTCCATAGAGTAAGAAGCACGACCTTGTGTCGCAGAACGTAAATCAGTTGCGTAACCGAACATGACAGACAACGGAACTTGTGCACGAATTATCTTCAGGCCAGCTGTTCCCTCGTCCATACCTTCGATGAGGCCACGGCGACGGTTAATATCGCCAACAACATCACCCATCCAGTCTTCTGGAGTAGTTACTTCAACTTTCATCACAGGCTCAAGCAGAACTGGTTGAGCTTCGAGAGCGCCAGTTCTGAAAGCCATAGAGGCAGCGATTGTAAACGCCATCTCACTTGAATCTACTTCATGGTAAGAACCATCATACAGTGTCGCTTTAATATCCAATACAGGATAACCAGCAAGAACACCATTGTTCATCTGCTCTTCAATACCTTTCGATACTGAGCTGATGTACTCTTTCGGTACTGTACCATTGGCAATTTCATTTACGAAGACAAAACCTTCACCCGTTTCAGACGGTTCTAGTTTCAGCCATACGTGACCGTATTGCCCTTTACCACCGTGTTCGCGGATAAATTTACCTTCAGCTTTCGCTGTGCCACGGATAGTTTCACGGTAAGCGACTTGTGGATTACCAACATTGCAGTTCACGTTAAATTCGCGCTTCATGCGGTCAACGATGATATCCAAATGCAGTTCACCCATACCTGAAATCAGGGTTTGACCCGTTTCGTCGTCCATATCAACGCGGAATGATGGATCTTCTGCTGCAAGTTTGCTTAACGCAATAGTCATTTTATCTTGATCAGCTTGAGAGCTTGGCTCTACAACGATCTGAATAACTGGATCTGGGAACTCCATGCGCTCAAGAACAATCTTATGGTTCTGATCACACAGCGTTTCACCAGTAGTTACATCTTTTAAGCCAATAATAGCCGCGATGTCACCTGCTCGCACTTCTTTCACTTCTTCACGTTTATTTGAATGCATTTGAACAATGCGCCCTAAACGTTCACGCTGTTTCTTCACCGAGTTGTAAGCGGTTTTTCCACTTTCAACCACTCCAGAATAAACACGTACGAAAGTTAAAGTGCCAACAAATGGGTCTGTCGCAATTTTAAATGCAAGAGCTGAAAATGGTTCATTGTCGTCTGCATGACGTTCAACTTCATTTTCATCTTCATCCAAACCTTGAATTGCTGGAACATCAATTGGAGAAGGCAAATATTCAACAACAGCATCAAGAACAGCTTGTACACCTTTGTTTTTGAATGCACTACCACAAGTGGCCAGTACGATTTCATTATTCAGAGTACGAATTCGTAACGCTTCCTTGATCTCAGCTTCTGTTAATTCACCTTCTTCAAGGTACTTATCCATTAGCTCTTCAGTTGCTTCCGCAGCCGCTTCAACAAGGTTATTATGCCACTCATCTGCCAATTCCTGCATATCAGCTGGAATCTCCTCGTATGAGAAGGTCATGCCTTGATCGGCTTCATTCCAGTTGATCGCTTTCATCTTGATAAGGTCAATTACACCTTTGAAATTCTCTTCCTCACCAATATTTAGGTGAATAGGAACAGGATTAGCACCAAGACGTTCTTTAATTTGTTCTATTACGCGCAGAAAATCTGCTCCGGTACGGTCCATTTTGTTAACAAACACAAGACGAGGAACGTTGTATTTATCAGCTTGGCGCCATACGGTTTCAGATTGAGGTTCTACACCAGATGAACCACAGAAGACGACAACTGCGCCATCAAGTACGCGTAATGAGCGTTCTACTTCAATGGTAAAGTCTACGTGTCCTGGGGTATCGATGATATTGATTCGATGATCTTGGAATTGCGCATCCATACCACGCCAGAATGTAGTAGTCGCAGCTGAAGTGATAGTGATACCACGTTCTTGCTCCTGCTCCATCCAGTCCATGGTAGCCGCACCATCGTGAACTTCACCGATTTTATGAGAAAGGCCAGTATAGAACAGAATACGCTCAGTTGTGGTTGTTTTACCTGCATCTACGTGCGCACAGATACCGATATTACGGTAGCGCTCAATAGGAGTTTTACGAGCCACGATTGTATCCTCATTATGTAGGGACTATTAATATTAAAAATGTAATTTAACAATCACTTTAGAAATATGAATAAACCCTATTTTCTATCTCTTTTTAAATATGGTTTTTAAAAAGGAAAGCTTAGAAAATAAAGAAGTGCTGCAGGCAAGCCCGCAGCACTAAAAAGGTATTACCAGCGGTAATGTGCGAATGCTTTGTTAGCATCAGCCATACGGTGAACGTCTTCACGTTTCTTAACCGAAGTACCTTTGTTCTCAGACGCGTCTAGCATTTCAGCAGCTAGGCGTTGAGCCATAGATTTTTCACCACGCTTACGCGCAGCTTCAACTACCCAACGCATAGCAAGAGCGTTACGGCGAACCGGACGAACTTCTACAGGTACTTGGTAAGTTGAACCACCCACACGGCGAGATTTAACTTCTACCGCAGGACGAACATTTTCAAGAGCTTCTTCAAATACAGCTAAGTGATCTTTACCAGATTTCTCAGCCATAACTTCTAGTGCAGTGTAAACAATTTTCTCTGCAGTAGATTTCTTTCCGTCAACCATAAGGATGTTAACGAATTTTGCCAGCAGCTCAGATTTGAACTTAGGATCTGGAAGGATCTTACGCTGGCCTATAACGCGACGACGTGGCATGGATATTCTCCGTTGTCTTCTTCAGGTTTTTTCCAAAACTTTTCAGAATAATAAATAAAATAGTGTTTGGCCTTACTTAACGCTTTCTTTTTAAAAAAGACGCATTAAGACTTAGGACGTTTAACACCATACTTAGAACGACCTTTCTTACGGTCGTTTACGCCAGCACAGTCAAGTGCGCCACGTACAGTGTGGTAACGCACACCTGGTAAATCTTTAACACGACCACCACGGATAAGAACAACACTGTGTTCTTGAAGGTTGTGACCTTCGCCGCCGATGTATGAAGTAACTTCAAAGCCGTTAGTTAGACGAACACGACATACTTTACGTAATGCTGAGTTCGGTTTTTTTGGAGTAGTAGTATATACGCGAGTACATACACCACGTTTTTGTGGGCACGCTTCTAGTGCTGGCACGTTGCTTTTAACAACTTGCTTTGCACGAGGCTGGCGTACCAACTGGTTAATAGTTGCCATTAAATAGCTCCTGAATTACTTGAAAGTAAGCTTTGTGAAAAATCTAGCCCTATCGATACTTAGTATAAATAGGGACGCAAAATTCTATTCAGCAGTGAGGGGTGTGTCAAGAAATATACAATCAAGATCGCATTTATTTTAGCCATCTAGCAGTGTGCGAGAAATTAGAGTTGGAATTACTCCCATGTCATTGATTGTTCATGCGCAACAGTTAGCTCAACAAACCCTTCAAAATCAACATGTTGAATAAATTCATTTATCGATAAAGTCAAACCTCTGGCCAATGCATCGTTCGAAAGAAAAAAAACTGAAGCTGGACAATTTTTCAACAAAAAATGCGCAAAATGACCTTCATTAATCGCATAAATTGAATCTTCGACCAAAATCACGGCATCTTGATCCGATAAATACGCTAAAACAGAAGGTAATTGATGGGGGGTTTTCACGATATGAAGCATAATTTCATCTCTTAAAACTAGAAGGTAAGGATCTTATTACAACGCTGAAGTTTGGCCGTAATTTCACTTTTGGATAACCACTCAGGTTCTAAAATTGTTGCCGTTTTTAACAACCCCATATGTTCATAACTTTCCTGACAGGCATAGATATTTTCAATCTCGTATAATTCCATCAGTTTGAACGCGCTGATGTAATCTCGTCCTAAAATAACTTCCGGTTGCTGATTTAAAATAAGCTGAGCAACGCCCTCTGCGATAAAAAACACATGGATGTTCTCACTGTATGCAGAGGCCGCCAATAAAGCATCTAAGCCTTCACGCCCTTTGCTTGTCGTATGAGGAGAGCTTTTAAACACAAACGCAATCGACTTCAAAATTGCACCACTCTATCTTGCATCAATAATGCTTCTGCTAATGAGCCTAAGCCACTTTGATTAAAACGACTGGCTAAGTTGTCGGAGTCTAAACCGTGTTGCTTAGACTCACTCTCGCTGACAATACCACGACGTAATGCCGCCGCTACGCAAGTCTCTAACCTTACTGAATGTTGCTCAGCTAACTCTTGCCAATGTTTGACGAGATCAAATTCATCATTCGCTGGCACAGTAAGGCGAGAGCCGTTATTAACACCATCTTGATAAAAAAAGACACTGACCAAATGGTGCCCTTTTTCGAGCAATGCTTGAGCAAACAGATACGCTGTTCTTGCGGATTGACTCCCATAAACTGAGCCATTAACAACCAGTGTATATGTGAGTTTTTCAGCCGCTTGTTGCGCTTTATTTTCAGAGGCCATTACGCCTCTCCATCTTCAACTTTACGCTGGCGAATATACAAATAGACGGTATGTTTTGAGATGTTCAAGCGATCCGCAACACGGTTGATAGCATCTTTAATATCAAAAATCCCTTTGTCGTAAAGTTCCATTACGATTTGGCGATTCTTAGTATTATTCGATACCGATTTATCGGCATTAATATCTTCAATTGTGCGCTCAACCGTTTGGTCAACCAACTCTTCAACATCACTTGCGAAGTTAACTGAAGACGCGGCTTCTTCCGCTTCTTGTGTTGGCATAAACGACTGTAATACTTGGGAGAATGGCGCGTCTAAATTAACGTTAATGCACAATAAACCAATCACTCGCTCTTCACCGTTACGTATTGCAACTGTGATAGATTTCATTAGCACCCCACCCTTTGCACGGGTGAAATATGAACGAGAAAAGTTACGTTTTGAGCCTTCAATATCCTTTAACATTCTCAGCGCTAAATCGGTGATGGGTGATCCGACTTGACGTCCTGTATTTTCACCGTTGGCAATTTTAATCGCCGATGTATTTAGATCTTCTAAAGAGTGCAAAACAATTTCACAGAATGGCCCAATGAGACTGGCAATTCCATCGACCACGGCTTCATAAGATTTAAGAATGATTTTGTCATGCTCACTAAATGGCATCACGGTAACGGATTCCATTTCGAGCAACATATCAGCATTTACTGTTTCTGTGGTTGTCACTTTAAATTAGCCTTAGAACGAAAAATCAACAAATTGATGTAAGTTTATCAGAAAATTTTAATTGCACATCAATGTAACTGGCTAACTAGTGATTTAAAACAACTAATCTCTTACAAAATTAGCGCTATAACCTTTATCTTCCTGCATAAAAAAAGCCTGAATCGCTTCAGGCTTTATTAGAAATAGTGTTTAGATATTACTGAACTGCAGTTTTAGTTCCGTTATCAATGCTCAATAATTCCACTTCAAATACCAGTGTTGAGTTTGCTGGAATCGTTGGCGTATCTTGTGCGCCGTACGCTAATTCTGAAGGGATAACAAACTTGTATTTAGAACCCACTTGCATCAGTTGAACACCTTCAGTCCAACCTGGAATTACGCGGTTAAGAGGGAAGGTTGCTGGTTGGCCACGATCATAAGAGCTATCAAATTGAGTACCGTCAATCAATGTCCCTTTGTAGTGCACTTCAACAGTATCAGTATCTTTTGGTGATTCACCTTCAGCTTTTGACATTACTTGGTACAGCAAACCTGATTCTGTTTTCGTTACGCCTTCTTGTTTTTCGAAGTTCGCACGGAAATCATCGCCCGCTTTCTTTGCTGCTGCTGACTTTTCTGCAGCTTGTGCCTGCATTTTTTCTGAAACGCGCTTGTCTAAAGATTCCAACGCGGCACGAGTATCTTCTTCACTCATTTCAGGGTTACCTGCGAAAACGTGCTCGATACCTTTAAGAACCAACTCTTTATTTAGATCAATACCAATTTCACTCGGTTTATCAATACTTGTGCTCAAGTAGTTTGCGAATGACACGCCAATTGCGTATGCCGCTTTATCATCTTCTGTTTTAAAGTGAACGGTTTTGCCGGCTTCTGCTTGAACTTGCTCTGCTGGTGCCGTTTCTACTTTTGGTGCTTCTTCTTTTTGGCAACCCACTGCTAGCATTACTGTTGCTGCAAGTAGCGACACTTTAAAAATCGATTTCATTTATTTCTCCAAAGATGGACTAGCCATTTGTTATGGTGCACAAATCTCATGTTTAGATGGGTGCATTAAATTGTTGTTCCAATATACTAGTTATATGTCTTTAGACACAAACTGGATTATGAGAGCTGATGCGAATAATTTCTCACTCAATACTATGTGCCATTGTCATCACCATGTTAAATGGGTGTTTTTTTTCGAGCAAAGATGAACAGCGTTGGGAAATTGAACCTCAAGGCTCCACCAGCTTTGCGCTCAGCCGTGATGGGCGGTTTGCGCTACTCTATTCAAAACAGAGCCATTTACTCTTTTGGGATCTTGTTGAAGGAAAGCAACTGGCTCAACTTGGCGAACAAGATCCACAAGCGAATACCGTATCTCGTATTCGCATTTCTGACAATGGCCGTTTTGCGATAACCGCCAGTCAAATAAACTTTGCCGTTTGGGATTTGGCTTGGAGCCAATCTGAAGGGCTATGGTCTATCTCTGATGGTTTAATTCGCGATGTTGATATCGCCAGTAATGGTGACCAAGTTCTACTAGGTTTATCAAATGGTAAAGCTATTTATGTGGACTTAGTCACCGGAAGACGCATAGAGTTCCTTGCGCATAGAGAAAAAATTAATTCTGTTGCGATTTCACCGAATGGTCGCTTTGCGCTTTCTGGAGGGAACGATTACAAAGCCTACCTATGGGATACCCAATCTGGTTTAGTGCTGCGCACCTTTGAACATGATCAGCGCGTGAATCGCGTCGCGCTACAGAGAGATGGCAAACTTGCCTTTACCTCTGATGGCGGAAATGGTGCATTTGTGTGGAATTTAGAAACCGGTGAGAAGGTGTCAGCACTAAGTAGCTTATCACGCCAGCTTATTTTTTCTGCCGCTCGATTTTCTGATGATGGCTCGCAACTCATAACAGGAACGCCCTCTGGCCGAGTGATGGTTTGGGATACAAAAAGCGGTAAACGCACTGATGGTTTTGAAGTCGAACCGCTAAAAGATGCTCGTCCTCCACGCGCAGTGGTGTATGATGCAGCCTTCGATTTACAGCAACGTGTGATAACAGCCACGTCTGCTGGCATAGCTCAAGCTTGGAAACTAGACGATTAATCATGACTGATAAAAACATTCAACAGCTCGAAGACCGCATCAATGATCTTGAGTGCAAACTGGCATTCCAAGAGCAGACGATTGATGAACTCAACGATGCTTTAAGCCAACAACAATTTTTGATCACTCGTATGCAAGATCAGATGAAGTTTGTTGTCGGAAAAGTGAAAAATATGGACTCTTCGAATTTAGCCGATCCAACGGAAGAGACACCTCCACCTCACTATTAATGTGATGAGTCTTGTCTTTACTCCCTGAGTTCTCGATTCGATAAGAAGCTTATTTTATTAGATAAGCTTCTTACATCTAGAGTCAGTAGGGGGGAACAACAAGGAAAACTAAGTCCTATTCATCTGCGTAAATTTTGACACTGAACTTCCCATCGACATCAATACTCGCGCGATACATTCCTGAGCTATTCATTGCAAAGTGGATATCCCCTTGCGCATCAACCGCGATCAATCCGCCCTCTCCTCCCATCGCTTTTAGATCCCCCTGAATAATATTCTCACAAGCCGTGTGTACATTTTCTTTCAAATAACGCATACGAGCAGCCACATCTCCGGCCACCATTTTACGTAAGAAAAATTCGCCCATCCCCGTTGTAGAGACCGCGACATTACCGTTTTCAGCAACCGTACCCGCCCCTATTATGGGTGAATCGCCAACACGACCATATTTTTTATTGGTGATGCCGCCCGTACTCGTTGCGGCCGCCAAGTTACCTTGCTGATCCAGTGCGACGGCTCCAACGGTGCCGTATTTATTATCATCAGGATACGCTGAAACAGTTTGGCTTCCTGTAAGAGGCGATTCTAATTGCGGCTTCTGTTGTTCAACAGAGTGTTCATAAGAGGCTTCTGAAAGCGCAAACAAGCCTTTCTCTTTCATCGATTGAAGCTGCTCATAACGACGGTCGGTAAGGAAGTAATCTTGTTCGGTATATTGGTAGCCCTGATCGAAAGCAAACTGCTCAGCCCCTTCGCCCATCAGTAACACGTGATCACTTTTTCTCATCACATCGCGGGCTAATTCAATCGGATTTCTTATATGGCGAACCCCAGCAACGGCTCCAGCATCCATCTTTTTCCCATGCATCACTGAAGCGTCCATCTCGATGAATTCTTGATGAGTTAACACTGAACCTTTACCAGCATTGAAGTGTGGGCAATCCTCCATCACTTTCACCGCGGCGACAACCGCATCCGCCGCATCACCTTCCGTTTGTAAAATATCATAGCCAGCTCTCACCGATTTCTCTAAGGTGGTTAAAATACCCAACTTTAGCGCGTCACTCATCTGCTCACGCAAAATCGTACCCGCACCACCATGTATCGCGATAGAAAATGGTTGACGCATAAAACACCCTTTTATGTAGAAATATAGCGTTCCGCTCAGTATCAGCAGACTATTCATTAGCACTTAATATCCGTGCCAGCCTGTCATTAGTCAACCTGTCAGGTCAGAAAGGGCCTTAAATTAAAGGCATAAAAAAACCCTCCGAGCTGGAGGGTTTTAGAAATCATTTCAATGCGGAATTAGTGAGAACCACAACCGCCGCCGCCACAGCAGCCTTCTTTCTTCTCGCCGTGGTCGTGATCATGGCCTTCGCCGCCACAACAACCGCCTTCATGGTCGTGGTCATGACCGTGGCCACCACAACCGCCTTCTTGGTGTACATGGCCGTGTTCAGCTTCTTCTGCAGTTGCTTCACGAACTGCTACAACTTCAACGTCAAATGTTAGAGTTTGGCCAGCAAGCATGTGGTTACCATCAACAACAACTTCGTCGCCATCAACTTCTGTTACTTCTACAGGAATTGGACCTTGGTCAGTATCCGCTAGGAAACGCATACCCACTTCAATTTCTTCAACACCTTGGAATACATCAGCAGGAACGCGTTGTACTAGGTCATCGCTGTGTTCGCCGTAAGCATCTTCTGGAGATACTGTCACTGAGAATTTATCGCCTGCAACTTTACCGTCTAACTCTTTTTCAAGACCAGTAATTAGGTTGTTGTGACCGTGAAGGTAATCTAGCGGTGCTTCAACTGTTGATTGATCGACAACCACACCGTCTTCAAGTTTAACTTGATACGCTACGCTTACTACTACGTTCTTTTCAATTTTCATGTGTACTCCAAGGGAATAAAAGCTCTAGATAGTGACAACTAGGCCTAAAGAAGATCATGCTCTTAGGACGAAATAAAGGTCACATAAGAACTTATCCCCACATTATGGGGATGAATTGGCGAAACTCAATCATTCTGGTTTAAAAATACCGATCATTTCTTGTGTCGCATGTTCAGTTTTATCTACAGATTTAGGCTTACGCTGCTCAGTGAAGTCACATTCGACGCACTCAACCAACTCAATATTGTTTTCAATCCACCAGCGAAGGGTGTCTTGCGTTTTACAATTTGGACAACTTGCTCCTGCAATAAAGCGTTTTCTCTGTTTCACGTCTGGTTCCTTTTTCTATTCCCAATAGTTACGAGACTGGCGATCGTTCTCCATCTCATGACCAAATATCTCTTCCAACTCTTTCCGCGCTTCTTTCGATCGCAATGCGAGCTCTTTATCTTCACTGTGCTGAGGCAGTAACTCTTTAAGCATCGAGTTATCTAGCTTTCTAAAATGTGCTTCAGCTCGCTTTGCTTGATAAGGGTGCATACCCAACTCAGTAAGAGCCTGTCGCCCTAAATCAAGTGCCCCTAAAAAGGTCTCACGAGAGTAATTATTAACACCATGATTCATTAATTGGTAAGCCTCTACACGACTGCGAGCACGAGCTAATATTTTTAGACGTGGAAAATGCTGTCGGCAGATATCAACAATTTTCATGATTTCATCAGGAGAGTCAGTACACAGCACAATCGCTTCCGCTTTATCTGCCCCTGCAGCTCGTAATAAATCCAACTGAGTCGCATCCCCATAAAACACTTTATAGCCAAACTTACGCAATAAATGAATTTGGCTCGCATCACTTTCTAATACGGTAATACGGATCTTATTGGCGTACATCAACCGACCAATAATCTGTCCAAAACGACCAAAGCCTGCGATGATCACTCTTGGACTACGATCAACCACATCAGATTGCATCACATCTTCACTGATTTGATTAAGTTCGCGAGCGAAAAACCTGTCTTGTAGTTTAAGCATTAATGGCGTGGTGACCATAGATAAGCTCACCACAACCAATAAGAAAGAGACCTGCTCCCCCGACAAAATACCTTGCGCACTGGCAGCAGTAAAAATCACAAAGGCGAACTCACCACCTTGGCTTAAAATCATCGCCATTCGGCTTCGAGCTTTGGTTTGAATGCCAAAAATACGAGCCAATCCATAAAGCACAAAGCCTTTAAATACGACTAAAGCGGTGACGGCAACCAAGATAGCCAGCGGACTCTCTGCCAACAAACCTAAGTTAACCGCCATCCCTACGGAGATAAAGAACAGCCCCAACAGCAAGCCTTTAAATGGCTCGATCGCTATCTCTAATTCATGACGATATTCACTCTCGGCCAATAGCACACCCGCTAAAAATGTCCCGAGCGCCATCGATAAGCCAATCTTCTGCATCAATACCGCAATACCAATCACCAATAACAGCGCCGCAACGGTGAACAGCTCACGCACGCCACTCATCACTACATACCGAAACAGCGGTCGCAGCAAAAAGTGCCCACCAATCAATAACCCAAAGACTCCGCCGAGCATCCACAACATGTCAGCCCAACTGCCTCCGGTACTCCCTGCTAATAATGGGAGCATAGCCAGCATTGGGATCACCGCGATATCTTGAAAAAGCAGCACAGCAAAACCAGACTGTCCTGCCTCTTTACCACTCAGTTCACGCTCTTCGATAACACGTAGCGCAATGGCGGTAGATGACAAGGCTAATCCCATACCAATCACTAAACTGGTTTGCCAACTTAAGCCGAACATATAAGCGATAGCCGCAATCAATAAGGTCGTAATACAGACCTGTGCGCCACCAAGTCCGAGAATAGGCCCTCGCATCGTCCAGAGTTTTTTAGGGTTCAACTCCAAACCAATTAAGAACAGCAGCAGTACCACACCAAATTCAGAGAAATGAAGAATGGCTTCCACATCACTAATTAACCCTAATCCCCAAGGGCCAATAGCAACTCCGGCTAATAAATAACCCAGAACAGAACCAAGCCCTAAACGCTGAGCAAGTGGAACCGCCACCACCGCGGCAGAAAGAAAAATCACACTACTCTGTAGAAACTCACTAGCCATCCGCATCTCCATCTGTCGCTGATAGTTGTTCAGAAAGCTTGCCTAATGGATCTTGTAGCCAGTGGCGATATCTATCGGCGTGGTGCTCTCTCTCCTTGTCATCAATGTTTCGAGCCCAATGCAGCACTAATGGATCTAACCAGTGCATACGGCATAGTGATGCGGTTAACTCAAATGGCTGTAAAATCTCTTCCAGTGGATACTTGTTGTAACCCTGCGCACCAAACGCGCCTTCTTGACCGCCAGTCGTAATGACACTGCGCCAATATTTACCCTCTAGTGCGCATTCATGGCCAAACGCAAAGCCTTTAGATAGAACGCGATCAAACCACTCTTTTAATAAAGCAGGACATGAATACATATAAAGAGGATGCTGAAACACGATGACATCATGCTCAAGTAGTAACTGGTGTTCGAAATTAACATCGATAAAGAAGTCAGGATAGGTGGCGTAAAGATCGTGCACACGAACATGCCCCAAAGGTTCAATCGCTTTGATCATGGCCTGATTGGCTATCGAACTATGCGGCTCGGGGTGCGCGTATATCACCAATATCTTAAGCGGTGATGCAACTTGAGGTTGGGTATCACTCATTCTTTAACCGTTCTTCCTTGGGTGCTTAGCCTCAACTCAGGATAATTGAAGCCGCTCAGTACTACTCTTTTCGCGCCTAACCGCGTTAAAATCACCGCAATAGACAAGCTACTGACTTGTGATTTTGCCTTGTTATGCATCTAAAATTGCAACACTGAGCAAATAAATCGACTAACCATTTAAAATTAATAAGCTTTTAGACTTTCTTATCCAGAGTTGAGGCTAGTTATCAAATTGTTATATGATTTCTGCATCATAACCCAATTTGTATAATGATCGACTTTTATCTGGTTTCATCCTACTATGCTCACCGCCTAATCACCTCCAATCTCAATGCGATTTTTATGATTACTTTCTCTGATATTCAACTGCTTCGCGGCGGAAAACCATTACTCGACCAAGCATCCGCTACGATTCATCCTGGCGATAAAGTCGGCCTTGTCGGCAAAAACGGTTGCGGTAAATCCACCCTATTCGCTCTATTAAAAGATGAGCTGTCTATAGATGCTGGTACCTTCCACCAACCAAGCCACTGGGAATTAGCATGGGTAGCGCAAGAGACTCCGGCTCTAGAGCGTAAAGCCATAGAGTATGTGATTGATGGAGACAGAGAATATCGCAGCCTCGAAAATGCATTGCTCGAAGCCGAACAAGCCGACAACGGCACTTTGGTTGCAGAGCTGCATGGCAAAATAGAGACGATTGGAGGTTACAGCATTAATGCTCGCGCGGCAGAACTACTCGATGGCCTTGGTTTTAGCCAAGAGCAGATGAGTTGGAATCTTACTCAGTTTTCTGGTGGTTGGCGTATGCGTTTGAACTTAGCCCAAGCTCTGCTTTGCCGTTCAGACCTTCTGTTACTCGATGAACCGACCAACCACTTGGATTTGGATGCGGTCATGTGGTTAGAGCGTTGGTTACAGAGTTACCCTGGCACCTTGATCTTAATTTCTCACGATAGAGACTTCTTAGACCCTATCGTAAACCGAATTATTCATGTCGAAAACCAATTACTCAATGAGTACACTGGCAACTATTCGTCATTTGAAACACAACGTGCTCAAAAGCTGATCTTGCAGCAATCCATGTATCAGAAGCAGCAGAAACAAATGTCGCACATGCAGAGCTACATCGACCGTTTCCGTTACAAAGCGTCGAAAGCTCGCCAAGCTCAGAGCCGAATCAAAGCCTTAGAGAAGATGGAACAAGTGCTACCTGCGCAGTTCGATAATCCGTTCAGCTTTGAATTTAGAGAGCCATCCGCTCTGCCAAACCCAATTTTGATGATGGATGAAGTGTCTGCGGGTTACGACAACAACCTTATCCTCGAAAAGATTCGTTTAAACCTCGTTCCGGGAAGTCGGATTGGCTTATTGGGTCGAAATGGTGCAGGAAAATCAACGCTGATCAAATTACTTTCTGGTGAACTTGAAGCGCAATCTGGCGAATTTAATTACTCTCAAGGTGTGAAGATTGGCTATTTCGCTCAGCACCAACTTGAGACCTTGCATCCAGAAGAGACGCCACTGCAACATATGATGCAGATTGCGCCACAACATACAGAACAACAACTACGAGATTACCTCGGCAGCTTTGGTTTCAATGGCGAAAAAGCCCTTGATAAAGTCGCGCCATTTTCTGGTGGTGAAAAGGCCCGTTTGGTATTGGCACTATTAGTCTGGCAAAAACCAAACTTACTACTGCTCGATGAGCCAACCAACCACCTTGATTTGGACATGCGTCAAGCGTTAACCATGGCTCTGCAAACCTTCGAAGGTGCGATGGTGATTGTCAGCCACGATAGGTATTTACTGCGTGCCACGACCGATGACCTGTATTTAGTTCATGATCGTCAAGTTGCGCCTTTTGATGGTGACTTAGTTGATTACTACAAGTGGTTAACCGATCAACAAAAACTAGAGCGAAAAGAAGCACAAGCTCTCGCTCCAGCAAAAGATAGCGCAAACAGTGCGGCATCAAAGAAAGATCAAAAACGTCGTGAAGCTGAATTTAGAAAGCTGACCGCCCCTATCCGCAAAAATTTAACCAAGCTTGAAGCGAAAATGGATAAATTAGGCGAACAGTTAAGCGAAGCAGAACTACAATTATCAGACACATCACTTTATGATGCAGAAAATAAAGCTAAACTTACTCAAGTACTCGCGCTACAAGCATCAAGTAAATCGGAATTGGAAGAGACAGAGTTAGAATGGATGTCTGGACAAGAAGACCTTGAGTCCATGGAAAAGGAATTTAGTATCGAATGAGCCAAGAGCACGTAAACATATCTTTGACCTTAGAACGCTTATGGCAATTTAGCTTGCAATATTACAGTGTGCGAGAAGTTAAAGAAGCGTGCTTAACGCTCCAAAATCAATTCCACGGGAATGTGAACCTGCTACTACTGCTCAAATGGCTCGACGAACAGCAGGTTGCCTTCCAAGAAAGTGAATGGCATAAGGTACAAGAGTGCCTTGGCCGTTCAGAGTCACTGCTTCATAGTTACCGAGAACTTCGTCGCCATCTCAAATCCCACACACCTGACTCACTCTACCGAGAAGCGTTACAATTCGAATTACAGCTAGAACGACAACAACAGTCTGATCTCGTCGATTGTATTAATGCACTTCGCCTACACAATAACTACAGTGAACCACTGACTCTGCGTTACTGCCGTCAACTCGGCGGTGAACAACTCTATCCCGCCTTTTCAGAACCCGCGCCAAAAATCGCAAATAGCTAGATCCATAACCCATAACCCATAACCCGTGACATTACTATTACCAGATAAACACCACACAACTCGCGGTTAAAGTCCCCATACCGAGGTTAAATCGTTGCCATGCTTTCGGGGTTGATAGCCAACGCCTAATGAATGCACCAAACCCAACCCACACCGATGACGTGTGTACCTGAACAAGTAGAAAAATGATAGATATCGCAGCAATCGACCACCAGTAGTCCTCGCCCGAATACGCAAAGGATCCAACGGCTGTAATCGACATCATCCAAGCTTTAGGATTTAAGTATTGAAACAGAATCGCCTCCCAACAAGTCATCGGTTTGTTTGCCTTACCTTCCCCTTTGCTCATCGCGCTGGAAAAAGCGATTTTCCACGCTAAGTAGAGCAAATAAGCACTGCCGAGGATCTTCAAAGCATCTTGGATCGCTGGATAGGTTTGAAACAATACACCAAGCCCGAGGCCATTCAGCGAAATCAAACTGATCAAGCCAAACCCAATACCGATAAAGTGAGGGATAGACCGACGATAGCCAAAATTAGCACCAGAGGCGGTCAACATGACATTATTTGGCCCTGGCGTGCCTGTCATCACCAATGCAAATAATGCTACCGATAGAAAAAATTGCCACTCCATTGAACACCCCTTGAAATTGTATCGATACAATTATCCATTTAGATAACTAATTGTTGAGTTTTTGTTTCACTTTGCACACAATAACCATAACAATGCGTTTTATTATTAGCAAAAGGTTTATTGTCACCATGACAATTCAAGAAATGACGCTGTCTAAGCAAAGTACAACACCGATGTACAAACAGATCGCTGATCAGCTTTCTAAGCAGATTGATCATGGTGATCTCAAAGCCAACCAAAAATTACCGACTCAACGTAAACTTGCCGACCAATTACAAGTGACGGTTGGTACGATCACTCGTGCCTATGCAGAAGCAGAACGACGCGGGCTTGTCGAAGCAAGAGTAGGATCTGGAACTTTTATTGCCGATAAAAACAAAAGCAGTTGGAGCTTTGAAGAGAGCACCAAAGATCCAGATGAGTGCAATTTTGGCTACAACATCCCGCCAAATATTGAGCGAAGCAACATGCTTAATCAGGCAATGGCGACCCTCTCGCAATCCCCCCAACTGATTGAGCAACTGATGCTGTACCAAAAACCTCATGGATTAGAGTCTCATAAGCAGCAGATTTGCCACTGGCTCGATAGCAAAGGCGTTCACTTATCTCCACAGCAGCTACTATTTAGCTCAGGCGCTCAACATGCCGTTCAAATTGTGATTGATGCTTTCACTCGCGCAGGGGACACCTTACTGGTAGAAAAAAGTACTTATCCCGGCCTCCTCAGTTTAGCGAGGCAGAAACAGCTATCGGTCAAAGGGGTCGAAATGGATGAACAAGGGATAACACCTGCGGGATTAGAAGCGGCTTGCCGACAATATCAAGCACGCTTTATCTACCTTACCCCAACCTTTCAAAACCCGACGACGGCCATCATGTCTCAACAGAGACGACACGAGATACTCGAAGTCTGTAAGCGATATGATCTGCTGGTCATTGAAGATGATGTAAACGGATTACTTGCCGCTGAAGTTTACTCTCCAATGGTGAATCTCGATCCTGAGCAGGTGATCCACATTGGCGCTTTTTCTAAATGCTTAGCCCCCGGATTACGAGTGGGCTACTTACATGCCCCGAAAAAACTCTATCAACCTTTAGTTTCAACCTTGCAAAACCACAGTTGGATGGTGAGCCCTCTATTGACCGCTTTAGCGTGTGAAATGACCGCCAATGGGGATGCAGACAAAACGCTTGATATTATTCGTCAGGAAATGGAGCAACGACTAGCGATAGCCCTTGAATATCTCTCCCCTTTCCAGCCTATGTATAAGCGAGATTGCTTCCATTTATGGTTACCACTCCCAGAGCACTGGCGATTGAGTGATTTCGTCGCTCAAGCCGCTGAAATGGGGGTTGTGGTCAAATCTGGAGAACTCTTTTCCCCTCCAGCAGGCAGTATCTCCCCAGCGGTAAGGCTTGCACTTAGCTCGCCAATCAACCAAGCTCAACTAAAGAAAGGGCTCATTGCGCTTCAAACGCTACTCCACTCCAATCCAATGAATGAGTTTGATTTATGACCATATTCACAGCAGCTAAAGGGCTAAGTAATCCTCACCTGCAGACATTAATGCCGCGCTTTATTCGAAAAAAAGCACTATTTGATCCGCTTTGGCAAACTCTTGATACGCCTGATGGGGATTTTCTTGATCTTGCATGGAGTGAAGACTGGACGACTAAGCAAGCCAAAACGAAACCGGTGTTCATTCTTTTTCATGGACTAGAAGGCTGCTTCAATAGCCCATACGCCAACGGGTTAATGAATGCTTTTGCTCAAGATGGCTGGATTTCAGTCATGATGCACTTTCGTGGTTGCAGCGGAAAACCGAATCGACTAGCAAGAGCCTATCACTCTGGCGAAACAGAAGATGCGCGTCTTTTCTTAAACTATATTCAGCAGCAATTTCCCAACCAACCCAAAGTGGCCATTGGGATCTCATTGGGCGGCAATATGCTAACCAATTATTTAGCCACCTATCGAGATGACCCTATTCTTGATGCCGCAACCATCGTTTCTGCGCCTCTTGATCTTGCAGCTTGTTCTTCACGCATTGAGCAAGGTTTTTCCAAGGTTTATCGAAACTACCTACTCAATTCACTCAAACACAATGCACTCAAAAAGCAGCACTTGTTGAGTGAAGAGATCGGGGTAACCGACAATTGCATTAAACAAGTCTCTCGCTTGTACGACTTCGATGACTTGATCACCGCACCTCTTCATGGATTTAAAAACGCCGAAGACTATTACCAGCAGTGTTCAGGGATCCATAAGATCAAACAGATCACCATTCCAACTCAGTTTATTCATGCCAAAGATGACCCATTCATGACCGATGCGGTGATCCCTCGTTTTGTTCTACCAGAGAATATTGACTACCGATTATTTGAACGGGGTGGTCATGTCGGCTTTTTAACTGGCCACGCACTCAAACCGACCTTTTGGCTAGAAGAGGCCATTCCTGCGTATTACGAAAGCTTTCTAAACCAATCATAAGGCAAACACTGGGATCCGCTCGATCCCAGATAAATGAGTGAAATGTAAATACGGTATTGGTTTTTGGGATCAACTTGGGTATAAAGCCGTCTCGCTTCATATCCTAGCATCCCGCTCCCAACCAAAAATTCAGAGGTATGTATGATCATCCCGTGGCAAGAGATCGAACCTGAAACGTTACAGAACTTAATCAAAGAGTTTGTTCTTAGAGAAGGCACAGATTACGGCGAGTTTGAGTTTTCACTGCAAGATAAAGTGGATCAGGTCATTATCCAACTTAAGTCAGGAGAGGCAAACGTCGTATTTTCTGAACTGCATGAAACCGTTGATATTCAGATTCGAAATCGAGTTTAACCGCATAGCAGACCATGACAGTTCACATTTACGTGTTATAGTGTTACCGATTGCTAACAAGTACGTTACTTCAAGACAAGGTTTGTCATGTCCGCAAAACACCCAATAATCGCAGTGACTGGCTCTTCCGGTGCCGGTACCACAACAACTTCTGAAGCCTTTCGCAAGATGTTCAATATGATGGATGTCAAAGCGGCATGGGTTGAAGGAGATAGTTTCCACCGCTTTACGCGCCCTGAGATGGATGTGGAAATACGCAAAGCCCGAGAACAGGGCAAACACATCAGTTATTTCGGCCCTCAAGCGAATAACTTTCCGGCTTTGGCTGAGTTTTTCAGAGAGTATGGCAATGAAGGCGTTGGCCAAGTAAGGCGTTACCTTCATACATTCGATGAAGCGGTACCCTACAACCAAATGCCCGGCACTTTTACCCCATGGCAGGACATTTCATCTGACTCTGATGTGTTGTTCTATGAAGGATTGCACGGCGGAGTCGTGGATGGCGACATCAACGTTTCACAGCATGTCGATTTATTGATTGGCATGGTACCAATAGTCAACCTAGAGTGGATTCAGAAATTTGTTCGTGATACACGAGATCGTGGCCACTCCAGAGAAGCGGTAATGGATTCGATCGTTCGTTCAATGGATGACTATTTGAATTATATTACCCCTCAATTCTCTCGCACTCATATCAACTTTCAGCGAGTGCCAACCGTTGATACATCAAACCCATTGAATGCAAAAGGCATCCCAAGTTTAGATGAAAGCTTTGTTGTCATTCGTCTACGTGGGATTAAAAATGTTGATTTTCCGTACCTATTAGCCATGATTGATGGCTCCTTCATGTCACGCCATAACACCCTGGTTGTGCCGGGAGGGAAAATGAGTTTTGCCATGGAACTCATCGTGAGACCAATCCTGCAACAGCTGATTGAAACAGGAAAAATTGGTTAGTCATCACGCTTAAATCTCGGTTACTTTTCATACCGTGATCATGTGCACAGTTTTGCGTAGAAGATCGTGGCAATGACACGATTAAAATCAAGAAATGGATTAGGAAAAAGGATACTATTCCTAACCGAAACACAAGATAGCTTGTAGCACTAACAAGAGTGCTCTTATCCTAACGGAACTGCCTACTACTAGGCTTTGCTAATTATGGAAAGCAGCAAGCGTACCCTGCAGAGGAAGTGAGATATTATGGTTCTAGGTAAACCTCAAACCGACCCAACATTAGAGTGGTTTCTTTCACACTGTCATATTCATAAGTACCCATCAAAAAGTACGCTGATTCACGCAGGTGAAAAAGCCGAAACTTTGTATTACATTGTGAAAGGTTCAGTTGCGGTACTAATTAAAGATGAAGAAGGCAAAGAGATGATCTTGTCTTACCTTAACCAAGGTGACTTCATTGGTGAGCTAGGTCTTTTTGAAGAAGACCAAGAGCGTACAGCATGGGTTCGAGCAAAATCTCCTTGTGAAGTTGCTGAGATTTCTTTCAAGAAATTCCGCCAACTTATCCAAGTAAACCCAGACATCCTAATGCGTCTTTCAGCGCAAATGGCAAACCGTCTACAAGTTACTAGCCAAAAAGTAGGTGACTTAGCATTCCTAGATGTAACGGGCCGAATTGCACAAACGCTACTAAACCTAGCGAAACAACCTGATGCAATGACTCACCCTGATGGCATGCAAATTAAGATCACTCGCCAAGAAATCGGTCAAATCGTTGGCTGTTCTCGTGAAACGGTTGGTCGTATCTTGAAGATGCTAGAAGAGCAGAACTTGATTTCAGCTCACGGTAAGACAATTGTAGTTTACGGTACTCGCTAGTTCGCGTTACTGAAAACACTATAAAATTTAAAAACCACCAATATCGCTATTGGTGGTTTTTTATTAGCTAACTTTTACGCCATGCGCTCGTATTAATGATCTAGCCGTTTGTACTCTCAAAGATCTTATCGGCTGACGCTGCAACAAAACCCGTGTACAACTGACCATCATTCATTGGGTAACGTTTCGCAAACTCGTAAAATCCGCCAGGGACAACTTGTTCACTCTCAGTAAATTGGACCAATACGCGATCAGCCATGGTCGATGATTGCTCCAATAGTACTTCAGGTGAGCCTTTAACCTCCCCCCCAGAACCATTAATAACAAACCCAACGCTACTGAGATGATCATTCACCTCTTGAACTTCGCTAAAATCATTTAATTGATTCACACTAACCGTAAAGTGATTAGCACCATAGCCATGAGCCGCTAACCAAGAGGCGTATTCACTCTCTTTTGCTAGAGTTTGGTAATCTTCAAAGCTCAGTTCCCATTGACGGCCGCTGTATAAAAAGTCCTGAGTCTTCAATTGTTGAGCATCCACTTGTTCCACCAGTTTAGCGACGATGGCTTGTAACGCTTCAGAGCACTCTTCCACTTTCAGCTCACTAATAAAGACTTTGGGCTGGTTTGGATCATCATGTTCATAATGCTTGGCAACCAACTTTTTGCTTTCAAATAGATAATCACCACACTCTTTATACCCTAATGCTAAAAAAGGCTTCGCTAAGGTTTCAATCCCAAGAGGAGCAACATTAAACGTTCGAAGTGCGATGTGATCATTAATCAGCTCAGCATCTTCGCGAAGCAATTGATGAACCTTATCCGCAGAAGGGCAAAGGCGTTGAATATAATCTTTCCATAGGGATTCAAATAAAACATCTGGCGTCATGACGCCTCCTTGTTGTATTTATTAGGGTCTGTAGACCGAGTTTGCTGTAGAAAAAAGGTTATCTCATGCTGTATCACTCTGCATTCGATAACCATTTAGTACTGAGTTGAGGTTTCCGCCTACCGTAACCCTAAAGCTCTAGACCAGGGCTAAAGGTGGCAGGGAGTAATGTCTCTTCACCTTCCATTGATGCCATTGGATAAGCACAATAGTCAGCAGCGTAGTAAGCACTTGGTCGTAAATTACCAGAAGCACCGGGGCCACCAAATGGCGCATCACCACTCGCTCCGGTCAATTGGCGGTTACGGTTCACGATGCCCGCGCGAATGTGATCCACAAAGTAATCCCATTCACCATCGTCTGTAGACACAAGTCCAGCAGACAAGCCAAATCGAGTGTCGTTTGCCATTTCAACCGCCGCATCGAGGCTTTCGTAACGAATAACCTGTAGTAACGGGCCAAAATACTCTTCATCTGGTAGCTCGACGATTTGTGTTACATCGATAATACCCGGTGTCACAAATGCCGCCTCTAAGCCTTTCGCAAGCACTAAGCTTTCACCACCTAACGATTGCAGGTTCGCTTGAGCATCCAAAATAAACTTCGCTGCCGCTTCTGAAATTTGTGGGCCCATAAACGGGGCTGGCTCAGAAAACGGTTGATCAACTCGAATCTTTTGAGTCGCACTGATTAACTTCTCAAGAAGTGCATCGCCTTTACTGCCGAATGGGATATACAAACGACGAGCACAGGTACAACGCTGACCTGCACTGATGAAGGCCGACTGGATAATGGTGTATACCGTCGCGTCTAAATCGCCGTATTTATCAGAGATGACCATTGGGTTGTTTCCACCCATCTCTAATGCCAGCATTTTACTTGGTTGCCCTGCAAATTGGCGATGAAGGATATGTCCGGTATTCGCACTGCCCGTAAAGAGCACACCGTCGATTCCTTTCGCATCAGCAAGAGCAATCCCCGTCTCTTTTGCCCCTTGTACAAGGTTAATAACACCAGCAGGCAGACCCGCTTGTTGCCACAGTTTCATCACAAACTCACCTGTCCAAGGCGTCTGTTCTGATGGCTTAAAGACCACGGTATTACCCGCAAGAAGCGCAGGTACAATATGGCCATTTGGCAAGTGACCAGGGAAGTTATAAGGCCCAAATACCGCCATGACACCTAAAGGTCGGTGGCGCAGTACAATTTGATTGCCTGCCGCTTCACGAGAAGCTTCACCCGTTCGCTCGTGATACGCTCGAATTGAGATAGCAATTTTACCCGCCATCGCACCCGCTTCTGTACGCGTTTCCCAAATAGGCTTACCCGTCTCTTTTGCTATGATCTGTGCGATCTCTTCGCTGTTCTCTTTCACTTTTTCAGCAAACGTTAGTACAACCTGTTCACGCTCTGAAAATGAAAGATGCTTCCAACTTTGAAATGCCAAGCGAGCGGATTTAACCGCAGATTCAACTTGAGCGGGAGTGGCACTATCACCATGCCAAATGACATCATTATTGAAAGGGCTGAGTGAAGTCATCGCTTCACCTTGTCCTGCAACCCATTCACCTGCGATCCATTGAGTCATCTTAATTCCTTCTAAATAATTCCTATCCACATAGCCAGCCAATGATTTGTTGACTGGCTATGACAATGAGATAGCTTGTTAATCACATCGCACAATCATTTATCTATTGCGCTAATAACCGAACAAAATCACCTTCATTCACTTCAAGCGCTTCCGCCACCTCAGAGGATAGGATCACACTTTCGCTGGCTAGGTCATACGCACCTTTCGCCGCCACTGCTCGGAAGTTTTCAAACGAGGTATTACCCATCAAGTAAGCTTGTGAACTTGAATGTTCAGCAATCACCACTTTCGCACGAATCGAATCTCGCACAGAGTCGATATTGCGTAAATCACACTCTACTGTTGGGCCAGCATCGAAAATATCAACGTACCCACGATTGGTGAACCCTTCATTTTCAAGTAACTTCAATGCAGGTCGAGTATTTTCATGTACAACACCAATCACATCTTGAGCTTCTTGGCTCAGCAAGTTGATGTAAATCGGCAACTTCGGCATAAGATCAGCAATAAAGCCTTTCTTACCAATTCCGGTTAAGTAATCTGCGAGAGTAAAATCAATCGAAAAGAAGTGATCTTGTAGCCACTGCCAGAATGGCGAGTTGCCATCAGCATCCGATACTCCGCGCATTTCAGCAAAAATCGTCTTTGAAAAACGGTGCGGGTGCTCAGCCATCAGTAAGAAACGGCTCTTAGACATCAAACGACCATTCAACCCTTTACGAAAATCCGGGCGTAAGAATAAGGTACAAATTTCGCTACATCCTGTGTAATTGTTGCCAAAAGTCAGAAGCTTAACTACATTATTCACACCAAGCTTATTCGATGAGTGGACCACCTTACTGATGTGATAAGAGTAAAAAGGGACATCCCAACCAATAGAGGCTTCAATTCCCGTCGTACCCGCAACTTCACCCGTTTCAGTATCAAAGCCCACCATTAGGTAGCCTTCATCACCAGGTTCAGTCACACTTTCTTTGCTGAAGCTGTATTCAGAATGAGTAATTCGATTTGTTAACAGTTCTTCGTTAACAGGAAGAGATGTAAATCCATGTCCAGATTCTACTGCGCATGTATGCAGCGCATCGTAGTCTGATTTTTTTATTGGGCGAACAACCAGCATCAATATTCCCTCCAGATGCAAACAACACAGCCCAACATAACTCCATTAAGTTATTACCACTGGGCCGTGTAAATGAGGCTTTAACGAAAATTAAACTAGAGTGCTGATCGCTTTATCTAGTTTCGCTAAACCTTCTTCTATTTCTTGTTTTGTGATGACTAATGATGGAGTGAAGCGGACAACATTAAGACCTGCAACCAATACCATTAATCCTTCTTTGCCTGCTGCAACGAGTACGTCACGTGCTCGACCTTGCCATTCATCATTCAGCGCCGCCCCAAGCAGTAAGCCCTTACCGCGAACTTCGCTGAATATGTTGTATTTGTCGTTAATTTTCTCTAAACCTGCGCGGAACAGTGCTTCACGCTCTTTCACGCCAGCAAGCGTTTCAGGTTGGCTAACAACATCAACCACCGCTTCTGCGACGGCACACGCTAGTGGGTTACCACCATAAGTAGAGCCATGAGTTCCAACTTTAAGATGAGGTGCCAGTTTGTCCGTTGTCAGCATCGCGCCAATCGGGAAGCCGCCACCAAGAGATTTTGCAGTACTCAGAATATCAGGCGTCACACCAAGACCTTGATAAGCATAAAAATCGCCAGTACGACCATTACCTGTTTGCACTTCATCAAAAATCAGTAGTGCGTTGTGCTTATCACACAGCTCACGAACTGTTTGAACAAATTCTGAAGTAGGAGAAATGATGCCGCCTTCCCCTTGAAGAGGTTCCATCATCACGGCACAAGTACGGCTAGAAATATGCGCTTCTAGCGCGGCTACGTCATTGTAAGGTAGGTGAGTGATATCGCCCGGCTTAGGACCAAAGCCATCAGAATACGCCGCTTGACCGCCCACAGTGACCGTAAAGAAAGTACGCCCGTGGAAGCCTTGTTGGAACGCGATAATTTCAGATTTTTCTTCACCGTGAACATCAGCAGCCCAACGACGAGCCAGTTTCAGTGCTGCTTCGTTTGCTTCTGCACCTGAGTTAGCAAAGAAGACCTTATCTGCAAAGCTGACTTCTGTTAGCTTCTTAGCTAAACGAAGTGCTGGTTCATTGGTCATGACATTACTTAAATGCCACAGTTTGTTTGCTTGTTCTGTTACAGCATTCACCATAGCAGGGTGACAATGACCTAAGCAGCTCACCGCAATACCACCAGCAAAATCGATATACTCGTTACCTTGCTGATCCCAAATTCTCGCGCCTTCCCCTTTCACAGGGATCATTTCCATTGGGTTATAACAAGGCACCATCACCTCGTTAAACAAACTACGTTCTACTTTATTTTCCATTGTCATTGCACTCCTTTAGATACTGCATGCCAGGTAGATGCCTCTCATTTTATGAAATCGATGAGGGTTTCATTATGATGAATATTTTGTTTGGCATTTCTACTAATGCAGCATTGTATTTACATTTAATTAACTATTTCAATAGTAGATTGTTCTTTTACTTGCAGAAATAATAGTTCAAAGCTCACTATATGTGACTACTTATGCAGCAATCAAATCGTTTTATGAATTTTTTTCCGGATAAATTGCGTGCTAGTAATTATTAAATGAGGAAATACAAGGCATAGAAGAGGATCGAGGGATATAGCGCGAATAAACTTGCATAGAATATCCACAATAAAACAGATGAAGAAAATGTTAAGAAAAGTGATCCGAGTCAGGTGTTGGAGCGTAATGAATAGCCAAAAACAGGACTATCGTAAAAGGAAATTTGCCAGTAATTGATGGCCTTGCTCTGTTTTAATGGATTCCGGATGAAACTGAACCGCATCAATCGCGAGGGTTTTATGTTGATAGCCCATGATCTCATCCATACTTCCATCTTCAAGCTCAGTCCATGCTGTCAGTTCAAAACAATCAGGCAACGTACCGTTTTTTACCACGAGGGAATGGTAACGTGTCACGGTCAAAGGATTATTAAGCGTTTTAAACACACTTTTTCCGGTGTGTTTAATGGGAGAGGTTTTACCATGCATAACTTGTCTTGCTCGAACGACTTCACCACCGAAAACTTGAGCAATCGCTTGATGCCCTAAACAGACCCCCATAATCGGTAATTTCCCAGCAAAATGCTCGATTACTTCCAGTGATATACCCGCGTCATTCGGGGTGCAAGGCCCAGGGGAGATCACTAAATGGGTCGGCGCTAACGCTTCAATGCCCGCAATATCGATTTCATCATTACGCACAACGTTCACTTCCGCGCCTAACTCACAAAAATATTGGTATAGGTTGTAGGTAAATGAGTCGTAATTGTCGATGATTAGTAGCATGGGAAGTATCGATTACTCTATAGGAAACAGGCGAATAGATGGTGTATTGTGCAGTACCGAGAGGGAAAGGCAAGTGTTTATCTATATGGCATAGTACTAGCATAATAATGTAGAACAAACATAAACTCAAAGGTCTAGCTCGATAGCTAGACCTTTGTTGTTTACATAATGCTAGGATAGTTAGCCTTATCAATAACTAATAGTTAATTACGGCGACGACGTAAGAAACCAAAGCCGAACAGTGACAATAGAGCACTAAATCCAAACGCACCACCTGAACCGTCGTATGACGGTGTTGTTGGTTTAACATTGCTTGAATCACGCTTCTCGACCGTTACCGCGATAGACTTACTATCAATTACAGTTACATCACCAGCAGCTCTTACCATTTCAGTACGCGTAAGCTTCATGCCAAATGTAAACTCACCTGCGGGAAGACCAACAACGTCAAACATTACGGTTTGATTACCATCTTTCTCTAACTTCACCTTAGGTAAAGCAACACCTTCGGGCATCGGAGAAATAGTAAGTTCTGCTACATCATCTTCCTTCGGAAGTTCAGCGTCACGTTTAGCCGTAATCTCAGCTTTCTCGTCTGCTGTCAGATCATTAAAATTACTTGGCAATTCAGACTGCATAATATTAATAGCGTAAGGAACGTCAGCACGGCTACTCTTAACTGCGATGTTCATACCATCTTCGCCGTACTTATAACCTAATGAGATTAACGCAGGATCATGATCAGAAGAGCGGTATGCCGATTCTTCATAGAATGGGTTTGGTTCATTCTCATCACCACCTTTATACTTATTATTGTAATCGTATAGTGAGGATTCTGGTGCATTAATATGCCAATCAACAGCATCAACCAAGCGATCTTCTAAAGATTTAGTAATCAATAAGTGATCAAGAGAACCCACTTCATCATTATATGAATAGCTCCATGATGTCTCCCCTTCAGCCGTTTTTAGATCCACCGCATTTAAGTAACCAAATGTCTGACTAATTGGCTTAAGAGCATCAATAGCTTGACCCGCAAACTGTGGAGCCTTACCTAAATAAGTATAAGCAGCTGCATAGATCTCTTTACCCGTTGGGTTAGATGTTAGCACTAGCATTGGATCTTCATGAGCGTAAGAGTTCATATCACCAAGCACAACCTGATCACCACCAATCTTAGCCATCTCTTCACCTAAATGAACAGCAGCAGCTACACGGAAGTTTTCACAAGATCCTTGGTAATCATTGTTATTTACATCGCCACTTACAGGATCAAAGCCTTTCCACGTTTCCCAACCAACCCAATCTTCAGCACACGTTGAGCCTTTTGATTTCAGGTGATTGACCGCAACAGTTAGTTGCTTACCGGTATTATGTACTTTGAATGTTGCTGCGACAGTATTACGTTGATAGTTATCGCCGCTTTCACGAACTTCACCTTTCTTATCAACAATCGCTGCACCACTTGCATCCACAACCATAGGAGCGTGTTGCTCTGGCATTGGAATCACTTTACCTGACACCACCGATACTTTTGATGGACGATAAATTATCCCAGTAGTAATTGCGTCAGAGCCTACCGTATCTTGATCATCTAGAATTTGATCGCCATTTTTGTCAAAGCCGACAAAAACATAACGATTATGAATTGAGTTTTGGTTATTACGATCACCATAATCTTCATCGTAATACTTCTCATTAATGGCTTCAAGAAGCTCAATTATTGCACTGAAATCACCAAAGCCATTATTTTCCACTTCCATTAGGCCAACAATATCTGCATCTAAACCATAAACAGCTTCTACGATTTTAGCTTGCTGACGTTCAAATTCTTGTTGAGACTCTGCACCACGATTATCACCGAAGTTATTATCTGAACCGCCATATGGAGAGTTAAAATAGTTCAATACGTTTTGCGTAGCGACTTTAATAGTAAAGCCGTCATCACCGTAACTTTCAGTAATAGAAGGTTTAGATTTGCGATCTGTATTGTGAATAAAGGCAGAACCAGTCACGGTATTTGTAGGAATTAAACGGAATTCATTGAATGAGTAATGAAGCACCCCTTCCAAACCAACCACAGAATCATCTATACGAACATAGTTACTTTTTGAGAAATCTGGGTAGTAAGGAATCTTGCCATTTGCCGCCTTCTCATCACTATCAAGGTAAATACGGTAATCTTTATTCTCTTGAGATTGGCTCTGTGACTCTTCAGATCCAGCTACATGATCTTGGTTTGGTTGGCTGTTTGGACGCTTATACGCTAGTACCATATTATTACGGTAGCTATCATAATCAAAACCGAACGTACGAGAAACGCGCATATTTTGCTCGCCATCTTCAGTTGCATCCATGTCTTGTACAAGCTTAACTGGCATTCCTTCATAGCGTTCAAGAGTTGAACGGAAAGTCACATCATCACTGTCTATACGAACTAAATTTACGGGTGTTGGTACAGCTGGGATATCGTTAACAATTTCCCACACATCGCCTTCTGGTTCTAATGAAGTTACCCCATAATCTTCGATAACCTTGGCAAGAACACACACTTCTTTGCCAACCATATCAGCACTAACAGGAGCTTCTGTTTTTACAAATACACCATCAGAAGTCTTAACATTCGAATCAGCATTATTATCATAAAGGAAAAATCCCTTAACTAAACTAGTTGCAACTGAACTGACAACACCTGTCACAAGGTATTGGTCTGCAGATTCAAAACCTGAGTCGATGAGTGGTGAAGAGTAACCCTCTCCTTGAACCGCTCCAATTGTTGGTTCAGCTAAATTTTCATTCGCTGATCGAGAATCCGAACACGGTGTTGGGAGCGGAGGAGCCGGCGCGAATTCAGGGTTACCTAAGCCGTCAAATGTATCTATTGTCTCTGTAGACCACTGTGTTGCATCATAAATACCCGTAGCTGTCGAGCCAATAATACGTCGTAGTGTTCTATCAGCCCAAACTTTATCACCAGAGTGACTTACAGTACCCATGATGTCATGAATTGCATCAGCATCTGTCGCCTGAGCGATCCACACTGCGTCGTCACCGTTGAAACCAGCAGAATTGTAACCACTGCCTGTCGATTCAACCGCTGTCGAAGCATTCGCGGTGATCGCAGCTTTCAACGCATCGCTCGCATCCGGGTTAATGACAACAATACTCTGTCCAGCAGGAACGGTTACATTTAAGAGTACATTTTCGCCAACAGCATTGTTGATCCTATTTTTGTACTTGCTGTAGAACAAACCGTAGGAACCATCGAATGTGTGATCCGTTGAACCTACATTCGTAATCTCAACAGCTTTATTGTAGCTTGAACCTTCAACATACTCAGTAATGACAATATCGCTAATATCAGCAAATGCAGCACCACTTAGCGCACAACTAATGGCACCAGCTAGAATTGTTATTTTCTTGTTCATATTTTTGTCTCAATTCCTTTAATGATTAGAAGTAAACACGCGCGTATGCGTATGCATCTTGTGCTGCTTCAC
This sequence comes from Vibrio sp. 03-59-1, assembly GCF_013114135.1. Taxonomy (NCBI): domain Bacteria; kingdom Pseudomonadati; phylum Pseudomonadota; class Gammaproteobacteria; order Vibrionales; family Vibrionaceae; genus Vibrio; species Vibrio sp. 03-59-1. The sequence continues at coordinate 29,853 of NZ_VTYA01000010.1, forward strand.
CGGTATTCATCTCTAAAGCGATGACACTTGATTTGGTCGGTTTGTAGTTCACACCAATCGTTCCCCAAGTACGCTCATCGCCCCAACTGTGATTTTTGGTATCCCAAACTTTGCTGTCAGAATCCCACTTTTCATATTCTTCGAAGTTGTATGATGCAGTGAGTTCCCACTGTGGAGTAAAGATATATTTACCCGAAACTAAGTAACCTTTGTTCTCTTGAGTTTCGTAGTCGTTGAAAACCTTAACATCGTCATCATCGTTGCCATTAGTACAATTTTCAATACAAGTACCAGTACCGATATCCTCTTCTTCAAAGAAGGCATTCACACCAATATGAATTTGTTCGGTTGCAGCAAAACGCGCACCGAAACCAACTAAGCGCTGCTCGCCGTATTTAGATTCACCGTCAGAGCCTGCGCGACCTTCCATTCCAACAACTGCAGAGAAACGCTCGCCAAAGTAGCCAACGTAGCCGTTCACCACTTCACCCAGTTTAGAGCCTGAAGATGACTCACTGTCGTAACTGTATGACGCGCCCACTTTGATAACATCAAAATACAAACCTTCGTATTTCACTGTCATGTCTTGGTCGCCCGCTTCACCCGTCTCTACCGTAGTATCGAAAGTAAAGTCACCCCATTTATCGTAATCATCAAATGCAGTATCCGTTAAACCGGCTTCAATGTAGTGCGAGTAACCTTGAGTTTGGTAAAGGTCATAACCCAAGAACACTTTATCAATCGCTAGAACCATATCGCCAGAACCGTATTTCCAGTTTTCGCGCTCATAATCTAGCTCTAGGCGGTAATGCATTTTTCCATTAAGGCCTTTTACGCCCATTGTGGCAAAAGAGTCATCAATAAAACTCTGGTCTTTATAAAACTCACCGTACTCGTAATCTGCACCAATGTGCCCACCAACGCCTACTTCACCGTAAAGCTTTAGAAAATCACCATTGTCATTTTTATAGATGGTTGCTGCGTTTGCACCGCAAGCAATAAAAAGCGAAGACAACGCAATCGCTATTGCATTTCTCTGGGTCATATCAATGTCCTTGTTGACTCATATTCATTTCGTATGATTATTAGATGTTCGCCTCACCAATAGAGAGCACAAATCAATAAAAGGCATGAATAGACAAATCAAGCTTTCAAATTGACGGCAGCACACATAAACACGCGCGGAGTAAAGGCTCTAAATACTGAGAGAAAGTCGAATATCACACTTTAGTATGACAATAAGAAGTCACATCCATATTTTGTGCGATTGACATCACGCTTGAGAATGCAACTTTATGACGAGAAATATCGTTTCAACAGAAATAGGTATTATTATGAGAATTATCTTTAACAGATTACATTATCTTGAACTAGATCCCGGTTTTATAAATCATACAACTTTGAATAATCAGTAATTTAGCGACACCTAATAAAAAACCACCTAATATAAGGTGGTTTTTTATAAATACTCAAAAAGCGTTAAATCTATGGGCGAGTAACGAATCCGACCGCTTCATACGCTTTTTTCAGCGTGACTGCCGCGCGTTCAGATGCTTTTTCAGCACCAGCTTTCATCACTTCATCCATGTAAGCTCGATCGGCACGGATACGATGATATTCAGACTGGATAGGAGTAAGCATTTCAATTAATGCCGCACCAACATCCTTCTTAAACGGTCCGTACATCTCTACGCCTTGGTATTGAGCTTCGATCTCTTCGAACGTTTTACCTGTTGCCGCAGAGTACAGACCCATTAGGTTCGAAATACCGGCTTTGTTTTCCCAATCATGTGCAATACGTGGTGGAGTTTCGGCATCTGTCTGCGCTTTGTTGATCTTCTTCTGAATCGATTTCGGGTCTTCAAGCAAAGTAATGACGTTCTTACGATTATCATCCGACTTAGACATTTTCTTCGTTGCATCTTGCAGGCTCATCACCCGAGCATTCACTGTTGGAATGTACGGTTCTGGCACTTGGAAAATGCCCTGCTCTTCACTTCCGTATAAATTGTTAAAACGGTTCGCGATATCACGAGCCAATTCTAAATGCTGCTTCTGATCGCTGCCTACAGGAACTTGGTGCGCACCATAAAGTAAAATATCTGCCGCCATTAATACTGGGTAGTTGAACAAGCCAGCATTAATGTCATTAGCGTAACGTTTTGATTTATCTTTGAACTGAGTCATACGGCTCAGCTCTCCCATTTGAGTGTAGCAATTTAGAAGCCAACCAAGCTGAGCATGCTCTGGTACGTGAGACTGAACAAATAGCGTGCTCTTCTTAGGATCAACACCAACCGCGAGACAAATTGCTAATGCATCTAATGTTGCTTCATGCAGCGCTTTAGGATCTTGGCGAACCGTGATCGCATGAAGATCAACAACACAGTATTGGCAATCATAGTCGTCTTGCATCTGTTGCCATTGACGTAGAGCACCCAAGTAGTTACCGATACTTAGTTCACCAGACGGTTGAACACCACTTAATACGATGGGTTTGCTCATAGTTGTGATTCCTTATTACTAACTTTCAAACTGAGAATTGAAATGAATTCTATATTAGATTAAACCGCATTCACTTATGATATACGGTCTTTGCAGTGTACTCATTGGCGAGTATTTTACTAGTCGAAGTTATCAACTTTTCGCCGCTTTAGGCAGAAACCATAACGACATCGACTAATTGTTGAATATCATCGGCGATATAGCCTGGGTTTGAGGCTGAAATTGGCTCGCCATGGTTATAACCATACGTTAAGCCAAATGAAGCACAGCCCGCGTTCTTAGCCGCTAAAATGTCATTTTTTGAGTCGCCCACCATCAACATCTGTTCAGCACTGACGCTGTGTTTTTCAAGTAACCAATTCAATGCAATAGGGTCTGGCTTACGAACCGGAAATGAATCGCCACCGATGACATCGGTAAAGTACTTGGCGATATCATGTTGCGCCAATACCTCTGGCACAAAGACTGATGGTTTATTGGTGACTAACGCCAATATAAAACCCGCTTGGTGCAGTGTTTTCAATGTTTGTTGGACGTTTGAATACAGATGACTCAGTTTATGCCCGCCTTGTGCGTAAAACTCATCGAATCGGATACGAGCATCCGCTTTTAGTTCATCACTCAACTCAGGGTTGATATCCAAGCTTTGGCTTAGCGCACGGCCAATCAAAATATCCGCCCCATTGCCCACATAATCACGAACTTGTTCTTCGGAAACCGCTGGAAAACCTAATGACTGACACGCCTTATCCGCTGCGACCGCTAAATCAGGCACGCTATCAAGCAATGTTCCGTCTAAATCAAAGGCAATAAGTTTAATGTTACTCAGAGTCATGGTGAGCTTCCTAGCGTCGTATTTTGGTTGGAAAACTAAAAAGGAGCGACAGTTCGCTCCTTATATCAAAGGTAATCAAAACAAGTCGTCCGATTACCATCATCTATTTTTACGATTAACGCTTAACTTTTGCAAGCTCTGCACGCATTTCGTCAATCACTTCTTTGTAATCAGGACGATTAAAAATAGCAGAACCCGCAACAAACATATCGGCACCCGCTTCTGCAATTTCACGGATGTTATCTACTTTAACACCGCCATCAATTTCTAAGCGGATTTCACGGCCTGACTCATCAATCATTTTACGAACGGCGCGTAGCTTATCTAACGTGTTTGGAATGAAAGATTGACCACCAAAACCTGGATTCACAGACATCAGTAGGATCATATCCACTTTATCCATGATGTAATCCAAGCAAGAAAGTGGCGTCGCAGGGTTTAGGACAACACCCGCTTTGCAGCCATTTTCTTTTATCAGTTGAAGAGTACGATCGATATGCTCAGACGCTTCCACATGGAAAGTGATCATCGTTGCGCCTGCTTTTGCAAACTCTGGCACAATGCTATCCACTGGCTTAACCATTAGGTGAACATCAATTGGAGCAGTAATACCGTAATCGCGAAGCGCTTTACAGATTGGCGCACCAAAAGTTAGGTTAGGTACATAGTGGTTGTCCATTACATCAAAGTGAACAACATCAGCACCATCAGCGAGTACTTTTTCTACGTCTTGACCAAGACGAGCAAAATCTGCAGAGAGAATAGATGGTGCAATGAGAAAATCTTTCATACCTGACCTCTTAAGGCTAATAAGTTGGCTCACAAAATGTGAGTGAGTTGCGACAAATTTCGGGCGCAATTCTACCTAAGCAATCGTTTAGATCCTAGCTTTGAGGTCATATAGTTGGAGAAATGTTAGCTTTCGCTAGATGGCTCTTGGGTTAAAGCATTCTGCTGATCATGAAAAAGTGCCAATAATTCATCGACTTTATTACGGCTACCACCATTTCGGCTGATGGTACGCTTTACTTTTACCACATTAAGTTCTGCACCATGATACAAACGTCGAGTCAACGTTGTGTCGTGATTGGAGATAAGCACAGGGATCCCACGTTCAAATGCGGCTTTTTCTGCGACATCAGCAAGCGCTGCTTGATCATCGAGCGAAAAACCATTTCCTGCGTATGAGGTGAAGTTGGCCGTTGTCGAAAGCGGAGCATAAGGCGGATCGCAATACACAACACAACCTTTACGTGCTCGACTAAAGGTTTCTGAATAACCTTCACATACAAAGGTCGCTTTCTTCGCTTTCTCAGCAAAGAAGATCAGTTCTTTTTCAGGGAAGTACGGTTTTTTATACGATCCAAATGGGACATTAAACCCACCCTTTTTGTTATAACGACATAGACCATTGAAACCAAAACGGTTCATATACAGAAAAGCCAACGAGCGATAAAAAATATCATCCGTTTGATTAAATTGCGCTCGAACGTCTAGATATACTTCTTTGCGATTATATTCAGGCGTGAAAAAACGTTTTGCTTCCGTAATGTAAGCTTGAGGAGACTCCTTAATCAGATTATACAAATTAATCAGATCAGGGTTAATATCGGCGAGAAGGTAGTGATCGTAATCTGTGTTTAAAAACACGGAGCCAGCCCCAACAAAAGGCTCGACTAATTTACGTGCAGGCGGCAGATGACGCTGTATGTCCTCAACTAGGCCATATTTACCACCAGCCCATTTTAGAAATGCTCTCTGCTTTTTCATTTACCGCTCTACTTACCAACCACAAAATAAGGCTGCGGAATGTAACATATTTTGCCAAGAAGCTCAGTGTTATTTCGCACGTTCTATCTCTCTATGTACTTGATTCATAGATTTAGCCCAAGGACCAAGATTTTGAAGCGCTTTTGGTAGCGTTTCTACCGCATCTCGAGCCAATTGAATGGTTGGATAATCTTGATAGGTCACGATATACCAATCTTGACCATTACGAGCGGTTGGATACACACGAACTTGCTGCTGGATATTGTTATCTTCAATAAATACTTGAACATCATCCATAGAGTTCATTGCGGCAAGCTGAAGTGTATAGCTGCGTGGTGACAAGGCTTTCAGCTCATCTCTCGCAAAGGAGAAGGTGATGACTTTCTTCGGAGCAGCTTTATCTTCATTTACTGAAATCGCGGCTGTTGCGTCTGCAATAGCACTTTGCGTGTCTGCTGCTTCAGTCGAGTCAACAGCAGGCTCTGCTGCTTGTTGTGATCTCTTCATAGCATCCGCGACGGCATTATCAATTACGCTAGTATCAACTGAGCTGGTATCAGCGGCGTCAGTCTCAATCACATCACGACCAATGCTATCGGACTTACCATCTAACAGGGCATCAACCACATCTGATGTGATCACCACTCTCTGTTGAGAAGGCTCTGTAAATCCAACACTTGCTGTTTTGCTTACGACGTTAGGCGGCAATGCTAAAGAATCATCTTCCGCCCCTGCGTAGTTGTCATCCACCTCAGTCTCTTGATTTAGTCGGTTAACCGAGCTCGATGCAGATAAGCTCGCCTCAGGTTCTGAGACGACCGTTAACTCTAAATTGGGTACAATGGCTTGCTCAGGATCTTCTGGCATTGGCTGACTTAACAACCACCAATAACCACCACCAATCATGATGATGAGCAACAAGACGACCATCGCAATTCGAACTGGCGAACCTACCATTGCCTGAATAATAATCCTTTTTTCCACTTTCAGATCCCCCAAAGCCATTAACTCACCAGGTAATGGTTTTGTTTTTTTGAATGCTGAACGAACTCGTTTCTCCATATCATCAGCAACATAACGTACCACTAATGATTCAAAAAACTGTTCGGCCTCCCTGGCTGACAATGCATCAATTTCAATGTCGATCGGTTTATGTTCTTGCCCATAACTTAAGCGAGTAAGTAATGGATCTAAACAGTTCGATTCCGTAAAGAGAACGACATTGATATTCCACAAGCTATTATGCTGCGCTTCTAAAACCAATAGCCATAGTTCAGAAACTAAGATTTCACTCAACAAATGAGCATCATCAATCACGATCACCACATCGACAGCATCACCATCTAACAGGCGTTGTAGGCTATCAACGAGAGGATCGTGTTGATTAAATAAGGGATCAGAGACTAACTGACTCAGCAACATCGCACGGTGTTGCTCATCATTTTGGCTCGGATGACAAAGTAACAAACATTGGTTTTGATCTTGAGCCCACGCTTCTAAATAACGTTGGGCTAACCAAGATTTACCTGAACCTTTACCACCATCTACGGTAATCAAATTAGAACCAAAGTTCGTCAAGAGCTGCAGTCGTTCTAGCAACTCTATCTGAGATTCTAATTCTAATACTCGCATTTCATGAGCCAAACTCATCTAACATCCCTACTGGCTAGGTATTCGCAATTATGGATTGATTGCGATATAAAAGCACAAACAAGAAGGACGTTCACTCACCCCGATGATGCGAGAAAAGCAAAGAGTCCATCATTATTATATGTTGCGGCAAAAATCGATTGCTTGCTGAATCATCGCCTCAGGAACATCAGAGACCACACTTGCACTTCCGATTCCTGTCGGTAGAACTAAGCGAAGTTGCCCTGAAAGGACTTTCTTGTCTCGCATCATATGTTTCATAAAATCATCAAAAGACATGCTTTCTGGCGTATGTATTGGTAACTTCGCCTTCTTCAGTATAGAGATGATTTGTTCAAGCTGCTGCTGAGAAATAAGACCTTGTAACTGCGCGGTTTTCGCCGCCATGACCGTTCCTGAAGAAACCGCTTCACCATGCAGCCAATTACCATAACCTAGTTCCGCTTCAATCGCATGACCAAATGTATGACCTAGGTTCAATAACGCTCTGATTCCAGACTCTTTTTCATCTTGTGCAACGACTTCAGCTTTAATTTCGCAACAACGTGCAATTGCCGTAATCAGTGTCTCTTCATCCAGACGATATAAATCCTCTAAATGCTCATCCAACCATGAGAAGAATTCGTCATCATAAATAATGCCGTATTTAATCACTTCCGCCATGCCCGCTGCGAATTCACGCTCAGGTAACGTTGATAAGCAGTTGATATCGATAATGACAGACTGAGGTTGATAAAAAGCCCCAATCATATTTTTACCCATAGGATGGTTAACGGCTGTTTTTCCGCCAACAGAAGAGTCTACTTGCGACAAGAGTGTCGTTGGTATTTGAATGAAATCGACACCACGCTGATAACACGCAGCCGAAAATCCCACAAGATCACCAATCACTCCGCCACCTAATGCGATCACAACAACATCTCGTCCATAGTTGCCATCCAGCAAATAGCTCATCACTGAATTAAACGTATCAAGACTTTTGTATTGCTCACCATCAGGAAGTTCAAGCAGAGAGGCTTGGCATCCAACGTGTTCAAGTAAAGATAGGATTTTATCCGCATACAAAGGCCCGACGGTCACATTGCTGATCACGACGACTTTTTGTTTTGCCGACAAATAAGAAAGGTACGCCGGGTCGTCAAATAACCCGGCGCCAATAGAAATAGGGTAGCTACGCTCTGCTAGATTGACCGTAATCCGTTCCATGGTTTGATCTCCAAAAAATGAACTTAACGTTCTTCTAGCATTTTTACGATCTGGTTGGCTACCACTTTTGCACTTTGATCGTCAGTACGAACCGTATAGTCCGCCACTTCATCATAAAGTGTATTGCGTTCCACTGCTAAGTCTTCTAAAACTTCGCGTGGGTTGTCAGTTTGAAGTAAAGGACGCTTCTTGTCGCGGTTAGTGCGAGCAAGTTGCTTTTCTATCGTTGTCTCAAGATATACAACGATACCACGTGCAGATAGACGGTTACGGTTTTCTTTGCTCATCACTGAACCACCACCTGTCGCAAGAACAATACCCTGTTCTTGAGTCAAATCGTTGATTACAGATTCTTCGCGTTTACGGAAACCTTCCTCACCCTCAACATCGAATACCCAAGCGATATCAGCGCCAGTGCGCTCTTCGATTACAGTATCAGAGTCCAAAAACTCCATATGAAGTTGGGATGCTAGGTGTCTACCTATTGTACTTTTGCCGGCGCCCATCGGGCCAACAAGAAAAATATTGCGTTTCTCAGCCATGTTTAGCAGTAATTTACAACGTTAATTCAATGACATCGCCACAAGGTGTTCAGTATAAAAACTGAAATAATAAAGGCCTGTGGCACCAATTCCTCACAGATATCTCGTGATAAGACCCGAAATTATCAAGGTATGATGCCACTAATGCAAATTATATTTTGATCTATGGCGTAAATTTTAGCAGTTATTGCACTACAACCTTAGGTGTAACGAAAATTAAAAGCTCACTTTTCCCAATGTTTTCATAGCTTCGGCGGAAAAGTGCCCCTAATAATGGCAAGTCTCCAAGCAGTGGAACTTTATCGACGCTATTGACCACGCTGTGCTGAAAAATCCCCCCTAAAACCACAGTTTCCCCATTATTAACCAGAACTTGAGTTCCAATTCTCTGTGTATCAATGGCAATTGCCTCTCCCGTTCCCGTTTTCACCACTTGGCCCGGACGATCCTGGGTTACACTCAAATCGAGCACCAAACGATTATCGGGCGTGATCTGTGGCGTCACCTTTAAACTTAGAACCGCTTTTTTAAATGATACCGATGTCGCTCCACTCGACGCCGCTTCTAAATATGGAATTTCGGTACCTTGTTCAATGTAAGCTGGTTTTTTATTGGTGGTGATTAAACGAGGGCTAGAAATAATTTCGGCTTTTGACTCTTGCTGCAATGCCGAAAGCTCTAAATCCAACAGCGTATCCGATCCTAATTTCGCCACCTGGAACGCAATACTCGAAGCATTAGGCGATGTGGCGGCAAGGTTCACACTCAAAAAGTCATCAATACTGACGCCGCCACTGCCTTCATCACCACCATCGCTACCGCCATCACTGCCACCGCCATCGTAAATACCGATAGCGCCTAAGTTACTTTCAAGCGAACCACCAATTGTTGTAGACCCATTAGTGGATGAGAACCCCCAACGAACCCCAAGTTCATCAAGGTTGCCCTCTTTGACGGTCACGATCCTAGCTTCAATTTGAACTTGCTTCACCGGAATATCCAGTGAGGCAACAATGCTGCGTATCACTTCAATATTCTCTGGCAACTCTCGTATCAATAATGAATTGGTTCTTTCGTCAATCGTAAGGGACCCGCGCTCAGACAGCATCGTGATTTCCCCCTCCCCCATGATCATCTCAGCGATATCTGATGCTTTAGCAAAGTTGATGGTGAGGATTTCTGATTTAAGCTCAATAAGTTCATCATTCATGCGTAGCTTTTCTAGTTCCCGCTGCTCACGAAGATCCAACTCTTCTTTAGGCGCTACAAGAATGACACTACCTTCGACTCTTTTATCTAACCCTTTAACTTGTAGAATAATATCAAGCGCTTGCTGCCATGAAACTGAATCTAAACGCAGCGTTAAGTTGCCAGATACCGAATCTGACACCACCAAATTAAAATCATTGTAATCGGCAATCAGTTGCAATACGTTTCGTACTGCAATATCTTGGAAATTAAGTGAAATCAACTTCCCCTCTTTATCTAAAATACTCTGTTTCTTTTCGGGTACGGGCTCTATAACAGGACTCACCGTCACTTCTAGAAAACGATCTTTTAACGCATAACTGTACTGATAATCTTCCGATACGCGAATGTCGAGCTGTGTGTTGTGTTTATTGCGCGATACCTCGATATTATTTACTATCGTCGAGAAATCTTTTACATCAATAATATTGAGCTGCTCATCCGATACCTGAGTATTAATCAGCTCAACTTGTAACCCTTGAGGCGTACTTTTCAAAGTATCGACCTTTGATTTCTCTCCATTCAAATAACCTCTCTTCACATCCACCACAATGGAGCGTGAGCTTAATTCAACAATAATGACTGCTTCTTTGTCCTTATTCAGTTTAAAGTCAATATTTTGTAGCTCGTTGAGTGTCAGGTCAGCTGCGCCTGCCGTTGAGGCCAAGCACAGTGCACCAACGATGGCGCTTCGAATAAACCAGCGCATTAATATCTCTATTCCATTCATCATATTTACGTCTCAATCCTAAAACTATTTCAAACCTAAACTATTTCAAATTTAAGCTATTCAAACCTAAGTCATTTAAATCTAAGCTGCTTCAAATCTAGGCTACTTCAATGCCAACTTAACATGACGCTTATACCAGCAGCCCAAGCCATCAGGCAGCGTCTCATTAATTAATAAGTACTTCGCATTCACTTGAATCACTTGGCCATTATTGAGGCCCATGTACTGCCCATTTTTGACTTTCTCAACGCTTCCTAATGGCGTCTGCACAAGTCCCGATATCGCACCACCAGATCCCATCACTCCTTTTAGGCGTAATTTTCCAATCGGATAACGCTCCAACCGACCCGACTTAGAGCGAGATCTGGGCTGCCAGCAATCCGTCTTGACCTTAGGCTGAGTGTGAACCACAGCTTCTTTGGGTAGAACGAAGGGTTCTCGCCCCATTCGCTGTGTATAGGACTGCACGGATAATTGAGCCGCGGGTTCAAGCTGAATGGCTTGTTTACGCACTTGCCGCTCAACTTGCTGGACGTATTCATCTAATGGCTCATGATTTGCCTTACAACCCATTATGAGTAGAGGGAGCACACAGAGTGCCCATATAGGGTTAGGGTTAGCCTTCACTTTTCACCTCCGGTTTGAATTGGTAGGTATAGGCTCGAACTCGAAAATGCAAAGTACTGCTCTCTTGACTGACCCTTTGCCAATCTACGTCATCAAAACTGATGATCCTTGGCAGTTTGGCAATCGCTTCAGCAAAGTCACCTATGTCGTGATAACTACCCGTTAACTCAATATTCAGCGGTAAGCGATACAGAAAATCCTGATTTTGCTTCTCACCCCAATCGATTCGAGTAAAGGTTAAGTCATGGTCCAACCCAAGCTCATTCACCGATGCCAACATGCTCGCTAGCTCTTTCTGCACGGGTAGCTGTTGCAACAGGTAATCGTAACGACTGGTCAACTCCGTAAGTTGAGACTGCAACATTGGCAACACAGCCACTTTATTGGCCTTGATGTGCAAGGTAGATTTAAGCGTTTGTTCCTGCTGCTTTAGTTGTTGTAAATCCTCATTTTGAGGCACCCAATAGAACCACGCTCCGACACCTTGAAGTACAAGGATCAGCACTAAAAGCACCAGTGACTGAGCAACCAGCGGCCACTCAGTGATTTCGTCCATATCAAGCTCTTGGAAGTTAACCATGCGATCCTCCTAATTTAGCTTGCGAAGCCACCAGCTCGTCAGTTTCTGTCTCTTTCTTTTCCTCAGACAAATTAAAAGTGAACGACACATTGAAGGTTTGAAAATCGATCCCAAAACGCTTTTTGCCCAATACGATTGAGTGCATCTCTACATCGACCAGCAATGAAGAACGCTCTAAATTATCGAGCATCGTTGCCAAGCGAGCGGTGCTATCACTGATCCCTGATAGCTCAAGCTCCTGACCATTCATTTTGATTTTATCGACATACACCCCTTCAGGAATCAGTTGAGCAATTAAGTTCATGAACTCCGTCGTTTTATTTCTCCCTCTCTGCAGTTTTTCAACCATGTCTAAACGCGTCATGATCGAATCATGCTCCTGCTTCACCACATCCAGAGCATCAATTTTAGAATCTAACTGGGCGATATATTGCTTAAGGTAAGTCAGCCGCGCTTGTTGCTGGCTCTTTTGATCAGAGAAATAGAGGCCCCCACCCCACTGAATGCCAACTGCCAGCAAAAAGCTTAGAATGACTAAACCGAAAAACCGGCGACGATGCTGTGCGCGCTTTGCCTCCCTCCACGGCAATAGGTTTACCCGATGTAATGCATGACTACTGTCTAACATGAGCCGCCTCCATCCATTGAATCCCACTCACCGCCAACCCCGCAGCTGTGCTGTATACCTGGCTATCTGCCCTAAGCACCTTCCGTTTCGATGTCTTATCCTCAAACAGACTAAAAAGGTTTAAAATTTCACAATCTAGGCTCAATTCTCGACTCAAATGCTCCGACAGCATGGGAATGTTTGCCCCTCCTCCAGACAGCCAGATACCCTCCACCGTTTTCTGATTATTCACCGATGCATAAAGTTGAAGCTGTCGCCGAATCCGCTCAAATACTTCTTGGAAAAATCGGTCTACGTTATGATCGGAAGCGGCATCAAGTGATGGGTTGTCATCTAAAGATTTGGCGTGGCGAGTCCCATAAGCGATATCCTTATGGAAAGGCGATTTTCCCTCAGGAATGCTGCATAGCGAGATCTGTGTTAAACCGACATCCACCAGCATCCAATTTTTCTTATCTGGATGTTGATGCGCGAGCAACTGCCACACTTGCAGTAAACTATGAGCCTGAACGTCCACCACATAAGGTGTCATTCCTGCCTTCAGTACTACTTCAGCACGGCTTGCTACCACCTCTTTACGAGTCGCGTACACTTGATAGCTCGTCATCGAAGCGTGAAGGGGAGTTAGTGGTATTCGAGAGACCGAATCGATTGACGCTGGCAGAGTGCCCGCTTTAAGCCTATGTTTATCATCAAGTTTGATAAAATCTAAACTGACCTCTTCAATCGGAAATGGAGACTGCTGGGAAAAGGCTTGATAAAGCGCGAATTCGAGCTCTCTATCTTGTAGCTCACTGTCGATTTGCAACACCTTGCTGATTACGGCATTGTCCGGGATCGAAATAGCTACTTGACGACTAAATAGAGGTAGCCCCTTTCTTAGTTCGTTTAATTTCTTTACAATTTTCTGATAATTCAGGGTGTGGTTATCAGCGACAATACCATCTGTAATAGGCAACTCTTGATAACTCATCAGAGCATAACGTCCACCCATTGATTTCAGTACTACCGCTTTAATGCTGTGATGCCCGATATCAATACCAGTAATTAATGATTTACCCATACAACTTAGCTCCAGTGTATTACTTAGCTCAAAAAGGTTGTGAATATTGGTTAAATAAGCGTTAATTAACACCAGAGCTAAATATTTAGCCTAGAGTACAAGGGTTTACAGCCCGGCAGCCTCAACTAATCAGGGATTATCCGGTGAAGTTCATAAAGCGATTGTTCATATTTTCATTTATTTGCACCATTCTTGGAGTGAGTACAATTTTTGGGTTCTACTTATACGTGAAACCAGAGTTGCCAGACGTTGCGACATTACGCGATGTAAAACTCCAAACACCGATGCAGGTCTACAGCCAAGATGGCAAATTGATCTCTCAATTTGGTGAGAAAAGACGTATCCCTCTGAAACTAGAAGAGATGCCACCAGAACTGATTGAGGCGATTATCGCGACCGAAGATAGTCGTTATTATGATCACTTTGGATTTGACCCCATTGGTATCACCCGCGCGGCGATCACTGTGATTGCATCTGGCAGCGCAAAACAAGGTGCCAGTACCATCACCCAGCAACTCGCTCGAAACTTTTTCTTAACTAACGAGAAAAAGATCATGCGTAAAATCAAAGAGATTTTTATCGCAGTCCACATTGAGCAGTTGCTTTCCAAACAAGAAATTCTGGAACTTTACCTCAACAAAATTTACCTCGGACACCGCTCTTATGGTGTAGGAGCTGCCGCGCAAACCTATTTTGGTAAAGAGCTAAAAGATCTTTCACTTGGTGAAATTGCTCTCATTTCAGGTTTACCAAAAGCGCCATCCACAATGAACCCGATCTATTCGGTTGAGCGTGCGACTCATCGTCGTAATGTTGTATTAATGCGAATGCTAGATGAGCAGTACATCACTCAAGAGCAGTATCAAGCGGCTCGCGCAGAGGTGCTCACATCGAAGTTCCATGGTGCTGAAATTGAACTCAGTGCCCCTTATGTGGCAGAAATTGCCCGAGCATGGATGGTAGAACGCTACGGTGAAGAGGCTTATACCTCTGGAATGAAAGTGTATACAACCGTTGATTCTACACTGCAAAAATCAGCCAACACGGCTGCGATTAATAACCTTATCGCTTACGATGAACGCCATGGATATCGCGGTGCGGAGCGCACTCTGTGGACACCAGAACAAACAGCTTTCGATACTGAACAAATAGAAAAATCACTGAAGTCACAGCCAACCTATGGTGAATTGGTTCCTGCTGTCGTGACTAAGGTCGAGCCGAAATCGGCAACGATCTGGGTCAAAAACAGAGGTGAAGAGACGATCACTTGGCAAGGTATGAATTGGGCTCGTAAATTCATGACCGACGACCGTCAGGGGCCAGCACCACAAAGTGCGACTGACATTCTAGCGACAGGTGAACAAATTTGGGTTCGAGCGGTGACGTTAGCTCAAGCCGATTCGAAACCAACATCAGAAGAAAACGCCGATAGCACTATGGTTGAATGGCGCTTAAGCCAAGTGCCGAATGCGAATACGGCCTTTGTGGCAATGAACCCAGAAAATGGCGCTGTACTCTCTTTAGTCGGTGGCTTTAACTTTGTACACAACAAATTCAATCGAGCGACTCAATCGGTTCGACAAGTGGGCTCCAGTATCAAGCCATTTATCTACTCTGCCGCGATAGACAAAGGATATACACTTGCCTCTTTAGTCAATGATGCGCCGATCAACCAATGGGACAAAAGCCAAGGCACCGCATGGCGACCAAAAAACTCGCCACCAACGTACATTGGCCCAACTCGTTTACGCATTGGTTTAGCACAATCGAAAAACGTCATGGCAGTACGAGTATTGCGTAATGTTGGCTTAGATGAAACTCGTGAATACCTCACTCGTTTTGGATTTGATATTGACCAAGTGCCTCGCTCAGAGACCATTGCATTGGGCGCGGGCAGTTTAACCCCAGTTAAAATGGCGCAAGGCTACTCTGTTTTCGCGAACGGCGGTTATTACGTTGAGCCTTACTACATTAATCGTCTTGAAGGGCCTTATGGAGATGTCATTTTTGAAGCGACACCAACCACCGTATGCCGACAAGATTGCTTAACTGATAGCAATACGAATGACACTAATGATCTCGCTCTACAAGATAATGAGTTCAATGAACAAGATATCTTGCCTGACGGAGAGCAACCTAAATACGCACCACAAGTGATTTCTGAACAAACGGCGTTCTTAGTTCGTGAAATGATGTACAGCAACATTTGGGGGGGTGGTAACTGGCGAGAAGGAACGGGCTGGAACGGAACCGGTTGGCGCGCTCAGCCGCTTAAACGCCGTGATATTGGCGGAAAAACCGGAACCACCAACGACTCAAAAGATGCATGGTACAACGGCTATGGCCCAGGCATTGTTGCCACCGCTTGGGTCGGTTTTGATAACCACAATCGTAAACTTGGAAAATCAAAACCCAATAAGAACCTTGGAAAAGATCAAATCAGTGGCGGTGAAGCGGGAGCTAAAACAGCGCAACCTGCTTGGGTGAGCTTCATGCGAGTGGCATTAGAAAACACGCCAGCACAACGCAAGCAGCTACCTGAAAACATTGTTCGCGTTAGAATCGACCGCGAAACCGGACTGTTAACCAACAAGTTTGATGGCTCATCCATGTTTGAGTACTTCTTAAAAGGCACAGAGCCAACGGATTATGTGGAAGAGAACTTGGGTGACAATATCTACTCAACTTCAGACTCAACAGAGAGTGAAGCGCTTTTCTAATTACAGGTTAAACGTACTTAGTAAGTAAATAACCAAGCAATCAAAGCCAGTGATGATTTACCTCACTGGCTTTGTTCTTTTTACGGCGACCCAAAAATCGCCCCCGCTTACTCAAATTCAGGTAAGCAAGATTCAATTGCAGAAGAGAGTTGCTCAAAACGCTTTCTCAATGGCGATCCAGGACGATAAGCGAGAACAATTTTACGTGATGGTTCAGGGTTAACGGCTTTTAAATAACACACACCATCTTTCACTTTTTCCTTCGGCAAGCAGAGCTGAGGAAGTAAGGTGATCCCCGCCCCTGCCGCCACCATGTTTCGTAACGTCTCTAGACTGGTTGCTTTGAAACGTTCATCATCTTTTGCTCCTGCAGCAAAACAGAAGCCTAGCGCCTGATCTCTTAGGCAGTGACCATCGCCTAAACTCAGCACCGTTTTGCCATTCAACGCCAACATATCCAGTTGATCTAATTCCGCCCACTCATGATCGCAAGGCACCGCAATACTCAATGGTTCATTGTAAACCTCAAGCTCCTTAAACGGAGCCGTCTCAGCAACAGAAGCCAACACCAAGCAATCTAACTTCCCCTCTTCTAATTGACGGACAAGCTGATGAGTTTGAGCTTCATGCAAATACAGCTCTAACTCTGGAAACTGCTCTTTCAACTGAGGCACAATCTTAGGGAGTAAGTAAGGCCCCACGGTCGGAATAAAACCAATATGCATCGGGCCTGACATTGATTCCCCTTGCCCACTAGCTAGCTCTTTAAAGGTTTTGACTTCACTTAATATTCTTTTCGCTTGCTCCACCAACTGCAATCCAGAATCAGTAAAAAGAACCTTCTTTGGGCTTCGTTCTGTTAATTTTGTACCAATTTCATTTTCCAGTTTTTTTATCTGGCCACTTAATGTCGGTTGGCTAACAAAACACGCCTCTGCTGCTTTACGAAAATGCTTATGTTCGGCTAAAGCTACTAGGTACTCGAAATCACGAATGTTCATAAAACCGTTTTCCTGTTTGAATTCATACTTGATAGGAAATATCTATCAAAACCATAGCACCAAACGATTAGAACTATCAAAGCAAATCTTCAATAATAGCTTCAACAAAACGGAACGATGAAATAAAACGTTCCAAACTCATTAAAGAAAATTGAAAAGGAAACATTATGTTTGCATCTAAAGAAGGCCAAAACGTACCACAAGTCACTTTCCCAACTCGCCAAGGTGACGCTTGGGTAAATGTAACTAGCGACGAGCTATTCAAAGATAAAACCGTCATTCTATTTAGCTTGCCGGGTGCATTTACTCCAACATGTTCATCAAGCCACTTACCACGTTACAACGAGCTATTTTCTGTATTTAAAGAGCATGGCGTTGACGAAATTGTCTGTGTTTCAGTAAACGACACGTTTGTAATGAACGCGTGGAAAGCTGACCAAGAAGCAGAAAACATCACCTTCATTCCAGATGGTAATGGTGAGTTCACAGATGGCATGGGCTTACTTGTAGACAAGAACGAGATTGGCTTTGGCAAACGTTCATGGCGTTACAGCATGCTAGTGAAAAATGGCGTGGTAGAAAAAATGTTCATCGAACCAAACGAACCTGGCGACCCGTTCAAAGTATCTGATGCCGATACCATGCTGAACTACCTTGCACCAAACCATAAAGAGCAAGAGTCTATTACGGTATTTACTAAACCTGGCTGCCCTTTCTGTGCGAAAGCGAAACAAAACTTGATTGATAACGGTCTTCAATATGAAGAAGTTATTTTAGGCAAAGACGCAACAACGGTAAGCCTACGTGCAATCACTGGTCGCACAACCGTTCCACAAGTTTTCATTGGTGGTAAACACATCGGTGGTAGCGAAGAGCTTGAAGTGCATCTAGCAAAATAACGCTTAATAACTTTAAACCATTGCTTACAACTTGAATCGGTTTCTGGCTCACCTTAAGCGGTCGCCAGAAATCAATTCATCATGGTAAGCCATACAAAACATTCTATTGAAGTTAAGTAAACAGCCAGAGAACTCATTATGAAACAGATAAACGTTGATGTAGCCGTCATTGGTGGTGGCACCGCAGGACTTGGATCTTACCGAGCAGCAAAAGCGCACACAGATAGTGTCGTGATGATCGAAGGCGGTCCATACGGCACAACTTGCGCCCGTGTTGGTTGCATGCCTTCTAAACTACTGATTGCCGCGGCAGAAAGCGTTCATCAAATCGAGAAAGCACCAGCCTTTGGAATTCATCCGCAAGGTGAAGTTGTGATCAACGGCCGAGAAGTCATGGACAGAGTCAAACGTGAGCGAGACCGTTTCGTTGGCTTCGTACTAGAAGGCGTCGATGAGATCCCAGCTGAGGATAAAATCTCTGGCTACGCAAAATTCGTCGATAACACCACCTTAATTGTTGATGACCACACGCAAGTCAACGCCAAACGCATTATTATTGCGACAGGTTCACGACCTGCCTACCCTGGCGTTTGGAATGAACTTGGCGATCGTTTAGTGATTAACGATGATGTGTTTGACTGGGATGATCTGCCTCAAGCAGTAGCCGTATTTGGCCCAGGTGTTATTGGTTTAGAACTTGGTCAAGCTCTGCATCGTCTTGGCGTAAAAACCAAAATCTTTGGTCTAGGCGGTCAAGTCGGTCCAATTACCGATCCTGAAGTGATGGCTTACGCCAATAAAGCTTTCCAAGAGGAGTTCTACCTTGATGCTGACGTTAAAGTCGAAAGCATGAAACGTATTCCTTCGCCAACGGGTGAAGGTGATGACAAGGTTGAAATCCAGTTCATCAACCATGACGGCGAACTTGAAACCTTCATTGTTGACTACGTGCTTGCAGCAACTGGGCGTCGTCCAAATACCGATAAGTTGGCGATTGAAAACACAGGAATAGAACTCGACGAACGTGGTGTTCCAACCGCCGATCATTACACACTGCAAACCTCCGTCGGCAGTATTTTTATTGCTGGTGATGCAAGTAACCAAATGCCACTGCTTCACGAAGCGGCTGATCAAGGTCGTATTGCAGGCGATAATGCAGGACGATTCCCTGATATTCGAGCGGGACTACGCCGTTCAGCCATTTCAGCGGTATTCTCTGATCCACAAATTGCGATGGTTGGTGAAACGTACAAACAAATCACCACACGCTTAGGGACTTGTGGCTGCTTTGCAACAGGTGAAGTGTCATTTGAAGGGCAAGGTCGTTCACGTGTCATGCTGCGTAATAAAGGTTTGCTGCATGTGTATGGCGAACAAGGGACTGGCCGATTCTTAGGCGCTGAAATGATGGGACCGAATGCAGAACACCTCGCTCACCTATTAGCATGGGCGCATCAGAACAAAATGACCGTATCTGAAATGCTAGATATGCCATTTTATCACCCGGTTATTGAAGAGGGTGTACGTACTGCACTGCGTGATTTAAATGCCAAACTGCATTTAGGTCCAGAGATGATCAAACATTGCTTAGATTGTGGCCCTGGTTGTTAATACCTCCGTTCGCGGTTAATAATTCCGTTCACGGTTAATCACATCATGCTTTAACACTGCAGAGGCTTAACCACTCTGCTGTCAGATAAAAACGACGATGCTTTGGTTTCGTCGTTTTTTTATTCTTAAAAAGCAGCCACTCGGTAGCAAGATAAGAAAAAAGCGCAGACAAACAGACAACAGGGTAAAGCCGGAATATAATTGAGTTCTTACTTTCACTTGAGCGGAACCCATGGCTTGTAATGATTGCCGAAGCGCTTGGTTTTGGAAAAAAATCGGACGCTGCCAACGCTGTATGGATCAACTCACCGTCCTATCCGTTCTATGCTGGATTGTCTGGTGGTTTGGATTTAAAGAGGCGCCCACCAGTATTGAATCAATCACATTGATCATGGCGGGGTTTGCTTTTAATGCTTTATTGTTTCTCCATTTATGGATGAAGTATGTGATCTTTCCTTGGAGAGAAAGGAAGCATAAAAAATAAAAGGATCATGGTAGGCCGAAAGCTTAGCTCTCTATTCAGGTGCAGATTCAAGTCCCATTCCAAACCCAGATCGCAGATAGAAAAAAGCCCCTAATCCAAATTGGTTAGGGGCCTTCTTAGATTCTTCTAAGAAAAAGCAGTGGTACAATTAAGACTGCCGCTTTTTCAGTTAGTTCAAAAAATATAAAATTTATTTGTTAGCATTTGCTAATTTTAAATAATAATCTATAAAATCAAACCTTTAACAATAGAAAAATCGCAAAAATAATCCTTACGAATTACCCTTAGGAAGATCTCTTTGATCGATCTTCTTCTGTGCTTGCTCAACCGCATAAGCCACTTGCTTCGGTGATACCCCACCTAATGCCGAACGTTTTTCTAAGCATGACTCTATGGTCAAAATCTCATACACATCCTGCTCAATCACAGCAGAAAACTCTTTCATTTCGGCAATTGATAACTCTTCTAGTGCACAGCCTTTTGCAATCGCAGCAACAACCGTCACACCAACGATATGATGCGCTTCGCGGAAAGGAATGCCTTTTGCCACCAAGTAGTCCGCCAACTCTGTTGAGTTCGCATAACCTTGCTGTGCCGCTTCCAACGTACGCTCACCATTCACTTGAATGCCATCAAAACAGAGAGCCGCCATTTCCATGCAGTCATGCCAAGTATCAAGCGCATCAAACAGCCCTTCCTTGTCTTCTTGCATGTCTTTGTTGTACGCCAATGGCAGGGCTTTAACGGTCATCATCATTGCCGCTAATGAGCCATATACTCGACCTGTTTTGCCACGGATCAACTCAAGCGCATCTGGGTTCTTTTTCTGTGGCATTAAAGATGAACCTGAAGTCACCGTATCCGCCAGTTCAATAAAGCCAGATTCACCTGAATTATAGAAAATCATATCTTCAGCCAGACGAGAAAGGTGCAACATGGAGATAGAGGCAACTGACATAAGCTCCATCACATGATCGCGATCTGAAACCGAGTCGAGTGAGTTACGCGTTGCTCGGCGGAAACCTAAATCATGGGCAACTTGTTCACGATCCATTGGGTAAGCCGTCCCCGCAAGCGCACCTGAACCGAGTGGACACGTGTCCAAACGTTTCATCGCGTCACTCAGACGAGAATAATCACGGTCAAACATCTCAACATACGCAAGACACCAGTGAGCGAATGTCACAGGTTGTGCTCTTTGTAAGTGAGTATAACCCGGCAGAACGGTCGCTTGATGCTGCTGAGCAACATTCACTAGTTGAGCTTGTAGTCGATCCAAAGTGATTAGCAACTGCTGGCTTTGCTGACGACACCATAATTTCAAATCCGTCGCGACTTGGTCGTTACGTGAACGGCCAGTATGAAGTTTTTTACCTAAATCACCGACCTTACCAATGAGCTTCTGTTCGACCCAACTATGAATATCTTCAGCATCAGAGTGTAAAATTTGTGCCGGATCTTCTAAAACTTCATGCTTGAGTTCATTTAAAGCGAACTCTAGAGACTGCTGCTCTTCTTTTGTCAGCACATCGACCGAAAGCAGTGCTTTAGACCAAGCGATAGAGCCAACAATATCTTCTTCCGCCAAACGGTAATCAAAACGAAGTGAGTCATTAAAATCTTTGAATCTAGTATCTGCTGCTTGGGTAAATCTTCCGCCCCATAATGCCATTGCTCTTCTCCATTGAGTTTACGTCTTTATATTTTCTATCGCGGTTGAGGCTTAGTGTGTGATGAGAAGCCATAAAATTCATACCGCGTAGATACAAATAGAACCTAGAAGATAGCTTCTAGGTTCTAACGATTTAATCTAACCTAGGTATCGCGTTATTTTTTTGCCTGTTTTAGCGCACGGATACGGCTAGACAGTGAGTAAAGACGGATGAAGCCACCCGCATGGCTTTGGTCATACACTTCATCTTCACCAAAAGTCGCAAACTCTTCACAGTACAAGCTGTTTTCAGAACGCTTCTGAGTCACCGTTGCGTGACCTTTATAAAGCTTGATCACCACTTCACCGTTAACGTCTTTCGCTAGCTCTTCCGTTGCCGCTAAAATTGATTTACATAACGGAGTAAACCAACGTCCATCATATACAAGATGAGATGCTTTCACACCGAGCTCCTCACGGAATTCGAATGCACTTTTATCAAGCACCAGTTGCTCTACTGCACGCAACGCTTCCATCATAATGGTGCCACCCGGAGTTTCGTAGCAACCACGAGATTTCATTCCAACAAGACGGTTTTCTACAATATCAATACGACCAATACCGTGTTTCGCCCCTTTCTCGTTGAGATAAACCAGCGCGTTGTATGGCGTCATCGTCTCACCATCAACTGCTACAACTTCTCCGTTCTCAACTTTTAGAGTCACATACTCAGATTCGTTTGGCGCTTGTTCTGGATCAACGGTCCAAGCCCAGCAATCTTCATCCGGTGCATTCCACGTATTTTCAAGCACGCCACCTTCTGTCGAGATATGCCACGCGTTAGCATCACGAGAATAAATTTTTGTCAGCGAAGCTGTACAAGGGATATTACGCTCAGCAAGGTAATCAAGACACTCTTCACGGCTCACAAGATCCCACTCACGCCAAGGGGCAATAACATGAAGCTCGGGAGCAAGCGCCGCAAATGCGCCTTCAAAACGAACTTGGTCATTACCTTTACCAGTACAACCATGACACAACGCATCAGCACCCACTTTACGAGCTAACTCAACTTGTGCTTTCGCAATAATTGGACGCGCCATTGACGTACCAAGTAGGTATTTACCTTCGTAGTAAGCGCCTGTTTTTAGCGTTGGGAAAATGTAATCGGCGACCATCTCTTCTTTTAGATCGGCAACATAACAAGCACTTGCGCCTGATGCGATGGCTTTCTCTTCAATGCCTTGTAACTCTTCATCGCCTTGACCCACATCTGCCACGAATGCAACCACTTCACAGTCATAGTTCTCTTTCAACCATGGAATGATCACAGATGTGTCTAGACCGCCTGAATACGCTACTACTACTTTATTTACGTTAACTTTGCTCATGTTCTTACTCCTATTGCCCGGGCTGCACTTTGGCGGTCAGTTCCTCGGGGTATATCCATATTTATTATAAAATCTATAATTCTTTGATTGGGTGGTTAGTTTGTCATTAACAATTAAAAACTAACTCATCGGGGTAAAAATTGAGTTCCAATGTTTTCACCTGCAAATAGTTGGGCTAGTTTGTCTGGGTAGCGCCATGTTGCAACTTCAACTGGTCGTCCCAAATCACTGGCTGCTTGTAGCGCCGCCTCAACTTTTACAACCATTCCGTCCGTGACTACTTTGCCAGTAATCAGTGCGTCAGCTTGTTGATGATTCAAGCTCGAAATGAGATGGCCTTTACCATCTAACACACCACTGACATCAGAAAGAAACACAAGCTCTGCATCCAATGCGCCTGCAACGGCAACGGCGGCTTGGTCAGCATTCACATTCATCATCTGCCCTTCAGACGTAAGCCCAATAGAACTGATGATCGGTAATGCGCCCGTAGAAAGCACCGCTTGTAATACATTGGCATTACCCGGTTTTGCCTTACCTACTGCACCCAATTCAGGGCTAAGCTCTTCCACCACACATAGACCGCCATCGGCTAAGCTTAACCCTACTGCATTAATTCCATCTTTTACCGCCTGACCTTGAAGCAGCTTATTTGCTGTTCCGGCTAGCGCACCTACCACCATAGGGATCTGATCGTAAGGTGTGACACGTAAACCTTGGACTTTCATCGTCTCAAGCTTGAGCTTCGACATTAAGTCATCTACCAAATAGCCACCGCCATGAACGATGACGATAGGTCGCTGAGCTCGTCGCTGGTACGCGGAAATCGCACCAAATAATTTGCTAAGTGTCTCTGTGCATGAAAGGGCTGCACCACCTAACTTAATTACTAATGACTGCTCGTTTTGACTCATATCGTGCTTCCTTAAACAAGTGCTGTTAATGGTTTAAAACCATAGTGAATATTTAAACATTGCATCGCCTGGCTAGAGGCTCCCTTTAGCAAATTATCTATCGCTGATACCGCAATAATATGTTGCCCTTGCACCTTCCAACCTATATCGCAGAAAGGTGTGTTTTCTACATCTTGAATTCTCGGTATGTTATCTAACAAGCGAACCGCAGGTTTATCCTTATATGCTTGTTCAAATGCTTGCTGAACATCCGCGTCAGTCACATCCTGTGCTAACTTCATGGTGATCGTCGCTAAGATCCCACGTTTAAAATTGCCAAGGTGCGGAGTAAAAATCACATCACAACCCAAATGATTGGCAATTTCAGGTTGATGACGGTGATTAAATATCCCGTAAGGCTGTAGACTCACTTCGCAAAAGCTATTGGTCATACTTGCTTTACGCCCTGCACCTGTCACACCGCTGGTTGCATTAATCACAGGCCACTGAGCCGTATCAATTAAACCAGCATCAACCAATGGCTTAATTGCGAGTTGTGAAGCGGTCGGATAACAACCCGCTACTGCAATCAACTGAGACTGTTTGATTTCCGCTTCATTCCACTCGGCTAGCCCGTAAGCTGCACTGTCTAACCACTGTGGGTACTGATGCTCAAAACCATAAAAATCCTGATAAAAACGTTCGCCTTTCACCCTAAACGCGCCAGATAAATCAAAAACTTGGCAACCTTGTTCTAAAAATATAGGTGCTAAATCGTGACTCACTTCATGAGCAGTCGCGAGAAAAACCACATCGGACTCCGCCGCTACCGCTTGTGGATCAAGCAGAGGCTGAACGGGCATATCAATCAAACCCAAAAGCTTGCCATGTAAAGCGGCTATTGGCTTTCTTGCATCAACGCTATTGGCTGAAACATATAAACCTGCTAGCGTAAGCTTTGGGTGTTTATTAACCATCAAAGCAAGCTCTGCTCCGGTATATCCGCTTGCTCCGATAATTGTGGTTTTCAACATCTCAACACATCCAATTTTTAAGGTAATCGACGATCTTAAAACTGATTATTAATACAAAAAATTCAGCTTTTATTGATTTTTTATTCAGTAATAATGCTTTAATATGTGTTTTACCGTCTTATATAATTTCTGTCAACAGTAGAAGTGAAGATAATATGCAATTACCCAGTTTTATAGAGGTCTACAGAGGCCTAATTTCGACATCCTCGATCAGTTCAACCGATTCAAGCTGGGACGAAGGAAATGCAAAAGTCATTGAAAAATTGGCGACTTGGCTAAAAGATATTGGATTTGAAGTCGAAGTCATCGAAGTCGAGCCCGGCAAGCACAACCTCATTGCAAAAAAAGGCGCAGGGGAAGGTGGATTACTACTGGCAGGACACAGCGATACGGTTCCCTTTGATGAAGGGCAATGGAGCTTTAACCCTCACGAACTCACCGAATCGAATAATCGCTTTTACGGTTTAGGTACCGCTGATATGAAAGGCTTCTTCGCTTTTATTATTGAAGCGGTCAAGAAGGTAGATTGGAGCAAACAGACAAAGCCTCTTTATGTGCTTGCGACCTGCGATGAAGAGACCACCATGTTGGGCGCACGCCACTTTACTGAAAGCGCCCCTTTCAAACCGGATTACTGCATCATTGGCGAACCTACAAGCTTAGTGCCTATCCGAGGTCATAAAGGTCATGTCGCCAATGCCATTCGAATCACAGGGCGCTCAGGGCACTCTTCCGATCCCGCGTTAGGGGTCAATGCTATCGAGATCATGCATGAAGTGATGTTTGCCTTAATGCAACTGCGTGACAAATTGGTCAAAGAGTATCATCACCCCGGATTTGCCATTCCAAGCCCAACACTCAATTTAGGTCATATCCATGGAGGAGACAGCGCCAACCGAATCTGTGGCTGTTGTGAACTTCATTATGATGTGCGCCCTCTGCCTGGGATCAGTTTAGATGGATTAGATAACTTACTACGAGATGCGCTTAAAGAGGTTGAAGCGAAATGGTCAGGCCGAATTGAGATCACGCCTTTGCATGAACCCATCCCCGGTTATGAATGCCAACATGATCACCCATTTATCGCTGGCGTCGAGTCGATATGTGACACCCCCTCAGCCACAGTGAACTACTGCACGGAAGCGCCTTTTCTTCAACAGTTGTGCCCAACCTTGGTGTTAGGCCCCGGTTCAATTGATCAAGCGCACCAACCTGACGAATTTCTTAGTTTAGATTTTATTGATCCCACAATTAATATTTTGTCTAAGGCAATGCATAAATATTGTTTCTAAACCTTTCCATATTTCTCTTAATGAAATTATTTTCCTCTATATAATTTCGATTTTTAAGCCAAAGTGAGTGTATTCATCTCACTTTGAGCTTGCTAACTCCCGATTATGTAATAAATTTTCACCTCAGTAGTGAAAATGAATAGAATTCCCAGCCCATTTCATCGTTGCAGTTAATAATTGCAAACTTAGTCTGCTTTATTTGACTACATACAGCACTTTTCGCTAGATTGTGTACTTAACAAGGAACAATGGATGTAATTAATTTACGAGGCAGGATGACAATGAACGAAAAATACGCCGCGCTCAAAAGCAACGTGAGCATGTTGGGCCGCTTGTTAGGTAACACTATTCAAGAAGCTCATGGTGACATTATTCTAGAGAAAGTAGAGACTATCCGTAAGCTTTCTAAATCCGCTCGAGCAGGGAATCAAGCCGATCGCGACGCTCTTATTGAAGAGATCAAGAATCTGCCAAATGAGCAACTGACTCCAGTAGCGCGCGCTTTCAACCAATTTCTAAATCTGACCAATATGGCAGAGCAATACCATACAATTTCACGCCACTGCGAAGAACATGTATGTGAACCCGACGCCATTAACTCGCTATTCTCAAAATTAACTCAAAATAAAATTAGCAAGTTAGATGCAGCGCAAGCGGTTCGAGATTTAAATATTGAGCTCGTACTCACCGCACACCCAACAGAAATCACTCGTCGAACCATGATCAATAAACTGGTCAAAACCAATGAGTGTTTATCAAAACTAGAACTGAGCGATCTCTCTTCTAAAGAGCGCCATAAAACAGAACGCCGTTTAGAGCAATTAATCGCTCAAGGTTGGCACTCTGATGTCATTCGTAAGCAACGACCTACACCATTAGATGAAGCTAAATGGGGCTTTGCTGTGGTTGAAAATTCACTGTGGGAAGCGGTACCGGAATTCCTACGTGAACTCGATGAACGTGTAACGGGTTATCTTGGCGAAGGTCTACCGATTGATGCTCGCCCTGTGCATTTCTCATCATGGATGGGTGGCGATCGCGATGGTAACCCATTTGTGACTCACTCAATCACGCGTGAAGTTCTACTTCTATCTCGCTGGAAAGCCGCCGATCTTTATCTTGGCGATATTCAAGAGCTGATCAGCGAACTATCAATGACCAAGTGCAATGATACCGTTCGTCAATTAGCGAATGATGAGCACGAACCTTACCGTGCCATTTTGAAACGCATTCGCACACTACTGCAAGACACTATCGAAGTGCTTGAAGCGAAAATTAACGGTAAAGAGGTGCCAAACAAAGCGATTCTTGAGCACGTTGATGAGCTATGGGAACCGCTGTTTGCGTGTTACCAATCTCTGCAAGAGTGTGGCATGAATGTGATTGCGGGAGGTTCACTACTCGATACCTTACGTCGCATCAAAGCCTTTGGGGTTCACCTCGTTCGCCTAGACATTCGTCAAGAGAGCACGCGCCACTCAGATGTACTGTCGGAACTGACTCGCTACCTCGGCATTGGTGATTACGCGCACTGGAGCGAACAAGACAAGATCTCGTTCCTCGTGAATGAGCTAAGTTCAAAACGCCCATTACTACCACGAGATTGGCAACCATCAGAGCAGGTAAAAGAGGTTCTGGATACTTGCCAAATCGTTGCGTCTCAATCACGCGAAGCGTTTGGTGCTTATGTGATCTCTATGGCTCGTACCGCTTCAGATGTATTAGCCGTGCATTTACTTCTTCAAGAGAGTGGCTGTGAATTCCGCATGGATGTTTGCCCACTATTTGAAACCCTTGACGATTTGAATAACTCTGAAGAGGTCATGAAGCAACTTTACTCTATCGATTGGTATCGCGGTTTCATCCAAAACCACCAAATGGTGATGATTGGTTATTCTGATTCAGCTAAAGATGCTGGTGTTATGTCTGCAGGTTGGGCGCAATACCGTGCGATGGAATCGTTAGTGAAAATCAGTGAAGATGCGGATATCGAGCTGACCTTATTCCATGGCCGTGGTGGTACGGTTGGCCGTGGCGGCGCTCCTGCGCATGCTGCACTATTGTCTCAGCCACCAAAAAGCTTGAAAGGCGGTTTACGTGTGACTGAGCAAGGTGAAATGATCCGCTTCAAACTTGGTTTACCAGATGTTGCTGTCAACAGTTTCAATATCTATGCGAGTGCGATTTTAGAAGCGAATCTTCTGCCACCACCAGAGCCAAAACAAGAATGGTACGATCTGATGGATGTATTGTCAGAAGTGTCATGCGAGGCTTATCGTCATATCGTTCGTGGTGAACCTGATTTTGTTCCTTACTTCCGCTCTGCAACACCAGAGTTAGAGTTAGGTAAATTACCGCTAGGTTCACGCCCTGCAAAACGTAACCCGAAAGGCGGCGTTGAAAGCCTACGTGCCATCCCATGGATTTTCTCATGGAGCCAAAACCGCTTAGTATTACCAGCTTGGTTAGGCGCAGGTGAAGCAATCCAATACTCTATCGATAAAGGCCATCAAGCGCTTTTAGAAGATATGTGCCGCGAATGGCCATTCTTCTCGACTCGTCTTGGTATGCTGGAAATGGTTTACTCGAAATGTAACATCGAAATTTCTCGTTACTATGACCAACGCTTAGTGGATGAATCACTCATTCCACTGGGTGATCGTCTGCGTGAACAACTACAGAAAGATATCAAAGCGGTATTGAACGTAGAGAACAACGAGAACTTGATGCAAAGCGACCCGTGGGGATTAGAATCCATCCGTTTACGTAACATCTACGTTGAGCCATTGAACATGCTTCAAGCCGAGCTGCTGTACCGTACTCGTCAGTCAGAAACACCACAGCCTGAACTCGAAGAGGCATTAATGGTGACAATTGCGGGTATTGCAGCCGGAATGCGAAACACTGGATAGCAGTTAAAACCTCTACAAACGAGACAAAAAGGTCGCCACGTGCGGCCTTTTATTCTTTTAAATTCCACTACTGAGTATTTTGTCAGTTTTTTGGGTTATTTTGTCCGACTATTCTACTTTATGCTTATTATTTAGATATACTACCTCTCCGCTGCGAAAGCACTCTAATCAAAATATTTCCGCAGCTTATTGGTATGTACTCATACCAACCTAGGTGATAAACGGCTTTTCAAGGTGACAGTACCAACTATTTATAAGGTTGGAGTCGCTTAAACATAATTACAAATACGTGCCATTAGAAGCACTCTTGAAGTTTAAGCGAATTTGTTAGTTTATTGACCATTTGGATTGAAGACATGTCATTACCACACGTAATCTTAACCGTTTTAAGTACTCGCGACGCAACCGGTTACGATATCACCAAAGAATTTTCTGCAAGCATCGGTTACTTTTGGAAAGCAAGCCACCAACAAGTTTACCGTGAACTAAACAAAATGGCTCAGAACGAGCTAGTTACATGTGTTTTAGAACCGCAGGAAGGTAAACCCGACCGTAAAGTTTACTCAATCACAGATGCTGGTCGTGGTGCACTTGGTGCATGGTTTGATCAACCTACCGCTCATCCAACCGTTCGTGATGAGTTCTCTGCTAAGCTGATGGCATGCGCTGTACAACCTTCAACAGCGTATCATGCACAACTAACAGAGTTGGTTGAAGAATCTCGTAAACTTGTAGCGCATTACAAAGAGATCGAAGCGGCTTACTACGCAACACCAGCGTCTCTAGATAAGCAAGCTCGTTTAGAGCGTCTAACACTTCGCCGTAACCTTGTTATTCGCGAAGCATGGGTATCATGGGCTGATGAAGTAATAGCTGAATTAGGCGCAATGGCGTAAGTTCAAATCAGTTCATTGAAGTAAATACCAAAAAGGGTTAATGCATTTGCACTAACCCTTTTCTATTTCTGTTCCCTTCAGCTTTAGTCTCTATTTCTATTCCTATCTCTATCCGCTAAAACAGTACCTATAAGCTATAATTGGATGCAGACCTAATTTGGATATAAACCTAAGCTAAACGTAAACTTTAGCTTGGACATGAACTTTAGCTTGGACGTGAATTTAAGCAGGACGTGAATTTAAGCAGGACGCACGCCAAGTGTATGGCAAAGCGCATAGGTCATTTCAGCTCGATTCAGAGTATAAAAGTGAAAATCTTTCACCCCTTCTCGGCTTAGTGTTCTCACCATATCAATCGCTTGACTGGCACCAACGAGTTGTCGTGTCGTAGGATCATCGTCTAAACCATTAAACTGCTGTGCCATCCAGCCTGGTACTTTTACGTTATTCATCGCAGCAAAGCGTGATGCTTGCTTAAAGTTGGAAACAGGTAGAATGCCCGGCACAATTTCAGCATCAATGCCTGCCGCCACGCAGCGGTCACGAAAACGTAAGTAACTCTCTACATCAAAGAAGAATTGAGTAATGGCACGATCGGCACCTGCATCCACTTTACGCTTTAAGTTAATCAAATCCGCTTGAGCACTTTTCGCCTCTGGGTGAACTTCAGGAAAAGCCGCAACTGAGATATCAAAATCATGCTGAGATTTAAGCAGTTTCACTAAGTCTGATGCGTACATGTCAGGCGCACCGCCACCTGCAGGAATATCACCACGCAGTGCCACAATGTTTTTAATGCCATTGTTCCAGTAATCGTCTGCAATATTGATTAACTCTTCACGACTTGCATCAATACAGGTCAAGTGAGGGGCTGCGACCAATCCAGTTTGATCTTTGATCTCTTTGATAATCGAGTGAGTACGATCTCGCTCGCCAGAGTTGGCACCATAAGTAACTGAGACAAATTTAGGTTGAAGAGTCTTTAATCGATGGACAGAGTTCCATAAGGTTTCTTCCATTTTTTCACTGCTTGGTGGAAAAAACTCAAATGACACATTGATATTGTCAGAAAGTTCGGCAATATTCTGATTTAAGGCGTCGATATGGCCTGCGTGTGTATATCCCATCTTAACTCTCCCTGTGGCCATCTTTGCCACGCAATAATCTAAATCCTTAAATGACGTTTAGACGTCTATATGTCCACAGAATGGAATGAATACGATTTAATGTCAACAGGATGATTATGAATTTTTCTCATGTTCAAAGTGAAGATAGTTCATTATTAATGGAAAACACAAAGCTCACCCGCAAAGAACATAAGATCCTCACCTCTGTAAAAAACACAAAGCCCTCTGCCAGAAAACACAAAGACCCTAATACAAAATCCAATAGCTCCCGTAGAAACAACAAAGGAGCGAATGATTTCGCTCCTTTGGTTAGGGCCTGTTGATCCAGTATCGACAGATGATGTTAGAAGGCTATAAGAAGAGCCCCCTCGACTTACCACTTAAACAACGTCGATCACCACTTAAAACAGCGCAGACATCCGATTTAGGTCTGATTGAATAGCACCAGCGGTCACTTCTCTTCCCGCACCTGGGCCTCGAATGACCAGAGGGTTATCTTTGTACCACTTACTCTCAATCGCAAAGATATTGTCACAAGGGAGTAAGTTCGCTAGCGCATGCTCTTTCGCAAGCGCCTCGACGCTCACACTCGCATTCCCATTCTTTTCCAAACGAGCGACATAACGCAGCACTTTATGCTCTTTCTGAGCTTTTTCTAAACGCTCGGCTAACTCTTCACTCAAGACAGAAGCGTGGTCAAAGAAATCATCTAATGACAGATCTTGTAATTCTGCCGGAACCAGAGATTCAACCTTCACATTTTCGGGCTCAATCTCTAACCCTGATTCTCGCGCTAGAATGACTAACTTACGCATCACATCTGAACCATCTAAATCCGACCGAGGATCGGGTTCCGTCAATCCTTGTTGCCATGCGAGATCAACCAACTCACTAAAGGGAACACTGCCGTCGAATTGCTGGAATAACCATGAAAGCGTCCCCGAAAAAATGCCCGACACCGCAATGATCTCATCGCCACTCTCACGCAAATCTCGAACGGTATGATTAATCGGAAGCCCCGCCCCTACTGTCGCGTTATACAACCAATGACGACCAATTTTTGCAAAGGCATCTTGAACTTGATGGTAATACTCACCAGAAGCTGAACCGGCCACTTTATTGGCTGAAATTAAGTGAATACCTTGATGCGCGATATTCAAGTACTGCTCGGCCAACTCTTTACTCGCGGTAACATCTAACACCACAGCTTCATCATAATTTTGAATCGCACCTAAACGCTCTAACCATTCGTGACTGTTATTTGCAATGGATTCGTCATTAAAGCGGGCATCAATTGTGGTCGGGTCTATCCCTTTATCATCAAACCAATACGTTTGGCTTCCCACCACACCCACCAAATCAAAGCTCATGCCTCGGCGTTTTTCTAGCTCACTTTTCTGCTCGGTAAACAGAGATAACCAACTCGAACCAATATTGCCTTTACCACACAATACCAATGCCACTCGTTTCTGAGCTTGGAAAAGTTGAGTATGAATGCCTTTTACTAAAGGTGGTGTTTCACTGCGGCGTAAAACCGCAACTAAACTTAATCCAGATAGCGACTCCGACACAAATTCGACTGGGGAGTGCTTCAACTGCTGATAGAAACCGTAGCAATGATTTGGATTTTTAGTGACGCCAGCACCAACGGCCGCGATCAGCGAGTAACCCTCTTTCAATTTAATTTCGGCTTCCACCGCACAATCTTGCAAATGGCTAAGAGCGCCACCAGCAATCTCTGCCGTGTACGCTAAACGCAAACAGTGCTGATCCGATTGGACTTCATAAGCCAAAGGTTCAAGTTGCGCCCGAGTTAGGCTCTGCAATACGTCCGTTTCAATTCGCTTAAAATCATGACCCTGTGTAAACGTCAGTTGGATCAACAACACCTCATCTAACGAGGTAATGATCTTAGCGCCGCGCCCTGAAGCTAACACTCGCTCAATTCGAGTCGATCCCGATTCGGGTTGATGGCTACAGCGTAAACTTAAATCCATCGCACTTTGCGCGACAGGTTGTAAAGTGCGGCTATGCAATACTGGTGCAGCAAGACGAGCCAGCTCGCTCGCCTCATCTAAGCGCAGCAGAGGCAGAAGACAGGCATCAGAGACAAGTCTTGGGTCAGCGCTGTATACGCCAGCCACATCGCTCCAAATCGTCACACAGCTCACTTCCGCTAATGCACCAATCACAGTTGCCGAGTAATCCGAACCATTTCGACCAAGCAAGACCGTTTCATGAGCGGAATCTTGCGCCATGAATCCAGTGATCACGATTCGATGATGTGTATGTTGGGCAAGAATTTCTTTCAACAACGGATAAGAGCGCGCGCGATCGACTTCTGGCTGCGTACCCGCTTCTGCCCGTAAAAACTCACGAGCATCTTGAGCTACAGCCGCAAGATCTTGCTGACACAATAGTTCAGCTAACAATCGAGCCGACCATACTTCACCATGGCCTAACACATTCGCTTTGTCGGTTGCCGAAAGCGGAGTGGTTAACTCCCCTAGCGCACTAAATTCAGCATTCAACGTTGCAAGCAAAGCCGTTTGTGATTCTCCACTCAGCAAGGTTTCAATCAATTCAGTCTGAAATTGACGCAATGACTGCAAAGCCTCATGCGCCAAACGCCCATCTTTATCCAGCGCTTCTAAAAACTCGATCAGACGATTGGTGGTTTTCCCTGCCGCAGACACCACCACTAAATCATCCGCTCCCGAATACTCTTTAAGAATATTCACCACGCGCTGATAACATTCAGGATCAGCTAAACTACTGCCACCAAATTTATGCAGTTGACGAATAACACTCATTTAAACGGTCTCTCCATCGTCCGTAAATCGCTCTGCTTTAGCAAAAGCTTGTGATAAATCGTTAATCAAATCGTCAGCATCTTCTAGCCCAACCGATAAACGTAATAAATGCTGTGAAATGCCAGCTTCCGCCAAGGCTTCCTCCCCCATCGCACGGTGAGTCATCGAAGCTGGGTGGCAAATCAAACTCTCAACGCCACCTAAGGATTCCGCTAAAGAGAATAATTCGAGTTGATCGACAAAATATTTCAGTTGTTCAAAACTGCCTGCAAACTCAAAGCTCAGCATAGACCCAAAACCAGACTGCTGCTTCTTCGCGATATCATGTCCGGGATGATCAGGCAGGCTTGGGTGATAGATAACATCGACTAAAGATTTCTTCTGAAGTTCGCTAAGGATGGCTATCGAACTCTCTTCATGCACACGCATTCTTGCGCCCAGAGTGCGTATGCCACGTAACGTCATGTAACTATCGAATGGTGTTCCTGTTGCGCCAATGCAGTTTCCCCACCACGCCAACTCTTCTGCATGTTCTTCTGTTTTCGTCACCACAACACCACCAATCACATCCGAGTGGCCGTTAATAAACTTAGTGGTCGAGTGAATAACGAAATCCGCACCGAGTTCTAATGGCTTTTGGTACACAGGTGTCAAAAAGGTATTATCGACAGCCACTAGCGTCCCGACTTGCTTAGCTTTAATGCATGTCTCTTCGATATCGATAACACGAACGAGCGGATTTGACGGCGTTTCAAGCAGTAATAATTTCGGCTTCAGAGCAATCGCAGCATCCAACGCAGCACAATCTGATTGATCAACAAAAAGAACCTTAAAGTCCCCTTTTTGAGCTCGTGTATTAAACAGGCGATAAGTACCACCATAGCAATCGTGCGGTGCGACAATCAGATCATCAGATCCTAAAAAAGCAGAAACCCAAAGGTTGAGCGCCGATGTACCGCAATTTGTGACCACTGCCCCTTTTCCCGATTCCAACTCAAACAGTGCCGTTTCTAATAATCCTCGGTTTGGATTACCAGAACGGGTATAGTCATATTTAGGCACTTCACCGAAGGCTGGGAAGCTATAATTGGTCGAAAGATAAATCGGTGGGACAACGGCATTATGCTGAGAATCTGACTCAATCCCTGTTCGTACGGCGATAGTCGCGGGCTTCCGGCTGCTCATATGTGTTTCCTTTCCAAGTCGAATTCGATGCTCACAACACCTTGATTGATATCAAGGCACTGTGTTAGAGAGTTGTTATTCTCGTTACTTTATGTCACTTTACGTTTATAAGCGTAAGCCGTCAACACATCTAGACGTCTATATGTCTTTGCTTATGGCGGTAAATCCCGCTAAAATCCCCTCCTATTATTTTTAAACAACTAACAATAACAATGAAGGTGCGCAATGGCAGACTGGAATGGTGAATACATTAGTCCATACGCAGAGCATGGAAAAAAGAGCGAACAGGTTAAA
Organism: Vibrio sp. 03-59-1; assembly: GCF_013114135.1. Lineage (NCBI taxonomy): Bacteria > Pseudomonadati > Pseudomonadota > Gammaproteobacteria > Vibrionales > Vibrionaceae > Vibrio > Vibrio sp. 03-59-1. The sequence continues at coordinate 65,440 of NZ_VTYA01000010.1, forward strand.
AAAATTACCGTTTCGATCCCATTAAAAGTATTAAAGGTACTCACTGATGAGCGTACTCGCCGTCAGATTAACAACCTACGCCACGCAACAAACAGTGAACTTCTTTGTGAAGCCTTCTTGCATGCTTATACTGGGCAACCTCTTCCTACTGATGAAGATCTACGTAAAGATCGTCCGGATGAGATCCCAACCGAAGCAAAAGAATTAATGACTGCAATGGGCATCGAATTCGAAACATTCGACGAAGAGTAACCGCTTACTGCTGATGTCATTGGTTCGTTTGGGCGTTGTCTCAACTTAACCTCATTAAAAAAGCCGCTAAACATAATGTTTGGCGGCTTTTTAGTGTCTCGCTAGCGTGCAGATTTATTACGTCGTGTATTTACAGATTTACTGCATTGCGTTCTTACTGCACTCTACGTATTTACTGCATATTACGTTCTTACTGCATATAGTTTTCTGGCATCTCAATACGAGCCACACCAGATTCAACCGCCGCCACAGCCACGGCTTTTGCTACGCGTGGTAACAAACGTGGGTCCATCGGTTTAGGTATAATGTAATCGACGCCAAACTCAAGTGCATCCACACCCGCCGCTTTCAATACTTCAGCAGGAACAGACTCTTTAGCAAGTTGACGAATCGCTTCTACCGCCGCCAGTTTCATCTCATCATTAATCACGCTTGCACGTACATCTAACGCACCACGGAAAATGAATGGGAAACATAGAACATTGTTCACTTGGTTTGGATAGTCAGAACGGCCTGTACCCATAATCAGGTCATTACGCACTTCATGAGCTAATGCAGGTTTGATCTCTGGATCTGGATTCGAACATGCAAACACAACAGGCTTGTCGGCCATTAATTTCAGCGCTTCAGCCGGAAGAAGGTTTGGACCCGATACGCCTAAGAATAGGTCAGCACCATCAATCACATCTTCCAACGTGCGTTTGTCGGTATTGTTCGCAAAGCGCTGTTTGTACTCGTTGATGTCATCACGGCGAGTGTGGATTACGCCTTTACGGTCAAGCATGTAGATTTTTTCACGCATCGCGCCACACTTAATCAGTAGCTCCATACAGGCGACAGCTGCTGCACCTGCACCAAGACAAACGATCGTACACTCTTCTAATTTCTTACCTTGAAGTTCGATCGCATTCAGCATGCCCGCTGCCGTTACAATCGCGGTACCGTGTTGGTCATCATGGAATACAGGCACATCACAACGTTCAATCAAACGACGCTCAATTTCAAAACAGTCTGGTGCTTTGATATCTTCTAAGTTAATACCACCGAATGTGTCTGCAATGTTCGCAACTGTGTCGACAAATTCGTCGATAGTGCGGTGTTTTACTTCGATATCGATAGAATCAAGGCCAGCAAAACGTTTAAACAGTAACGCTTTACCTTCCATCACAGGTTTTGATGCAATTGGACCAAGGTTACCTAAACCAAGGATCGCGGTGCCGTTTGAGATCACCGCAACCATGTTACCTTTCGCTGTGTACTTATAAACGTTCTCTACGTTTTGGGCGATTTCACGTACAGGTTCTGCAACACCTGGGCTGTAGGCCAGTGCCAGATCTTCAGCTGAGTCTGCTGGCGTGGTTAGCTCTAAAGCAATTTTCCCCGGTTTTGGGAAGGCATGGTAATCAAGTGCTTGTTGGCGAAATAGTTCTTCTGAAGAGAGCTCTTGGTGATTGTCGTCTGACATAGGTGCAGTATCCCCGAAAAGGTAATGTGATGATTGAGTCGAATGCTAATATTAATTGATGTAAGTCAATCTTCATAGATAGGATTGCGATCTGATTCATTAAAAAACCAGATTCATCTACTCATTCGACCAGTCATTAGAAGATGTCACTAAAATGCAGATAATAAAAAAGGACGCCATGGCGTCCTTTTTTCATTCGGTGTAGCAAAAGTAATAGAATTACTTGCTAGAAAGAGCACCGAAACGCTTGTTGAAGCGATCAACACGGCCGCCTGTATCTACGATACGTTGCTTACCAGTGTAGAATGGGTGACATTTGTCACATACGTCTAGGTGGATTGAATCTTTACCTAGAGTAGAGTTGAATTCAAATGTGTTGCCACAAGAACAAGTTGCGCTTACAGCTTTGTATTCTGGGTGGATTCCAGTTTTCATGGGATAACCTCGTTAGGCCGTGTCGCCATCCGAATCTAAGCCGGACACCACACGTAGTTTAAAAAATTATTGCCACCGCTAAATTACTCAAAGGTAAAATAAGCCATGACGTTAAGGCGCAGTATAGTAATGAATCCCCTGCCTAGGATCAACCAATTTGATAGTTTTTTCACCGTTAAATGTTTTACGCGCCTTTATTACGGCTTATCTCTCCGATTAAAGACCATTCACTTCGGTTTTAACCTAAGCAGAACGCCAGCATAGCGACTTTTATCGCCTTTTCATTAGTCGACTTAAGGATAAGATAGCTCGAATTTCCTAACTGATTAAATTAGACTGTGTTTTCTCATCATTGTGCCGAATTTATGACCCTATGCGCCCATCAATAGCTCGAATCGCTCTGCCTGTTCCCCTAGATAAGCAGTTCGATTATCTTATTCCTAGCCACCTATTTCCAATTATTGGTGGGCGAGTCTCTGTGCCTTTTGGTCGTCAAACATTAGTCGGGATCGTCACAGCACTGGTCAATGAATCCGATTTCCCTCGCGAGCAGCTAAAAAGCATTAAGCAAGTCTTAGATAACCAACCTGTTTTCTCTGAGTCGGTGTATACCCTATTAACCTGGTGCAGCAAATTTTACCAATATCCCCTAGGTGAAACCCTAACCAACGCGCTTCCTTCTGCGTTACGTAAAGGGAAAGCCGCTGATTTTGCCACCTTGGTGGAATGGCAACTGACCGCATCAGGGAAAAATCAGCTCATGCAAGGGTTTGGTCGTGCAGTCAAGCAAGCGAAAGTGATGCATATGCTCGAAAATGGCAATGTCCCTCACCAAGAGTTTATCGATCACGAAGTGGGCAGCACTGTACTGAAAACCCTGCAAGAGAAAGGGTGGATTGAATCATTAGAGAAAAAGCCAAAGATCACGGCATGGAATCATCAGGTTGAAGCCGATTGCGATAAGCCTAAGCTCAATGAAGAACAAGCGATTGCGATCGCCACCGTCAACAGCCAAACCGAATTCGGCTGCTATTTATTAGAAGGGGTGACGGGTTCGGGGAAGACCGAAGTCTACCTGAATATGATTAAGCCCATCCTCGAACAGGGAAAACAAGCGTTAGTGCTGGTTCCTGAGATTGGATTGACCCCACAAACCATTAACCGCTTTAAAAAACGGTTTAATGTGCCGGTTGAAGTGATCCATTCAGGGTTAAATGACACCGAACGTCTGAACGCTTGGCTTTCTGCTCGCGATAATATTTCAGGCATTGTCATTGGTACTCGATCAGCTCTGTTCACGCCTTTTGCGGATCTTGGCATTATTATCGTCGATGAAGAGCATGATGCCTCTTACAAACAACAAGACAGCCTACGCTACCACGCGCGTGACGTCGCTATCATGCGCGCGAACAAAGCGCAGATCCCAATCATTCTTGGCACCGCGACACCAGCACTTGAAACGCTGCATAATGCGCTCAGTGGTAAATACCATCATCTAACCTTAAGCCAACGAGCAGGGGTTGCCCTTCCAACCACCAATAAAGTGCTGGACGTAAAAGGGCTCTATTTAGAAAGTGGATTATCAGCGCCACTGATTGCCGAAATGCGCCGCCACCTTAAAGCGGGCAACCAAGTGATGCTGTTTTTAAATCGACGCGGTTTCTCCCCTGCTTTGATGTGTCATGAGTGTGGCTGGATTGCAGAATGTAAACGCTGCGATGCGTACTACACCTTCCACCAGCACAGCAGTGAAGTTCGCTGTCATCACTGTGGCTCTCAGCAACCCGTTATCCATCAATGTCATGGGTGCGGATCCACTCAACTGGTCACGGTTGGGGTCGGAACAGAGCAACTTGAAACACAGCTAGAGCAACTTTTCCCAGAATACAAAACGATTCGAATTGACCGTGACAGTACGCGCCGTAAAGGCAGTTTAGAGTCTGCTTTAGAATCGATTCGTAAAGGTGAGTTCCAAATTCTTATCGGCACTCAAATGCTCGCTAAAGGGCACCACTTCCCCAATGTGACATTGGTAGGTTTGCTCGATATTGACGGCTCACTCTACAGCAGTGATTTTCGAGCGGCTGAACGTTTGGCTCAGCTGTTTATTCAAGTGGCAGGACGAGCGGGACGCGCCAGTAAACCCGGAGAAGTAATCTTACAAACTCATCACCCTGAACACGGGCTATTACAAGCATTGCTGCACAAAGATTATCGCCACTTTGCCATTAGTGCATTGGAAGAGCGAAAAATGGCGCAATTGCCACCCTATTCCCATCTAACGCTTTTTAGGGCTGAAGCAAACAACCCGCAGCAGGTAGAAGAATTTCTTCGCCAAGTGCGACATACCCTTGAAGCTCATCCACTGTTTGATGATAGCTGCATGGTGCTTGGCCCGACGCCTGCGCCATTAGCGAAACGAGCAGGGAAATCACGCTGGCAATTACTGCTTCAAACTCAAAGCAGACCATTAATGCAAAAGCTGCTCTATAGCGCGAAGCCTGCGATTAATCTGTTACCCAGCGCAAAAAAAGTGCGTTGGTCGCTGGATATCGAGCCCCAAGATCTTAGTTGATGGTGCGAATGCCCCTAATGACAATGTAATCAGAAAATGTATTCACATTTATCGTGAGCGAAGTCACATAGACAATGTAATTTTTGTTAAACAGCCCGTAACTTTCTCTTTGGAATTGAATAAACTATCTCCTCAACAGAAAACGTTAAAAAATGTAACTGACGTCTTTCATTCATTAAAACAATAATTAAATGCCGTATTGGCATGTAAGTAAGTGACTTAAGAGGATTTAGTATGGCGACAATGAAGGATGTTGCCCAGCTGGCTGGAGTATCAACTGCGACCGTATCACGTGCGTTAATGAATCCGGAAAAAGTATCATCCTCAACCCGTAAACGTGTTGAAGATGCTGTTTTAGAAGCTGGTTATTCACCGAACTCTTTGGCAAGAAATTTACGCCGAAATGAATCAAAAACGATTGTCGCCATTATTCCCGACATTTGCGATCCTTACTTTACTGAGATCATACGAGGCATAGAAGATACCGCCATGGAGTTTGACTACTTAGTCCTCCTTGGTGACAGTGGGCAACAGAAGAAGCGTGAGTCTTCCCTTGTAAACCTCGTCTTTACCAAACAAGCCGATGGTATGCTATTGCTGGGTACCGACCTTCCTTTTGATGTCAGTAAACCTGAACAGAAAAACCTTCCTCCGATGGTCATGGCGTGTGAATTTGCACCAGAACTTGAGCTCCCTACTGTCCATATCGATAACTTAACCTCAGCATTCGATGCAGTGAACTACCTCACCCAACTTGGGCACAAGCGTATCGCTCAAATCACAGGGCCAGAATCGGCAACCTTATGTAAATTCCGTCAACAAGGTTATCAGCAAGCGCTGCGTCGAGCGGGGATCATCATGAATCCAACCTTTACGGTACAAGGTGATTTTACGTTTGAAGCGGGGGCAAGGGCTGTGAGAAAGCTACTGTCTCTACCAGAAGCACCAACCGCTATTTTTTGTCATAACGACACCATGGCTATTGGAGCGATTCAAGAAGCGAAAAAACTAGGCTTACGCGTTCCACAAGATCTCTCTTTTGTTGGCTTTGATGACATTCAATTCTCTGAATATTGCGATCCACCTCTGACGACCATCTCTCAGCCTCGATATGAAATTGGACGCCAAGCCGTATTGATGATGTTAGAGCTTCTCAAAGGGAACGAAGTCAGTGCTGGTTCAAGGCTCCTTGAGACTGAATTGATCGTTCGCGGCAGTGCTGCGCCACCACGAATGAGTTGATTGCTTGTCGATTTTGAAAGCCTAAAAGAATGAAAATGATTTGAAGCAGTGCATTTTAGTGCGCTGCTTCCGTTTTTATCTCTCCTACTGTTCTATCCACTCAATCTGGATTACCATGAGAGCAGAGAATTTAACTGTCGAATAATGCTGTGGCGAATAAAGATTATGTAAAGCGCGGTCGAGCCCCTAAAAAGCTGACCAAAAAACAAGCTCCACGCCGAAAGCCGTGGCGCATCGGACTCTTAGCCGTTCTTCTGCTAAGTGGGTTTAGTTATGGGCTGTATATTTTAAGTAACGATCCTGAGCCACCAGCGCCTGTGGTCAAAACCAAGCCGAAACCTAAGCCAGCGAAATCCCTTCCGCCTCCTCCTGAAGAGAAGTGGGATTACGTCGATTCATTACCGAACCGCGAAGTGGAAGTGAAAGCCAAAGAACAAGTTGTCTCTGCCATTCCATACATCATGCAGTGCGGCGCTTATAAATCGATGTCTCAAGCAGAAAGCCGCAAACTCGATATCGCTTTTCAAGGGATCAACAGTAAAATTCGCAAGAAAGAGAACAGCAGTTGGTACCGTGTTGTTTTAGGGCCATACAAACTCAAACGAGATGCTGAGCGAGATCGCCATAAACTGCAGCGAGCGAAGATTGAGCCGTGCGCAATTTGGAAAGATACGCAATAACACATTAATTGACATAATTAGGGTAAGCCTCAACGCTTACCCTTTTTTGTCCCTTGAATTCCCTTCTCTTTATCCTCATATAGTTTTTATCGAAACCATATTTTCATTTATGTGAGTTCCCGCGGATACCACACGGAAGCTCAAGTAATAAGTAATCTAAATAATAGAGGCCAACTCGTGACTACTATTGTATCTGTACGCCGTAATAATAAAGTCGTCATCGCGGGTGATGGACAAGTATCTCTTGGCAACACCGTAATGAAAGGCAACGCACGTAAAGTTCGTCGTCTCTACAACAATCAAGTTCTGGCTGGATTTGCTGGAAGCACTGCTGATGCCTTCACTCTATTTGAACGCTTCGAAAGCAAACTTCAAATGCATCAAGGTCATTTAACCAAAGCGGCAGTTGAACTTGCAAAAGATTGGCGCAGCGATCGCGCGCTCAGAAAGTTAGAAGCACTGCTTGCTGTTGCTGACGAAACTGCATCATTGATCATCACAGGGAATGGCGATGTGGTTCAACCTGAAAATGACCTCATTGCCATTGGCTCTGGCGGTAATTTTGCTCAAGCATCCGCGATTGCTCTTTTAGAGAACACGGATTTAGATGCGCGTGAAATCGCTGAAAAATCACTAAAAATTGCTGGTGATATTTGCGTATTCACCAACCACCACCACACTATTGAAGAACTAGACATTGACGCTGACAACAGCGAAGACACCAAAAAATAGTGTTGTGTATCGCATCAACCATGCATTGAATAGATTTTAAGGAATAAACATGTCTGAGATGACTCCTCGTGAGATTGTTCACGAACTGAACCGCCACATCATTGGTCAAGATAACGCTAAACGTTCTGTCGCGATTGCTCTACGTAACCGCTGGCGTCGAATGCAGCTTGAAGAGAGCTTACGTGTAGAAGTGACACCAAAAAACATCCTAATGATTGGTCCTACCGGTGTTGGTAAAACAGAAATTGCTCGTCGTTTAGCTCGATTAGCCAATGCACCTTTCATCAAAGTGGAAGCAACAAAGTTCACCGAAGTGGGTTATGTGGGTAAAGAAGTAGAAACCATTATTCGCGATCTGACCGATGTAGCCGTGAAGATGACGCACCAACAAGCGATGGAAAAAGTAAAATACCGCGCTGAAGAGCAAGCAGAAGATCGCGTATTAGACGCCCTACTGCCACCCGCTCGTGATGCTTGGGGTCAGAATGAACAACCAGCAGAAGAGAGCAGCTCTAATACTCGTCAAATCTTCCGCAAAAAGCTGCGTGAAGGCAAACTGGACGACAAAGAGATCGACATTGACGTTGCCGCGCCACAAATGGGTGTAGAGATCATGGCTCCTCCTGGCATGGAAGAGATGACCAACCAACTGCAAGGCATGTTCCAAAACCTTGCTGGCGACACCAAGAAAAAACGCAAGATGAAGATCAAAGATGCCTTCAAAGCGTTAACCGAAGAAGAAGCAGCAAAACTGGTTAACCCTGAAGAGCTAAAAGAGAATGCGATTTACAACGTTGAAAACAACGGCATCGTCTTCATCGATGAGATCGATAAAATCTGTAAACGTGGCGAAAGCTCAGGCCCAGATGTTTCTCGTGAAGGGGTTCAGCGTGATTTGCTTCCACTGATTGAAGGCAGCACCGTTTCAACCAAACACGGCATGGTTAAAACTGACCACATTCTGTTTGTTGCATCGGGTGCATTCCAAGTCGCGAAACCTTCTGATTTGATCCCTGAATTACAAGGTCGTCTACCAATTCGAGTTGAGCTTGAAGCACTTTCTAGCCATGATTTCGAGCGTATTCTAACAGAACCAAAAGCGTCACTGACTGAGCAGTACGTTGCGCTAATGAAAACCGAAGGCGTGGATATCGAATTCACCAAAGAAGGCATTCACCAAATCGCAGAAGCGGCATGGAAGGTGAACGAAACCACTGAAAACATTGGTGCGCGTCGCTTGCATACCGTGATGGAACGCCTAATGGATGAGATCTCATTTGATGCAACAGAGAAATCAGGCAGCCAGTTAACCATCGATTCAGAATACGTTAGCTCACGATTAGGCGAGTTCGTTGATGATGAAGATTTAAGCCGCTTCATTCTGTAATTGAACCAATTTTCAACTCACTGAATACCCGTATTCAAAGCTTTATCTGAGATCTAATTCTAAGCCCACTTTCGAGTGGGCTTTTTATTCATCAAAAAAAGCGCGTATACTGACTTTATTGTATAAAACTATGAATACCGAATGAAACAGTCACTTCTGATCTGGCTTGATGCCGCAAGACCAAAAACACTCCCTCTCGCTTTAGTCTCGATTCTTACAGGAAGTAGTCTCGCTTTTTCAGCTGATCATTTTTCTCTGCCTGTCGCTCTGTTGGCCTTTCTCACTGCCACATTGCTGCAAATACTGTCTAACCTTGCGAATGACTACGGGGATGCAGTAAAAGGCACAGACAACGATGAACGTCTTGGCCCAGTCAGAGCCATGCAATCTGGCGCGGTCACACCGAAAGTCATGAAACAAGCCATTGCGCTGAATATCGTGCTGACCATCATCTCAGGTTTGAGCTTAGTTTTTTATGCCCTCAGTAGTCTTGAAAGTATCTTGGCGTTTATCGGACTCGGCGTGCTCGCCATTATTGCCGCCATTGCGTATACCATGGGCAGTAAACCTTATGGCTACGTAGGGTTAGGTGATATTTCCGTTTTCATCTTCTTTGGTTTACTTGGCGTGTCGGGCACTTACTTCTTGCACACGGGTAATCTTGAGTTTGGATTGTTTCTCCCATCATTAGGCTGTGGTTTACTGGCTGTTGCCGTTCTGAACATCAATAACATGCGTGATATTGAAAACGATGAAGCGTGTGGGAAACGCACCGTTGCCGTGAGACTAGGTCAACAGAAAGCCAAGCAGTATCACTCTCTATTATTAGGGGGCGCACTGTTTGCTTTTACGCTTTATCTCACCTTACAAGGCAAACCCCTGTGGATCAGCCTGCCATTCCTACTAAGCTTAATCATGGTAATCAAGCACAGTAAAGCCGTTTGGGCCGCCGATAAACCCGCTCAAATCGCGCCGATGATGCCGGTTATCGTAAAATGCTCGCTCATTACCAATCTATTATTTGCAGGAGTCGTGATAGCTCAAACTCTAGTGAGTTAATTGAGCCTTGTCATTGCATTGGCTTCAGCGCCCGATATACTCAAATCAGATTGATAATTTAAAAGAGAAGGTACGCTATGGAATACAACACCTCTGCCCTGTGTGATGTCTACTTAGATCAAGTCGATGTCGTAGAGCCAATGTTCAGCAACTTTGGTGGTAGCGCCTCTTTTGCTGGTCAACTCACCACAGTAAAATGCTTCGAAGATAATGGGCTGATCCGCTCTGTCTTAGAAGAGAACGGCGAAGGTCGTATTTTACTGGTCGATGGTGGTGGCTCTTTACGTAAAGCGCTCATTGATGCCGACATTGCCACTCTTGCTGAAGAGAACGAATGGGAAGGCATTGTGGTCTACGGCTGCGTTCGTGAAGTAGATGAACTTGAAGACATGAGCATCGGCATCCAAGCACTTGCCTCTATCCCTGTCGGCGCGACTCAAAAAGACATTGGTGAAATTGATGTACCCGTGAACTTTGGCAGTGTGACCTTCTTACCTGAAGATTACCTCTACGCTGATAATACAGGCATCATCCTTTCCCAAGAGCCGTTAGATATTGAATTCGAATTAGGTGAAGAAGACGAGCTTGATGACGAAGATGAGCTTGAATCTAACGACTAAATTGGCGTCACCTCTCACGTGCGTTAGCGAATGACTGATAGATAACACAAATAAAAACGCCTGCTGAACATTCAGCAGGCGTTTTCGTATTCTTTAGTAACGTATTCGCCCTTTTACCAAGGCAAAGCTAATCGCTTATTCTACGTCATCCATTTTGCCTAGAAGATTGCGAATGCGATCTTGCCAAGCTGAATGTTCTTGTTCCATCTGTTGAGCTTTTTGCTCTAGCTCTTCACGGTTTGCTTTTAGCTCAGTCGCTTCAGTTGCTAGTTGCTGTTTCTCTTCTTTAAGCTCTTCAACTTCCATTTGCAGTAGTGCAATTGTGTCAACAGCAGTTTGGATTTTAGCTTCCAGTTGTTCTAGTACTTCAAAAGACATATGGGCCTTCCTATGATTTATTGGATTGGGCGAAGGTTACTTCACTAATATTGCTTCATTCTACTCAGCACAGCGCAGATAGACACTCCCTATATTCGATATTTTTTACCATTCGCTCAAAAAAACAACGCAAATTGACATAAGCCTAACTTTTCTCACCTCAAGTGAGCCAAATCGCGTATCCATTACCCATAAAAATCTACATTGCAGACGAACTTTAAAACCAGCAAACACTAAAGCGATGGAAAAAGGCAAACGTTACCTTTCTGATATGGTAAAATCCTGCCAAAATTTCCTATTTATCTCTCTTTCATTTATTTGGAGTCAACATGAAACGCGATTTGGCAATGGCATTCTCTCGTGTAACCGAAGGTGCAGCACTAGCTGGTTATAAATGGCTTGGCCGTGGCGATAAAAACGCCGCAGATGGTGCCGCGGTAGAAGTGATGCGTAGCCTATTGAACAAAACTGAAATCAGCGGTGAGATTGTTATCGGTGAAGGTGAAATCGATGATGCTCCAATGCTCTTTATTGGTGAGCAAGTCGGTGTCGGTGGCGATGCCGTGGATATTGCGGTAGACCCAATTGAAGGTACTCGCATGACCGCGATGGGACAATCGAACGCATTAGCGGTTCTAGCGGCTGGCGAAAAAGGCAGCTTCCTAAAAGCCCCTGATATGTACATGGAGAAATTGGTTGTCGGCCCTGGCGCAAAAGGGGTGATCGATTTGCATCTTTCTTTGGAAGAGAACCTAATAAACATCGCAAAAGCGTTAGGGAAAACCCTTGATACTTTAGTGGTCACCACCCTTGCAAAACCTCGCCATGATGAAGTGATCACCCAAATGCAAGCAATGGGCGTTCGAGTGTTTGCCGTGCCTGATGGTGATGTTGCCGCGTCTATTTTAACTTGCATGCCAGACAGCGAAGTGGATGTGATGTACTGCATCGGCGGCGCTCCTGAAGGCGTAGTTTCTGCGGCGGTGATTCGCGCTCTAGATGGCGACATGCATGGCCGATTGTTGGCGCGTCATGATGTGAAAGGGGATACACCTGAAAACCGCACTCACGGTGAGCTAGAATTGTCTCGCTGTAAAGAGATGGGCGTTGAAGCTAATATCGTACTGAAAATGGATGATATGGCACGCAGCGACAATGTGGTTTTCGCCGCTACAGGGATCACCAAAGGCGATCTACTTGAGGGCATCACACGTAAAGGCAATATCGCGACAACAGAAACACTGCTGATCCGCGGTCGCTGTCGCACTATTCGTCGAATCAAGTCGATTCACTACTTAGAGCGTAAAGACGCTGAAGTTCGCGACTTTATCCTGTAGGTTTCTAACGTTAGGTTTTCTAACGTTATGTTCCCAGCCTTGAGCTTTTAAGCTTCTATGCTTTTAAATTTTTAAGCTTGGCGCAATACAAACGAATGTCTACATCAAACGCAGCCACTTCCGGCTGCGTTTTTTATTTTCTGGCTTTCTGGCTTTCTGGCACTGAGTATTTTCGACATTAACTCTTTCTGGTACCCACTCTTTTAGGTATTTACTCTTTCTGACATTCATTCAGTGTGGTCTGCATGCCAGGATCCGAATAGTAAGTTATTTGCTTTATTAAGCTCATACTTCATAATGAAGATGAATCATAAGGCAGGGATACAATGAAGACCATCGATAGGATATTACACAGCATCAAACGGGATGGAGCCGTCACCGCAAAGCAACTGGCTGACGATCTTAACATGACCACAATGGGGGCTCGTCAACACCTCCAAGGTCTTGAAGACGATGGTATTTTGGCCTTTCATGACGTCAAAGTGAAAGTCGGACGACCGACCCGTCATTGGTCTTTGACGAAAAAAGGTCATGCGCAATTTGCCGACCGCCACAGTGAACTCTCCGTGCAGGTGATTGATGCGGTAGAAAGTTTATTTGGCCCAGAAGGCTTAGCTCAAGTCGCGGCCAAGCGCGAAATCCAAACGCTGGCTCAATACCAACAAGCGTTGGCCGACTGTAATAGCCTAGAAGAGAAACTTGAAGCGCTGACCAAACTTCGTGAACAAGAGGGCTATATGGCTGAGCTGATCAAAAATGAGCACGGTTTCTTACTGATAGAGAATCACTGCCCGATCTGTAAAGCAGCAACTCGCTGCCCTAACCTATGCCAATCTGAATTAAATGTTTTCCAACAACTACTTGGAGAAGCGTACACGGTTCAACGTTCAGAACATATCACTCAAGGTGAGCGACGCTGCACCTATCAGATCCAAAATTTGCCGTAGAGAATAAATGTCTCAAGTTTAAGAATGCAATAAATCGAGCAAGAATTAACCACAAAACTCTCTTATGCTTTGATAGTGTGCCAACTATCAATAGCGCGTAGGAGAGTGATATGGGATTTCCTCTAACCAACCAAACCTTGCCACCATTTGATGATTTAGTCGCTTTGGCTAAAAATAACCCTCAAGCTTTTAAGCAGCTCAAACATGAGATGTGTGAAGAGATGATTCAGTCAGCATCGGATGTGATGCAGCATCGATTACGCGCTCAGCAAAGCCATATCGATCTGGTGGTTAGCCACTGTAAGAACCCCAATCACATCAATATCACGTTAATGAAAGAGTTATCGGTACAGGTTGTAAAATTTCAAGGTGTACTAGGGGGTGAGTATGTCCTTGACGATGATGCAAACGTAGCGCCTACACATTCAGCGGATATTATTCCTTTTACTCTAAAAGAAAAATGAGAAAGAGGCCCACACCTCTTTCTCCTTTTATACTAACTTTCTATTTATCTTTTTAACGGTCCCTTACTTTCTGCCTATTGCTGAAGCGGGTCACGACCGTATTGATTGTCTCCGGTGGTTCCTTTCATAAATCCGCATTCAACGAGGATCCAGATACCACATACAAATGCCACCAGCGTCGCCATCAGTTCTGGAGCGGAAGGCGTTGCCGTTGCAGATGCTGCCCCCGCCATAGGTGTCATTAAACGCCCGACAATAAGAGGCACGTTAAGAAGTAACCAGCGGTTAGATTTATCTCTGTCGTGCCAACGTTTTGCGGTGATCGCTAAATCCGGAACCATTAAGATCAATAAGAAAACAGGCAACAACAAATAAGCGTATACCGGGAATAGAATATTTATACCGATCGCAAAACCAAAAATAGCCGCGTAATAGATAAGGTTCCAGATCCAGAAAACTTTTCGACCTATCCGCCCTTGAAATGAAAGTAACAACTCTTTAATCGACATCTTTCTACCTAAATATTAAAAAATTAAACCGCCAGTATCCCACCACGATTCCATAACCACCTAACGACAAGGAGAGTACTAGTTAATGATTTTCTGAAAACAGGCGGTATCCATATCGCGCATATTCACTGTTAAGCTGCGCACATGACTGGCTTGCCCTTGAAGTACTTCAATGAGCTGACGAGAGAGTTCTCGCTTCTGCTCTTCAGTACGGCCAACCAATAGCTCAAAATTCACATGAATAAAATCGACACTATCACCTTCATCACCTATCAACCAATTATGGCAACGCAGAGCTCGAGATTTCACAGAGCCAACATCAAACAGACCACAATGCAGCGCCACGTTGTGTAAATCTTCCAGCAGACCCTGAACATTCACTCGATCATCTACCGAATTGGAGTACTCCATTACTAGGTTAGGCATTTTATCTTCCTTATATCGATTTAAGGTCATGAAAAACTCGATGACCATCATGGATCGTATTTGAGATGCCATTAATAGCAATTAACGCTGAAAAAACCGAGAAGATAAGGATTAATCTGTATGTCGGATCACTGACTAAATGAAATACTCCAACCTCGCTCCTATCCTGCACTTCGATGTCAAGATTGAGAACATTTCTCTCGATCCAAGAAAGACATGACTACAGTCATGATCTAAACTTATTAATCTGTTATATTCTTACGTAATCAAGTTTATTTTTTACATATTAACTTTCACATAAATTAATCGCGGAGAAAATCCTATGCGTCATCCTGTAGTTATGGGTAACTGGAAACTAAACGGCAGCAAAGAAATGGTTGTTGCGCTTCTAAACGGTCTTAACGCTGAACTTGAAGGCGTGACAGGCGTTGACGTTGCAGTTGCTCCACCAGCTCTATTTGTTGATCTTGCTGAGCGTACGCTTACTGAAGCAGGCAGCGCAATCATCCTAGGTGCTCAAAACTCTGACCTAAACAACAGCGGTGCATTCACTGGCGACATGTCTCCAGCAATGCTTAAAGAGTTCGGTGCTTCTCACATCATCATCGGTCACTCTGAGCGTCGTGAATACCACGCTGAGTCTGACGAGTTTGTTGCTAAGAAATTCGCATTCCTAAAAGAGAACGGCCTAACTCCTGTTCTTTGTATCGGTGAATCTGAAGCTCAAAACGAAGCTGGCGAAACAGTTGCAGTATGTGCTCGTCAACTTGACGCTGTGATCAACACTCAAGGCGTTGAAGCTCTTGAAGGCGCGATCATCGCTTACGAACCAATCTGGGCTATCGGTACTGGTAAAGCAGCTACAGCTGAAGATGCACAACGCATCCACGCTCAAATCCGTGCACACATCGCAGAGAAATCTGAAGAAGTAGCTAAGAAAGTTGTGATCCAATACGGCGGTTCTGTTAAACCAGAAAACGCAGCAGCTTACTTCGCACAACCAGACATCGACGGTGCTCTAGTTGGCGGCGCAGCACTAGACGCGAAAAGCTTCGCAGCTATCGCTAAAGCAGCAGCGGAAGCAAAAGCTTAATTTTAAGCACTGCTTTGAATTCTAGTTTTAGAATTTAGCGTTAGAAAGGTCAACTTAGGTTGGCCTTTTTTGTGTTTGCTCATAAGTAGTAAGGCACGATTGAAAGAGTACTTGGTGAACTACTTTTCTCCCGCCTTACGATTCCGATAATAAAAAAATTACAGCTTTATCAGTAAAGTCCGCTAATGTTTGATAATGGCCTTCACGTAAAATATCTTCAATAATCAGTAAATCGATATTTAAATAGTCATGCACCAAACCATTACGCATGCCAATAACCTGCTTCCAAGTGCGTAACTCATGACTAGAAATCAGGTTATGCTCTTTTAAGATAGAAAAGGATTGATATGCTTCTGTCGCACTCTTCTTTTGAAGCTTCTTAACCATATGTTTAGATAAGCCAATACACATCTCTGTAAAAACTTGTAATAAGCGCTCAGTCGCTAGATAGTCGCGACTTTTTAATTCAGATTTATTTAAATCAAAACGAAGCTCATTGAGTTCCTTAAGATATTTTTCCTTATGTGACTTAACTTCCACAAGATACAACTCAAGACCTTTATTCATATGAAGTATCTCTCTTACTTTCAATTAATTGATATTCAAACATAGAGTTAATACGATTCAGCTCTTTATGAAATAATAATGGATTATTGTTATAAATTAGCTCGCCGTATTCAATGACATTAAAAGCAAGTGCAATTGGTATGCGATTAATATCAACGATACTTAGTTTATTTAAAGGCAAATGCAAATGTTCAGCCCACTCTATCGCCAAACACTCTGGACGAGTTCGCAAAGCCAAGGCAGACAAAGAGTGATCACCAAATGCCACAGCCAAGTCAAAGTCACTTTCTTGGTGATGACTCCCTTGAGCACGAGAACCGTATAACCACACAAGTTCAATACGTTCATCCATCTTGGCCAAACTAACGATAGAATTAATCATATTCAATCCATTGTTACTGCTTATCTCGATACTATAGCAAGATTGGGGACGCATCGCTGCACTTAGTAAATATCGAATCAAAACAATGTTAATGCTCACCAAGCCCTGTTAATACCGTTTGCTCCACCGTTTCCCTCCATTCTTAATATAGGGAAGTAATCAATGCTGTTTAACGAATGAGACAGGCATTAAGCGAATATCACCAAAATAACGGAACGATAAAATATTGATTAAATAGTTGGTACTATTCGATAACTTTCCCAACCGCATCATCAACTAATTCATCCATAAACTGTTGCTTGGCTTCTGGCTCTCCGTGGATCAAATGTAACTCTTTAATTGGGCTCTCGATTCCGCGTATAAAGGCGAGTAGATCCGCTTGGTCGGCATGAGCGGAGTACCCAGACATGGTATGCCGCTGCGCGTTTATCTCTATCTCTTGCCCATCTATCACCACTTGTGAACAACCGCTTTGAATCTCCCTGCCTAATGTTCCATGAGCTTGATAACCCGCAAACAGAACATCGGTGCGCTTATCAGGCAGCAGAGCTTTCAAGTAGTTCATCACCCTTCCACCTTGGCACATTCCCGATGCCGCAATCACGATCGCAGCTTCTCCCGTTGTCGCTAACCGATTGACTAACGCAATGTGCTGTTTGTGATCGTCTATCACTACGCATTGATCAAAAGCCAGAGGGTGACGCTTGGACTCCAAACGGAACTTAGCCTCTTTTCCCCACAGTTTTTTAAAGCGACGATAAGATTTCGTCACCTTACTTGCTAAAGGTGAATCCAAAATAATCGGAATATCCCCTTCGATATCGGATTGATGGATCAGCCGCTCAATATCAAACAGTAGCTCTTGGGTTCTACCGACACTAAACGCTGGGATCAGTATGGTTCCACCATCTTTCAAGGAGCGATTAATGATCGCTTTTAGCCTTTCACTTCTCTGTTCCACACTGTCATGAGTTTTGTCCCCATAAGTGGTTTCAATATAGAGATAGTCGGCACGCTTGGGCGGTTTTGGATCAGGCAACAACGGTGTATTACGCGGGCCAAGATCGCCAGAGAACACCACCACCTCACCATTCGGCAATTTGATTTCGACATAGGCAGAACCAAGAATATGCCCCGCAGGAGAGAAACGCATATACATCCGAGAGTTCGATTCTGAAACTTTGGTTTTTGAGGCTTTAGATTTTAAAGCTTTCGTTGTTAAAGCCTTTTTTGCTAAAGAAAGGGGCAACCATTGATGATACGGAACTGGTTTGATCCTCTTGCGCACTAACTCCAACACTCGCTCTCGCTGGCCTCGGTTCAAACCCAGTTGCAGTTTCAAGCCATCTTCTAGCATTAATGGGATTAGTTCTGCGGTAGCGGGCGTGCAGTAGATTGGTCCTTTAAAACCCGCAGCTAACAACCATGGAAGACGCCCAATATGATCGATATGGGTATGAGTGACGATCAGAGCTTTGATATGTGAAGTGGGAAACTCAATCGGCAGTGGACGACTATCGCTCCCTTGAAACAGGCCACAATCTATCAATAGGCTGTGATTGCACAGTTTAAGCTCATGGCACGATCCTGTGACCGTATCTTTACCTCCATGATGAATTACTTCCATTTATGCCTCCTGCTGCTCGTTGTTAGTTAATAAGTGATAGTTAATAGATGATAAATATTCGTTAGCGATATTTATCAAAGCAACGGTTAACCATTAGCTCACCAATTCAAGCTGACACAACCAGTTTCAATGGCTTTTGCAATATGAGGAATAATAGGACTGACTTCCCCACTCTGATTAGTAAGAAAATAGCTATGACCAAGTGGCGGATCCAAACGGTTATTGAAGCTATCACAATCGAACTCGAACACGCGCTTAGCAGATAGTTTTGAGATGCTTTCCGGCCCTGTCATTCCAAGACGACGTGAACAGGTGATATGACGTAAATTTGCCACTTTGGATGCGGACATAGCCAAATCATCACTGGCGTAATAGACCACGGTATTTTTGGCGGCGTCCAACACATAGCGGCCACGATGTTCGGGTTCAAGAATGTGATTTTCAACATCAGCAGCAACCATGAAAATATTACGAAACATCATTGGCATGGCACCGCGACCGAGCTCTTCCACCCAAGATTGCAGCGCATTGACTAATACTCGATTGCCCATGGAGTGCGCCAGTAAGTTCATTCTTCGTAGGCAAGGCTCCGTTTGTTGTTCGCCAGCCCTACGCCAATCATCAAATTTACACAGCAGACGCGCAAAGGCGATGCCACTATGGTCGGCGGCTTTTTGGTCGTCCCAATAGTCATCGATAATGTGCAATTTACTGTCGTCATCACAGGGCCAAATCAGTGGAATCACCAACACCCGTGCTTTCTTTTGCGAATCCATCTTCTCATCTAAAAGGTTTTGCAGTTTCTGTGCCCTGTGGAAAATATCTGGCTCCATGTTGTTATCAAAACCATGGATATAAAAAAGCAATTGAGTCCCTGTTGGCAATGATTTAAGGCGAGAGAAGAAGGGCTGAGAGGTCACTTCAGTATAGTCGTTCTCACCATGACGCTCACAAAAATAAAGCCACTTCGACACATCGGTATTTTGGTAATTAAACCCAATGCGCCGCCCAGCGTTGGAACGAGCCGATTGCAGTGGTGTACGGTTGGTGATGAAGAGCATGGCGGACTCCTTGGTGTTGAAGTGAACGAGCAATGGCTAGCTTTCCCACTTACTGTTCTATTTTCAATAAGGCGACTAGTGGAATGCGAAGGAGGTAAAGATTAAACAAGATTAAAATGAAAAATTCGCAACGCTAAGAAATATGCCTATTTATAAATTGTGGCCATTCCTCTTTTTCACGCCTTTCCGAAGAGAGCGATTTAAGCTAAAATTCAACCTATAAAAATTCTTATATAACTGGCTAGAACTATGCTCCTCGAACTTACTTTTATCTTTTTCTTTTCGTTTGCAACCCTATTTCTCATGCGGAAAGTAGCTAAAAATGTGGGATTAGTTGACAAGCCAAACGATCGAAAATTCCATACCGGTGCAGTTCCTCTTGTCGGTGGTATCTCTATTTGTATCTCTATCGCTCAATTCATAACCTTTAAACCTGATGCTATTCAGCATAGCTCCATCTACTTAGCATCTATTGTACTACTTACTTTCGTGGGTGCTTTAGATGATAAATTTGACTTAAGCTTCAAAGTTCGACTCGCAATACAAGCAGGGTTGTCTATTTGCATGATCTATTTTGCAGATATCCAACTATTGAGTTTAGGTAATATGTTTGGTTTTGGGGAAGTGCACTTAGGTTGGATGGGAAAAATTGTAACTGTGGTTGCGGTGATAGGTGCCATTAACGCCTTTAATATGGTAGATGGCATCGATGGCTTACTTGGCGGACTTTCAATAGTTACTTTCTCAGGGTTAGCAATTTTACTGAATGTCGACATGGAATGGGGACTTTCTTACTTATGTGTGGTCTTTATTGTTGCAATGATCCCATACATTTTTATGAATCTAGGGATTTTAGGGAGAGAACGAAAAGTCTTTATGGGGGATGCTGGTAGCATGATGATCGGCTTTACTGTGATTTGGCTATTACTTGGGGTCAGCCAAGATGAATCGAAATCCTTAATGAGGCCCGTTACCGCGCTTTGGCTTATTGCCGTACCTCTCATGGACATGAGCGCCATTATGATCAGAAGAGTTCGCCGTGGGGACTCTCCTTTCAAGCCAGACCGAGAGCACCTACATCATATATTTCAACGTATGGGATTAAGCTCAAAACAGACACTATTAGCTATCTGCGCCATTGCAAGCTTATATGCTGGGTTGGGTATTTATGGGGAAACGGTTGATATAGCGGAGTCAACTATGTTTTATCTATTCGTGGCTTGCTTCATTACTTATGCAGTTCTATTGAGCTATATTTGGCGAATCACAAGTTTTATAAGACGGTTTAGAGGCTTACCAGAAAGAAGCTATTAAGCTCGAAACCAAAAACCAAAAACCAAAAACCAAAAACGGTAAGCTTCCAATCTCTTAAAAGGAAGCTTACATTCATTTATTATGCCTATACTTAACGGTTAATCTGAACCAAATAAATCACGAGTGTAAACCTTATGCTCAACATCAAGAATATCATCAACCATCCGATTTGAAACAATCACATCAGAGATGACCTTAAACTCATTGATGTCATTGATGACTCGTGAGTTATAAAACAATTCCTCCTCAAGCACTGGTTCATAAACCACTACTTCAATGCCTTTCGCTTTAATGCGCTTCATGATCCCTTGAATAGAAGAGGCGCGGAAATTATCTGATCCCGCTTTCATGATCAAGCGGTAGATCCCCACCACTTTAGGGTTGCGCTGCATGATGGAATCGGCAACAAAGTCTTTACGAGTACGATTCGCTTCGACAATCGCACCGATAATGCTGTTTGGAACTTGTTGATAATTAGCAAGTAACTGTTTTGTGTCTTTTGGTAGGCAGTAACCACCATAACCAAAAGATGGATTGTTATAATGCGAACCGATTCGAGGGTCTAACCCGACACCTTGAATGATTTGACGTGCATCTAATCCATGCGCTTCGGCATACGAATCCAACTCATTAAAGTAGGCCACACGCATTGCGAGATAAGTATTAGAAAATAACTTAACCGCTTCCGCTTCCGTAGAGTCGGTATACAGAACGTCAATACCTTCTTTTTCTGCGCCTTGAACCAGCAACCCTGCAAATATTTCTGCACGCTCACTGCATTCACCCACAATAATTCGAGATGGGTGAAGGTTATCAAAAAGGGCCTTCCCTTCACGTAAAAACTCAGGTGAGAACAGAATGTTGCTACAGTTAAGTTCTTGTTTTATACGTTCAGTATACCCCACAGGCACCGTTGATTTAATCACCATCACTGCCGATGGGTTGATCGCTATTACATCTTTAATTACCGCCTCGACTGAAGAGGTATTAAAATAGTTGGTCGTGGGATCGTAATCCGTTGGCGTCGCAATAATCACATAATCGGCATTCACATAAGCATGCTCTTTATCTGTGGTTGCAGTAAAATTCAGCGACTTATTCGCTAAGAAACATTCAATTTCTGTATCCGCAATAGGTGACTGCTTTTGATTAAGCATCTCCACTTTTTCAGCAATAATATCTAACGCGACAACTTCATGGTTCTGAGCAAGCAGCATCGCATTTGATAGCCCTACATACCCTGTACCTGCAACTGCGATTTTCATCAAGAGTTCCTAACTGTAAATTTCATCTATTAAATAGCGTATAGCTTAATTTTTATTATAAATATTTAAAGCAATAAACACTATTTTCCGTACCATCAATGATTAGCAAACAACGCATCTAAACTTTACGGACTAATGAGCTCAAATACTGTCCATACTCATTTTTTAGCATTGGTTTTGCCAAATTTAATACTTGCTCATTAGTTAGCCAGCCTTGCAACAGAGCAATCTCTTCTAAACAAGCAATTTGCAAACCTTGAATGTTCTCAATCGTTTGAACAAAAGAAGAGGCTTCATGCAAACTTTCGTGTGTTCCTGTATCTAACCACGCAAAACCACGGCCAAGCACTTCAACATTGAGCGAACCTTGCTCTAAATACATCTGGTTAATCGAAGTGATCTCTAGCTCACCTCGTTCAGAGGGTTTTACTTTTTTAGCGAACTCAACAACCTGATTATCATAAAAATATAAACCGGTTACTGCAAAATTAGATTTAGGCTTCAACGGTTTTTCTTCTAAAGAGATGGCTTGCAAGTTCTCATTAAATTCGACAACACCAAAGCGCTCAGGATCTTTCACAGGATAGCCAAACACAGTAGCTCCCGATTGTTGGTTAACCGCTTTTCGTAACATAGGTTGAAACGCTTGACCAAAGAAAATATTATCGCCCAACACTAAACAACAACTCTCTTCACCAATAAACTCTTCACCAATAATAAATGCTTCAGCTAACCCATTAGGCTTTTCTTGAACTGCATAAGCTATTTTTATACCTAGCTCCGAACCATCACCCAGTAAACGTTTAAAACTCGAGTTATCTTCCGGTGTCGTTATTATCAAAATATCATTAATTCCGGCAAGCATTAACACCGAAAGAGGATAATAGATCATGGGTTTATTATAAACAGGTAATAACTGCTTAGAGATACCTTTAGTTATGGGATATAAGCGTGTACCAGAACCGCCCGCTAAAATAATTCCTTTCATCTATAAGCTCTCTTAATTACCTAATCTTTCTCGTGAATAAGAGCCATCAAGAACACGACTCCACCACTCTTTATTGTTTAAATACCATAGTACTGTTTTACGAATACCACTCTCAAATGTTTCTTCAGGCTTCCAACCTAACTCGCGCTCAATTTTACTTGCATCAATCGCATAACGAATGTCGTGACCAGGGCGATCTTTCACAAATGAAATTAAATCAGAATAATTGGAAATACCTGCTGGCTTACTTGGTACCAATTCATCTAAAAGGGAGCACAGTGTCGTCACCACTTCTATATTTGCTTTTTCATTGTGACCACCAATATTATAGGTTTCACCAACCATCCCCTCTGTCACCACTTTATAAAGCGCTCTTGCGTGATCTTCAACGTATAACCAATCACGGATCTGCATACCATCACCATAAACAGGCAAAGGTTTACCCTCTAAGGCATTTAAGATCATTAATGGAATGAGTTTTTCAGGGAAATGATAAGGTCCATAATTATTCGAACAATTAGTGACGATGGTCGGTAATCCGTAAGTACGTTGCCATGCTCTAACTAAATGGTCACTGGATGCTTTCGACGCAGAGTAAGGGCTAGAAGGCTCATAAGAGGTTGTTTCAGTAAATAAATCATCTGTCCCCTCAAGATCACCGTACACCTCATCTGTCGAGATATGATGAAAACGGAATGCATCTCTCTTAACGTCAACTAATCCATGCCAATAAGCACGAGCAACCTCAAGGAGGGCATAAGTTCCTACAATATTAGTTTCGATAAATGCAGCAGGTCCATCAATGGAACGGTCAACATGGCTCTCAGCAGCCAAATGCATAATACAATCAGGTTGGTGCTGATCGAAAACTCGCTTTAATTCAGCAGAATTACAAATATCAAGATGTTCAAAACAGTAGCGTGGACTATTCTTTATTTCTTGAAGAGATTCAAGGTTTCCTGCATAGGTCAATTTATCAAGATTAATCACGCTATCTTGTGTGTCATTGGTAATATGACGGATCACAGCAGAACCAATAAAACCTGCCCCACCAGTTATTAGTATTTTCACATTTCATTCCAATTAGTTATATACAAAGATAATATCAAAAAAATGTCCCCTTAGGACTTATGATTTTGGCACTACTTGCTCATAAACATCATTAATTTTTTGAGAAACTTCAGAAATAGAAAAACACTCAAGAAATGAGAGATAAGCAGCAGCTCCATAATGCTCACAGCCCTCTCTTTTTTTATAGATAGCGTGCAACTTCTCACTTAATGAATCAACACAGTTCGGTTTTACCACCCATCCTGTACATTCATCTTGTACTACCCAACTCATTCCTGAGCCTTCTACTGCTGTAACTAAGGCTGGTTTACTCTTTCTTGCCGCCTCTAAAATCACTAAACCAAACGCTTCTGTTCTTTCAATCGATGGTAAACATAAAAAATCACACCATTCAAAAAGATCATCTAACTGAGTTGAGGAAACACGGCCTACCAATTTTACATTTTTTAATACTAATAACTGTATTTCTTTTTGAATTGTAGTGAGTAATTCACCTTGCCCAACAATATTAAGCTGAAATGGAACTCCATTACTTTGTAACTGCTTTAATGCTCGCAATAGTATCAAATGACCCTTGTAATATGAAAGCCGTCCCACAACTAAGATCTTTAATTGACTGCTACTCGTTTCAACATACTCAACCACCTTATTACTCCCTAATGGTTTTTGTTGACCTATTTGAGGTAAGCCCAAAGGAATAACAAGGCATTTTTGCTTAAATTCAGCAAGAGGAAGGCTTGAATAAAGATAATTAGGAGAAGTGCAAATTATTTTATCTGCTCTTTTTAACAAGGTTCGTTCGAGTATGCGATAGAAAGGATAGAGTAATTTGATTAATCGTGTTGGTTCACTGCCTAATACATCAGCATGCCAATGAACAACCCAAGGAATGCGTTTTGCTTTGCTATTAAACAATAACCAAAATGCCGATAAATTGGGCATATGAATATGAATTACATCAGGCGTTATTTCATTAATAACTTTATTTAAATCTCTTCCAAACAGTGGACAAATTGGCGCAAACGCAAAACGCCCCCAAAACCCTGAGCGGAAAATCTTCCCCTCCTCCATATACTCACTTTTAATACATAATGACTTTTTATGATTATGAACCAATGCATAAATATAGTTACTGCCAGCTTGAACCCTCATCAATTCAGCCATGAAGTTTTCTATGCCACCAAAAAAAGGCGGATAATATTTTCCTATATGTAAAATGTTTTTCATATTTTCTTTATATATAAAAAAAGCCAGTAGCACTGGCTTTTAGACTAAGATAAGTCTCATGGCATGATAGCAAATGAGGACACGTTATTGCCGAATTAACGTTAATAACTCTTTTGTTTTTTGTTCCATCAGTAGCATATCTGAGCGGGTTTCTAGATTAAGTCTTAGCAGAGGTTCTGTATTTGATTTACGTAAGTTAAAACGCCAATCTTGAAAAGTCATACTTAAACCATCAGTATAATCTATTTCTAGCACATCACTTTTGTATGTCTCCAATAACAAAGCAATTTTTGCATCTGGATCATCTACTACAGAATTAATTTCACCCGGTGATGGATAAGCTTGAATACATGCCTCTACTAAGCTTGATAAGGGCTTTTGTTTCACACTCACTAGCTCTGCAATCAGCAACCAAGGGATCATGCCACTATCACAATAAGCAAAATCACGGAAATAATGATGAGCACTCATTTCACCACCATATACTGCATCTTCTAAGCGCATACGTTCTTTGATGAATGCGTGCCCTGTTTTCGACATTATCGCTTGCCCATCATATTTATTGGCAATATCAACCGTATTCCAAGTTAAGCGTGGATCATGAATAATTTTAACATTAGGATCTTTTTGTAAGAACGCCTCAGCAAGCAAACCGACAATATAATAGCCCTCAATAAACTCACCATTCTCATCAAAAAAGAAGCAGCGATCAAAATCACCATCCCATGCAATGCCGAAATCGGCTTGATGAGCAATAATGGCTTTTGAGGTATCAGCACGGCACTCAGGAAGCAGAGGATTTGGAATGCCATTAGGAAAAGTGCCATCCGCTTCATGGTGAACCTTAATGAATTCAATAGGTACACCCGCTAACTGAAAAGCCATTTCTAACTCATCAATGACATGTCCAGCCGCCCCATTACCAGAGTTAGCCACAATTTTTAATGGCTCAATTTTGGCTGGCGTAATATAAGTCATTAAATGTTTTACATATGTAGCCAAGTGGCTCTGCCGTTGATAGCTACCTTTGTGTACTCCAGAATTAAAGTTATTCTCTTCAGCTAAGCGCTTAATTTCAAATAACCCTGTATCACCACTGATTGGCTTGGAGTCTTCACGTACCAACTTCATGCCATTATAATCCATTGGATTATGGCTTGCGGTCACTTCTACCCCACCAGCCAAACCTAAATTTTTAGTGACAAAATAGATCTCTTCTGTGCCTGTTAAACCAAGATCTAATACATTAACGCCAGAATCCATAATACCATGAGCAAGTTGTTGTTTAAGTGATTCAGACGTTAAACGTACATCGCCACCTACAACGACTGTTTTTGAGCCTAATTCGCCTCCCTCACAGATCAACAATTGACCAAACGCTCGGCCAATTCGATAAGCAATATTTTCGTTGAGTTCTGTATCGAGCTTCCCACGAATGTCATATGGTTTGAAACAGGTTAATTCTTCTAGCATTTATCAGTCCTAATCACTTTGAAGTAAATTATTTTGTTCTGAAAGAGCCAATCATACACGGAAACCGCATGAGCATCACCGTCACGTAAGGCTTACGAGAACCTTACCTTAGGTAATTTTCATCCATTACGGAGTTCATCCGTTTACGTTTAATACCACCTTTAAATGTGGTTTCACTCTTTAATAAGTTCAAACATAAGTAACATCACCAACCCAAACTTTGTTTGGTTCCGTAACTGCAAACTGGCGACCTAAGTGGTTTGGGATTTCAATATGTTCTTGTGATGCTCTGCGATACTTGTGTTTTGGTACTTGGCAGCTCACTAGGCCAAGATCTTTCATGAACTTCGTTGCTCTGTAACGACTCAGGTTGGTTCCCTGAGTCGTTATTATGTCAGCAATGGTTCTAGCTCCCGCAGAGCCGTTGCTCGCGGCATGAGCTTCGCTAACTAAACTACGGAGCTTTACTGCTTCAGCGTCAATTTCTGCTGGACGTTTTCGCCAGTAGTTATAGCTGCTTCGATGAACATTGAAAACTTCACATAATATTTTTACGCTGTGGCTCTGCTTGAGTTTCTTTATTATCAAGAATTGTTCAGTGAGTCCGACATCAACAGAGCCGTGGCTTTTTTTAATATTTCATTATGCTCTTCAAGGCGAGCTAACTCCTTCTTTAATTCACGTATTTCAATTTGCTCAGGCGTCATTGGTGATGCCTTAGGTGTTGTCCCCTGACGTTCCTCTTTTAGTTGGCGAACCCACTTATCCATCGTGGACTTACCAACGTTCATAGCTTGAGCAGCCTCTGTCACTGAGTGGTTCTGATCTAGAACCAGTTGAGCCGCTTCTAATTTGAAATCAGCGCTAAATAGTCGTCTTGTACGTTTTGTCATAGTGTCACCTGTTAACTTATGAGGTGATGATATCACCTCTAACTAAGTGACCAAATTCAGCGTACCACTACACAACGACCTTGAAAAACACCGAATGAGAGACTAAATAAATTTGAAGAGAGAAACATACGATATAAGCCTCACCTATAAAATAAAACCTTGAATTTAAATGCATTTTCTATTTGGATTAAAAATAAAATTATATCCCACAAAGTTCACAACCATACTAACAATCAAGGCAAACGCTTGTGCCAAGTATATGTTTACCGAGGCGTTGTGATGTAAAACATGTAATACACAAAGGCTAGAAGCTAAAGCAAGCAAGTTTATCATGAAGAAAGAGCCTACTAACCTTGGCGTGTTACGAACGGTTGAATTAAAAGTCCATTTTTTATTAAGATGAAAGCTGAAAACTATAGCCAGAAAAAAACCTCCTATAGATGCCAGTAAGTAATGTATACCTATGAATAATAAAAAAGTAAAACTTAGATAACTTATAGCTGTATTACAAACACCAGTAACCAAAAAACGTCCAACTTTTGAACCAACAAACCGCGAGATAATCAGAGAAATGGTTTTCACTTTACCTCCAAGGAGTAGATGGGCGACAAATCAAAAACTTTGAACTTGGACTTCTTTAAAAAGTCAGTAATGTTAAACATTTGTTCCAATGTCGAAGGTGCAACGATAAACCCATGTAAAGCTTTGTCTTCTTGCGAGTATGCAACCCCTATTTGATATATATTATCTATCGTATCATTGATTAAAATCACTTCATTAAGCGCAACACATAGATCCTCAGTCAACAGATGTCTGTGATAACCCGAGCCCCGGACAAGACTAACATAGCTATTGTCTTTATATTCTGATTCCGATAATTTCAATCCACTTACTGAAATACCATATGCCCATATTTTGGGTTTGAAAATGGATAAAGAACTATAGTGAGAGAATGATGAGCTGGCAAAATTATGCTTAACTTGAATGTTAACATCAATAATATTACTTTCATGTAATGCAGATGCATATACTTCTGGGTATTTAATACCAGACAGACCTAATTGAATGCCCTCGTTAAGAAGTAAAGTTGAAATGGATAACGTATCTTTTATCTGTAATAAATCCCCCCTATCATCCCAATGTATCATTACACAACCTAAATTACTTTTAAATACACCTAACAACCAATTTAATTGTTCATATAAAAATTTTGAATTTAAATTATTCTCTGACGTATTTGAATTTATAACGCTACCAATTTTACATGTAATAACTAAATCAGACACATCTCTGGAATTACACCAGTCTGAGATATACATGATTGATTTTTGATAATCTGAAGCAACACCATTTAAAGGGTAATTATTAGCAGTATCAACATAGCGCCCACCATACTCATAAAAACAGTCTAATATAGAAAATGCTGTGATTTTATCAACAGACCATCCCCACATGGCAGTACCTAGACAAATTTCTTTCATCTTTGCTTTACTCTCTTAAGTTCTTTCATTGCAGAGATATACTCTAGAGCTAGTTTCTTAATATTTACTTTACTATTTGGATCATCCGTCCACTTGACAGGAAGTTCATCTACACGCAAACCAAACCATTCACTAACGACTAATAACTCGGTACAAAAGAACCAACCATCACTCTGCGCACCATTTTTAATGATCGAGTTTAAATGCTCTTTCCTTAAAAATTTGAACCCGCACATACCATCAGAGAATTTAGTTCCTAAATACACCTGAACAATGTAATTAAAAATGCGAGAAGTAATTTCTCTTTTAATTGTTCTACCAATAACTGTAGAGTCCTTGTGTAACCTAGTTCCGTATATAACATCAGAATTATTGGTGCTAAAAAGAGCTAAGGCCGCTGGTATATGGCAAAGATCTGTAGCCATATCAAGATCCATATAGCCAACAAATTCAGCCTTACTATCAATCCATGCAGTTTTTAGAGCTAGACCTACACCTCTTCGGTCCACCTTAAGGTATCTTAATTTATCACTATGTTGGCTAATTAATTTTCCTGTGATAACTGCAGTGTCATCAGTAGAGCCATTGTCAGCTACAATTAAAGTGTAATCATAGCGGCCAGCAAGTTCTTTTTCCAAAAACTCCAGTATAATGCCAACATTAAGCTCTATAGTAGCTTCTTCATTTAAAACTGGAATAACTATATCAACTGTAGGTCTCATAAATCACCGGGGGGTTATTTTATCTGATTCTTCTAATACATTATTTCTACTAATATCTACCATAACCGTACTATGGCGTTCATTAGTTATCCAATAAGCTTCGTGTTGACTCTGTTCGTTCAATAGTCGGCTTAGGTACTCTCCAAAAAAGCTCAGGATGGTAAAAAGCAACATAAACAAAAATGATATTAAAATGACAATAGAGCTCCACCCATCAGCAACATTATCACTGGCCAGACGAGTGAAAAAGCTATAACAGGCAAAAATAAGCGCAAATAAACTTCCAATACAACCTAAGCTAGTCATCCACCTGAGGGGTTTAGAAGAGTTGAAAATAAGTAGGTTCAAAGTCCTATTTATCGAATTAAATAAATTTATTTCTCTTTTACGGTTATCAATAATGGAAAAATCATAAGAACAAGAAGTTGCTCCACACTGTGCTATTCTAACAAAAATTTGGTGATGATAGTTTCTGGCTTTAGTAGCTGAATTAACTGCAGTACGAGACAAACATCGCAAAGTTGATGAGTTCTTTGGTATCTTATAACCAATTTCCTTTAGTATAAAGTTAACAAAAGGTCGGACTAAACGGTAGCCTATACTTTTCTTTTGGTTATCTGCGACACCAACGACAACATCAACAGAGCATTTTTGACTTAACTTAACCATAGGCGCAATGACATCAAGAGGTTCTAGACTTGGATTTAAAATTACAACAAAATCTCCAATTGAATTCTCTAACCCAACTGTAATTGCAACTTCATAATCAACTTCATAAGACAATTCAACATATCTAACAGATGGAATTTCTTTCATGATGGAAGTTAAAGATTCTGCTTCAATTATGGCTGGTTTATCTTCTACAACTAAAATCTCATAATCTATATAATGAAGTTCAAGATAATCATATAACGTTTCTATTGATGACCTAATACCAAGCTGATACAAATCACTCGCAACCATTACCACAGTGACAAATGAGTTGCACTTTAAAACATTTTCACTTTTCATCTTATCTTCCTAAGCCTTTATCAGTAAGCACATCTATGGCGTCATAAACATTATCAATCTTGCCACCCATAATACAATGGTAACCATCAACACCATAGTTTTGTTTAAAAAGGATAGGACGACTATCATCTACTTCACTAATGGGTAAAATGGTCTTTACTTCCCAAATAGAAGAATCGTATTTACATTCACTTAAAATAGGTAAATAACGGGCTGCATCTTGCTTCATTTTTCTGAAAGCAGATTTTCTATCAACTAATATTTTGTGGTTATACTCGTTAAACTCATCAGCACAACTTTTGTCTGACCATTCGAAATGGGGAGTATATCGAACGTGTGAAAAAGAATGAAAATCAGTCGAAGGAAATGGCATGATTGAAAAGAAAGGACCACACATAAGTGTAATACCTTTTTCCTTAATAACATCCGGCACGCTAACCAAACACATTTCTGTCATTTCATGTTTAAGTGGTATCATGCTCAGATTGGATCTGGCATTAACACGATTAATCATTGAATATGTACAGTTAAAAACTTCACTTGCCTCTATTAATACCTCATTATTAGAGGCATCAGACAGAATGGCAAACATACCCAGCTCAGCCTTCCCAACAGATTCCACCATGGTTTCATACTTTATCGTTACTCCGGCTTTGTGTAATCGGTCCTTCATAATATGTTTAAGTTTTATCGCATCAAAAGCATACTCGATAGTTTTATACGCGGCTTCAATATATTTTGGATTTGTAAGTTCTAAAATGGATTGTGGTGCTTTTTCACATGGAGCTCCGATCCGCTTGCAGAAAGCTTCAAACTGATTTGACGTAACTTTTCCTAGAGGCTGGCCAATCATATAATATTTTTCGAAAGAATCATCAATACAACTTCGAAATTCCTCATTAAACCGAGGAAATGAGACCCTAGATTTTAATGCTGTAAGCACACTCCTGGGATAATGATAGCCATTATGAACACGTGCTTGGTTTGAAAAAGAAGCCTTTTGAAGCAAATCCCCTTCTTTTTCACACAATAAAACCTTTCGACCTAGTAAGGCAAAATGTTCTGCAATATAAGCGCCATAGAAACCACCACCAACTACTAATATATCATAAGATAACTTTTCAATAGAAATCACAAAAACACCCCAACGAAGAAACAACCGGAAACAAAATAAACATAAACTTTCACCCCCCTTTTACAATTTTCACGCGACACATTTTATTTGAAGGGTTCACATTGAACCAAGAATTACCTTCCTGTAATAGCATGAATTCTATATTGAAATTATTATCTGGAAAACTGCCTAAATCTAGGTTTAGATCACTAACCTTTACACGCAGCTCATTAGAAGTAGATACTTTTATTAAACTTGAATTGGAATATCGATAGCCGTTATCCCAAATCAACAGATTGCCTTCTAAATCATAGAGATGAAAACCTATTGCAATTGGCCTTGTTCCTGAATTGAGGTACCAATCGAACCTAGAATTATTTTTCACCCGCAATGAGAACTGAGCAGACGAGTTCACATCTAGAATAATATTATCCATACAGCTCAAATCGCCGAGTAAGAAATCTGTAGGCAAATTATTCTGCAAATTACCAGAAGACAAATTAAAAAGTTCAGCGTCAAATAACCCTGGGTGCTGGTTAAATAAGATGATTTGAGGAGTAGAACCAAGATCATTCCTAATCAAACTTAAAAGAATGTCTCTATTAATATAGCTGGGTAAATGTTCGGAAGAAAACTGAAGTGGTTCCATTATTTCCACAGATGACGGAAACTCAAATTTGTCATCATATATAAGTTTAAATCCTAAGTTAGGTAACTTAACAAATGCCATTTTAGCTCCGTCATTTGTCTTAATTTTCAATCCATATTTATCTAAAACCTGTACTTGTAACTTATCAAACTCATCATCACTAACAACCAATCTATCAATTAATATCCCAGAGAATCCATATAATGATAACTGAGAAATTCTATCAATCAACGGAATACGTGATAACTTCTCATGCCAAAGGTCAACCTTACTATTCTTTGATGCTCCATTACTCCACCTTAAACTCTTGGAGTGCAGGTAGGCTCGCATATGAGAGAACGCTCCCCAACCGTAATATTTATTATCACTTAAATACTGAGAGTATGGATATTGGTACACCATAGAATTCGAAGGTAATTGAGATTCAATAGATTTAATAAATGTATCTTCAGCAATAAACCTACTTACATGAGGTAAAGTGAAAGGCTTATATGCACTTCTTGGAGTTTGATCCCAAACTGAAAATGTAGTTGCAAAAAATATAGTTAAAACAAATAACCTGTTTCCAAATTTTTCTTTATATTTAGATGTTATCCAATATGAAAAAGTTACTAACACTAGAAATAATAAAAACAGCGGGAAACGGTCATAAGCCCTTATCGTAGGATAAATAAGGGCAATGATAGTACCTATTCCACCAGAGATTGAACAGAGAAAGACAAACAAAGACAGTAAAGCTAAAGATTTTAGTTTTAAATTGACATCTTCGAAATAGGTTAAGTTTGCGTTGTGGTTAGATGAACTTCTAAACATCAAAACAAATAATGTAAAAATAAAGCAAAAGCCACCAACAGTACCTAAAGGTACAATAGGAACGATTGTTGGAAATGCTCTGGCCTCATCACTGGAATCAATCATTTTTCTGGCGATGTTACCGACAAATTGCACTTGATGTGAAGGAGATGGTGCAATTAAAAGCTTAAAGCTGCTAGAATACACTTCTGCTTCCATAGGCTTTCTAACTAAACTTTGGTCAGGTATACCTTTAGGATTAAATTCATCAAAGTTAGCTTCCTTGTAGTTTTGAATTGGAATCATTACCAGAAGATTTATAGTAATAATGAGAAATGCAAAGCATAAAGGAATGGCTGAATCAATAACGTTGTATTTTTTTGAACTGAAGATCACCAAGATAGAGCAAAAACCAAAAAGCAGAATGGTAAAAAATGCATAGTAGCCATCTGATATTGCTGTTAAAGATATAATGATCAAACTTAGTAAAAACTTTTTATTTCTTAATAAAAGAAATAATTGTCTTCGTAACGATAAAGATTTTTCATTATACCTACTGTAAATACCAATCGAACTCCAAACAATTACTAAGATAGCCAGCGGTATCATAAAGTAATTACCTAAAAATGAGTAAAAAATTGCATTAAATCTGAATGTTGTAAGTGAGAAAATAATACCAACAGCGATAGACAGTAAAGTGGATATCTTGAGTGCTCTACAAGTAACGTAAGATGTCAAAGATATGAGGGAAAAATTTATAAAATAGTATATTTGTTGAGCTTTAATCGGTTCCGCAATAAAAATTGAAATGAATTTCAATAAGATTGAGTGAAGGGAACTAGATTGAGCAGCAGAATGGTAATGCCAATTCGCAACATCTGGAGCACCTAAATACGCATTATGTAAAACCCAGCCATTGTCGAAAAGTCCTTTTGTTAATAAGAGTTGCCATACGTCATCATGCATGCCGTATACAAAAGGAACAGATAAATCCCATTCATTGGCACCGATAATATACCAACCTACGAAAGGTGGTAGAAAAAGAACTAAGAAGTAAATAAATAAAGTTTTAAAAGTTGGCATTGACCCGACCGATTGTCATTTAAATGAATTTGAAGTTAATTTGTTACTTATTTTGGTAGAATGGAATCAAAATCATCGGTAAAATTCTCTACACTAAAGCAGTGGCTATTCGTAATACATTGCTCCTTCATCAGCAAAGCTCTTTCGGGATTCAGATATTCAACCGCATCACATAATGAACTGATTTTTAAATCAGTATCACATAAATACCCGGTCTCATTGTGAATAATCGTTTCTTTTAATCCACCTTCATTAACTCCAATTACTGGTTTACCAGCAGCCATGGATTCAACTGGTGAGATTCCAAAGTCTTCATCGATTGGAATATAAATGGAAGCAATGCACTCCCCCATAAGCTCAACAAGCCGCTCTTTTTTTATCCAATCGGTAAAATAAATATTGGATGAATTTTTAGCTAACTCCTTTAAAGGCTCAAGTAACGTACCACCAGATGCGACTACTAACTTTTTATCTGGCATTGATATGAATGCCTTTACAATCAATTCAACACGTTTGTGGTCTTCTAGCCTCGCCGTAGATAGGTAATAGTCTCCCTGCTTAATAAAGGTATAATCTTGAATATCCACTGGCGGGTAAATAACTTCAGCGTCGTGTCCTGTGTGGACTTTTATTCGTTTTTTTACATTGTTTGAATTGCAAATAAATTTATCTACATATTTAATATTACGATTAAAATTCCAACGGATGTACTTACAAAAAAAGTAAAATTGGATTTTTTTTAACAAGCCCATTTTACAGAAGTAGTAATCATACAAGTCATAAGCAAATCTAGGTATTGTATGACAATAATATATGACATTTGCATTTTTTATTGTTGAAGCCGCCGAAAGAGCATGGTTTCCTGATAATATGATGTTTTCGTATTGGCTACTTTTATGACCAAATCTACTGAAACCGAAATTCAAATTAAAATATCTAATGACATTGTTGCCTGTAAACAAATCAAGATTTCTAACATTGAAAGACTCTAAAGTAGATGTATCAAATTGGTTACTGTCTATATAGCCAGTCGCAATGTCAGCCTTAAATAATTCAGCCACTTTCTTAGTGAAAAATTCAGCCCCACCCTGAGCAGCAAAAAAATCATATACTATTATATTTTTGGACATAATCTACCTTTAACTAGAAGTCATCGACTTTTTAGCTACAAAATGAAAGCCAGCAGATGGATACTTCCGGTATGAATGAGGGTCTTGGAACCTACTACCTACCCCTCGACAATATTCATGGAAATCAAACTCAGATTCTACAAATTCTAGCCCGTTGTCATAAAAAAGTTCACGCCACCATTCCTCATCCTTGATTGTGACATGATAAGGAACACCTGTTTCTGAATTTACATATTCCAAAGTAGAAATGGATCCAACAAAAATACCTTTGTCGGAAAAATTTTTCTTTATATTACTCAGAATAAGTGAACAATCGTTTTCTTGGATATGTTCAAAAACTTCCCACATTGATATGACATCAAAAAGTATTTCAGTTTCTTCTTCATTCACAAAACTGAATACTTTAGTCACATCACAAGTATGTAGGTGCGTTATGTCATTCCAAAAACCTACATTAAATTTTTTACATCCATCACTACCATCAAAACCAATGGCAAAATGGCCTTTAGAGAGGAAGTCATAGACTTATGCACCTGAACCACATCCAATAAGCTTTGGCTTTTTCATGATACGTTCACATGCGTTTACAAGCTCAGGTTTAGGCACTGCCCCCTCGAACGTAGATTCAGGATCTTGAGTATCATTAGAATCTACTGCTATTGACTGTGTACATTTAGACTTGTAATTTGGATAATCAGCAAGAAAACCCTGAACCATTGAGCAATCCAGTTGTTGTTGACGATTTAGTATATCTAATATTTTAACCAAATGATCTACTTTATATTTTTGGCCATTAGTCAACCACTCAATAGTCAACAAACGATTATTAACTTGTTCTTTAATAAATTGACCCATTTGATCAAGTCGTTCTAAAATTAAATAATGACTATTTGTTATTAGATCAATTAATTTATCTGTCTCAAAATTATTCATAAAAAGTTAACCTCAATAATTATTTTCGTTTTGTCAGCATAGAATGTCCCTTTCTGACAATTGACAATAACCAAGATGGGAGCGTTAAAGATTCTAGTAAATGAGCAATAATCTCTTGTCTTTCTTCTATGGAATAAGTGTTAAATTTTATTTTTTTATTATTTGAAAGTAAGTTTTGACTTCTAAGAACAGCTTGAGATGTCGATTTGTTTCCATATCGGCTTACTAAAAACTCAGTACGTTCCTCTTGCAACATACCATCCATTAGAAGTTCAGCATCTAGCTCAAAGTTTTCTAAGTTAGGATAAAGTAACTGTTGAATGTCAACAGTACAAGAAGCCCTTGATACCCTTTTAACTTTTTCAGACTTGTAAACTAAAGTGTCGATTAATCCCCAGTTCATATACTTTAACGTATGATGCAACCAAGGTTTAGCATTCATTTTAAAAAGTAATCTAGACATCCCCATAGGGTTATTGTATTCATTATTGAATGGAGTGATATCAATACTTAAATCAAAAAATTGTTTCTCTTCGTGTTTATGTTTAAATAGAACATCACTGTGGGCGAGTTCTAGTCCTTCATCATCTTCAAATGCTCTGACTAAGCTACTATAATGATTACAAAACAATGTTTCATTAGGAGGAAGTAACGAAAACAGTTCTGTTTCGTTTAGATTGGCTAATAAAGGATAAAAAACAGTTCCAAATGTATTCTCATTCACAATCACATTTTTTTCATTCCGTTTGTACAGGTCAACTGTTACCACCTTAATAGTATCGAATGAAATAAGTGAGTTTATTTCAGAATTAAATACTCTATATTCTTCAGAATCTATAACAATTAATAATTTTTTTGACTCATATGATTGCTTGTTAAAGTTTGAAATTATTTTATGAAGATTTTCTTTATTATATTTTAACAGCAATCCGAATACATTGACCACGTTGCTATTAGCTTTGCTTAAACATTTTTTTTCCAGCTCTTTTTTTCTTCCAGGTAGTGAAGAATAAATATTTTCAACCGACTTCGACATGTCGAACTTTTCTTTAAATATTTTTTGAGCACTCTTAGCTAATGCAATTGCTTCATCTGGATTATCATTAATCCAATCTAAATGTTTCCTTACTTGTCCAGTAACATTATCTGCTGCAACATTTTCAGTTTTAATATAAAGCAAAGTATCGCCGAAATGCTGCTTAGCAAAAGCATTTTCATCGACAATAATCACTGCGCCAGCAGCTAAACTTTCGAACAGGCGACTTGACATCAATGAGGCTTTTTTATGTGCTTCTGAAGACAAAACTAAAGAGATACCCGCTTTATGTATCGCTTTAATTGCCGAGGTTCCATCAAAAGGAATCGGCCCTACATAGCTAGAGTATCCTTCCCAGACGTCTACCCCATGGAATATTTTTGGACCATATATCGCCAGGTCTCCGGTAGCATCTAGAGCCTTAAGTAATCCATCATGACGGCCGACCCCCTTGCCTAACCGCTCCCAGTTTATCCCTACATAAAACAATTTTTTATCACCAAGATTTGGTTCATAGTACGGTTCTGGCAATGAATGGAATAAGGTTAAATCGGGTTCTAGATGAGAGTTTGAAGCCACAATTTGCCTTTTTATGTGGTCATCTGCAGATTCTGAACCGCAACTAAGAAAATCATCGTGGGTCATTAAGTTTGTAGAGTACTTACGATATCCCCACTCATGGTAGAAATCTAAGGGGTTCCACAAAGTAACAAAAGAAAATGCATCATATGTCTTAGGTGTTTCAAAATGGAGATGTATAACAAAATCAACATCATTTGAAGTAATCTTACTATGAGGATAATTTACTAAACAGCCAGCAGTATCAACAATACTGAGTTCTAATCCTAACAAATCACATGTGTTACTAATTCGTGCAATAACTTCATCTTCGGCTGTTTGCAAGTCAGGCCACATTCTTACAACTGCAATTTTACCAAGTAAGCCATTATTTAAAACGAGTGGCTTACCATTTACTGCTAACTTCATTATATATCCCATTTTATACTTTTAATACCTACGACTTATAAACGAAATCTGTGAAATATTTATAAATAATTGAAACCCCTTCATCGAAAGGAATTTGATGATGCAAACCAAGTGAATGCATTTTGGTCACAGATGTTTGTTTCTTACTTATTCCTTCAGGCTTAGAACTATCGAACTGGATCGTACCTTCAAAACCTACATGTTTAGAAATTACTTCAGCCAATTCTTTAATGCTTATATCTGTCCCTACGCCTATGTTTACAAGTGGAGGATAAGACTCGCACACATCTGTAAACTTCTGTTCATCGAAATTCATAACTTCAACGGCAATACGTGCGAGATCAAGACTACACATAAATTCCCTACGCTGATTACCCGAACCCCAGACTTCGACAGACACATCATTTTGCTCCTTAGCGATATGAAACTTGCGTATCAGAGCTGGTAAGACATGTGAATTTTCTGGGTGAAAGTTATCTTTAGGTCCATATAAATTGACAGGGATCAGCGCCAGAAATTTAGTGCCGTACTCTTTATTATAAGAATGACACAATTCAATTCCAGCTAACTTAGCTATGGCATAGGGCCGAACAGTTTCTTCTGGTGCCCCAGTCAAAATATCCACTTCCTCAATTGGGCGAGATATATCTTTAGGGTAAACGGCATTTGAAGCAAAAAAGACTAACCGTTCGACATTATTTTTATGAGCAGCAGAGAATACATTATTTTGAATTTGCACGTTATGCATCAAGAATTCAACAGGATACTGCTTGTTTGCACCAATGCCACCTACTTTAGCGGCACAATGGTAAACAAAATCAGGTTTATGATGGGAGAAAAAATCATCAACTTCTGTAGAATTCAATAAGTCACATTCGTCACGAGTAAGTTTGATTACTTTTATATTTTCAACATTACTTAGTGCATCACAAAGTGCACTACCCAGCATGCCATTAGCACCTGTTACTAATACTTTTTTAAATTCCATAACAGTTAGTCCTCCATCATCTTCAATTTAACAACTTCAAACTGTGCTTTTTTATAATCAGCTTTTACCATTTCTGAACACATTTCTTCAACTGTAGTTAGTGGTTCCCAGCCCAGTTTTTCTTTCGCTTTGGATGGGTCACCTAGTAATGTCTCAACTTCTGCTGGTCTGAAGTAGCGTTTATCTACACGTATAATTATGTCACCGACTTTAAGGTTTGGTGCTTTTTCTCCTTTTATTGAAGAGACCGTACCAACCTCATTAACCCCTTCACCAGTAAACGCTATACTTATGCCTAGCTCTTTGGCTGATAGAGTAACAAACTCCCTGACTGAGATTTGTTTACCCGTTGCAATAACAAAATCCTCAGGTTCATTCTGTTGCAGCATCATCCACTGCATACGAACGTAATCTTTAGCGTGACCCCAGTCACGTAGAGCGTCCATATTGCCAAGATATAAACAATCATCTATTCCTAATGCAAGATTAGCTATGGCCATGGTTATTTTTCGAGTAACAAAAGTCTCGCCACGTCGAGGTGATTCATGGTTAAAGAGAATGCCATTGCATGCATACATACCGTAGGATTCTCTATAGTTCACTACAATCCAATAGGCATACATTTTTGCTACTGCATATGGGGAACGAGGATGAAAAGGTGTCGTTTCTTTCTGAGGTATTTCCTGAACTTCACCATATAATTCAGAGGTTGATGCTTGATAAAATTTTGTTTTTTTCTCAAGTCCCAAAAACCTGATAGCTTCTAGCAAACGTAAGGTACCTATTGCATCGGTATCGGCTGTATACTCAGGGCATTCAAAACTTACAGCTACATGCGATTGCGCCCCCAAGTTGTAAACTTCATCTGGTTGAACTTCTTTCAAAATTCTAGTCAGGTTTGAAGTATCAGTTAGGTCCCCGTAATGAAGAAAAAAATTGGGTTCCGATACATGCGGGTCTTGATAGATGTGATTTATGCGGTCTGTATTAAATGAAGAAGAGCGACGTTTAATACCATGCACTTCGTATCCTTTTTCCAACAATAACTCTGCAAGATATGACCCATCTTGCCCAGTTACTCCAGTAATAAGTGCCTTTTTCTTGTTCATGAATTCATTCCAAAAGTTAATTTTTTTGTTAGTTAATACTTGTGCCAACTAGAATCTGGTTCTATCCAAAAATCAGTTGAAACATTACCGAAAGCGTTGTGGGTTATAAATATTTCTTTTGTTGTCGTGGTTTGAAGTTTTCCATTATTTTCACTGTCAAGTACAAAAAATGCATTAAAGCATGGGTGATTAACTGCAACTAATGAATACCCCGCTTGCAATAGGAGTTTTTCCCAAGCAGGCAAAGACGCCGTACCAGATTGATTAAACCGTTTGTTGAATTCAGAACGTTCACTCTGATATACAGAATAATCACCCTTAAACCTCTTCTCGAACTCAACGATTAAAACTCTAGGTTTAAATCTAAGCATGTTTTTAACTACATCAAAATCTTCACCATCTATATCTACTACAACAAGATCATAACACTGGTCAGAAGAGTCGTTTAATATCAGTTGCTCAACGTTTTCTGGTGAAACTGCATGATTCATAATGACGGGGTTATAATATGAATTATCCCCATTAGTCTCATGATGAAAATGTTTAGTTGAAAAGCTTCTTGCGAAGAAGTACGTTAATTGTTCACAAGCAGTAGTGTCTATGTCAATAATTGTTCCGTGCCAATTATGGTTTACAATCAAATTTGTACTACAGTTTTCAGGAATGCCTATATCAGAGTCATTACAATTAGAACCAATTTCGAGTACTTTTTTATTTGTAAAACCAATAATTGAAAAAATAGCAAGAATAATCCCATCTTCGTCATTCTGTGAAAACACACGAAATCCATAATTCATCAATTCTTCAGTATTTATCTGTCTATTATTATATAGCCCAGATAAAGTAGTACAAAATAGCTTCTGTGATAACCCACTATCATTTGGCAAAGTATTTCTCTTGAAGTAATGCGACGTAGAACTTAAGGAGTTTTCAGATATAGAACTGACAGCATTAAGTTTATGCTCAATTCTTTCTAAATATTTAATTATCTCAGAATTCATAGGTTTTGTTCTCCAGCAGTTATGTTTATAAGCGGTTTCATGTTAAACACTCCACCATAAAAACCATGTGAGGATGATTCTAAAACCTGAATAATTGCGACATCCTGAACTAGCAAAGAATATTCTTCAAATTCACTTTTAGAAAACCCTTTATTGGCCACCCCAATTGAAAATGAATATTGGCCGGGAAATAAATTAAAATCAAGTTCAAATTTAACTGTTACAACTGAATTACATTTAAAATATTGATCTGGAAATCTCTGTCCATAAGTTGTCGTCTCATATAGAGAACGCCCTAACTTGTCTCTTATTATTAATCCAAATGCAGCCCTTTCGAAATCTTTATTTAATTTAACAACATAGTTAATTACCAACAAATCATCACTATCTATATACGATATTGCATTTCTGGATTTATCTAATAATTGAAAATTTAAGAGCTCGGCATCACCATTACTCGTAACAGAAGTACCTCTCAATAATGATTTATTTTCTTTGCTTGAACTAAATTCAACTTTGTCAGCACTTCTATCTGATAAAGACAGTATTTTGGACTGATAAAAATCAATAACATCTTTTGGAGAACCAGACATAACAAGGCGGCCACCCTCCAAAAGAATAGCACTATCACAAATGCTTTTTACTGTATTTGGATCATGAGAGACAAACAGCAATGTCCCACCTTTTTTTTTGTAATTTTCAATAACATAAGTGCATTTCTGCTGAAAATATGCGTCTCCGACAGAAAGAGCTTCATCTACTATTAATAAATCAGGATTTGACGATGTAGCTATACTAAAAGCAAGTCTTACTAGCATTCCACTAGAGTATATTCTAATTGGTAAATCAAAGTACTCATTTAACTCAGAAAAAGATGCGATCTCAGCAATTTTTTGGTTAATTTCATCTCCATTCAAACCTAGAAGATGCAATCCCATAATTGCGTTTTGCCTTCCTGATAGATCTTGATCAAAACCCATACCTAGCTCTAGGATTGCAGCAATCCTTCCTTCACATATAACACTGCCGCTTGTCGCTTTTGTCGTTCCCGTGATAATCTTTAATAATGTGCTCTTTCCTGCCCCATTTCGGCCTACAATACCTACAGATTGTCCTTTTTCCACTTCGAAATTAATATCATTAATAACCCAATTCTGTTCATGTTTTTTCCAATACCCCCCAGTGATAAGCTCTAGGAATCTTGAAAACTGGCTATTATATTTTTTATAGCTCTTACCAATATCTGTAATCTTAAGCATGATTAAAGTTCATCCACTATTTCCCCTTCTAAACGAATAAACAACCAGCCCCCCAATAGGCACAAAGCTAATCCTGCCAATGTTGGGAATAACAATATTTCAAGATCAGGAACCTTATTAAAAAGAAATATTTTGTGATGAAATTCAACAATTGATGCGAGAGGATTAATAAGTAGAATTATATTTGAAAATTGTTCAGGGACAAGTTCCAAGCTATATACAATAGGAGTGCCCCAAAATAAAAAATTCAAGGTAACAATTACAAGACGACTAACATCACGAAAAAAAACATTAAAAATGCCAACAATCAAACCAATACCTATTGCAAGTATCAATACTGACAGCAAACCAAAGGGCAAGGCTAGTACAGCCTGTGTGGGAAATTGCCCAATCACAATCAAGAAAACGGCAAAAATTGAAAAAAATATGGCATATTGAAAAGTGGATGAGATAGCAATAACCAACGGTAATATCGAGCGAGGAAAACTAACTTTTTTTATCAAATTTGCTTGCTCTATAAATACGCCGGAAGAACGAGAAATAACTTGTTGGAATAACTCCCAACACAATAATCCTGAGCACAAGTATATACTATAGGCCCATGGATTATCATTTCCTTGCATCTTGGCTCCCATAACTGTTGAGAATATCAATGTATAAATAACAATCATAGAAAGAGGCTCTATAATCATCCATAGTGAGCCCAAAAGAGAACGACGATATTTACCAAAAAAATCTTGAGTAACCTTATCTACTATTACCCCCCTATAACTCCACAAAGAACTAATCATCTGCATAATACTTCCTAACAACGCCCAAACACATCTTCAAAACGCACAATATCATCCTCACCTAAGTAAGAACCACTTTGTACTTCTATCATCTCTAACTCAATTTTTCCTGGGTTAGTTAAACGGTGTGTTGCTCCTAACGGAATATAGACAGATTGGTTTTCAGACAATAAGGTCTCTTTATCATCGACTTCAACAATCGCGGTGCCAGAAACGACTATCCAATGCTCTGCTCTGTGATGATGCATCTGCTTTGACAGTGAAGCTCCCGGCTTAACGTTAATGCGTTTAACTTGAAAGCGTTCACCACTTTCTAATGAGTCATAGCTGCCCCAAGGACGATACACCTCTCTGTGCAGCAAGTGTTCACAACGGTTTTCTTGCTTAAGCCTATCTACTACTTTTTTAACGTCTTGTACTTTGTCCTTGTGTACAACAAGTACCGAGTCTTTTGTGCCAACCACAACAATATCTTCTACTCCTATTGCTGCAACCAATTGATTCTCTGATTGTACTAAGCAGTTATGGCTATCAATAAACTGAACATCACCAAGGGCTGCATTACCATTTTCATCTTTTGAAAGCACTTCCCATAATGCAGTGAATGAGCCAACATCACTCCAACCTACATTAATGGGTAATACCATGCCTTTGGTGGTTTTTTCCATTACAGCATAATCAATAGAGTCATCTGGTGACTGTTCAAAGCTCTCTTTTTCGACCCGAATAAAATCAAGATCTTGAACTTTATTTTCGTAAGCCGCTTGCACTGCTGAGAACATTTCAGGGTTATGCTGTTGTAGCTCATCAAGAAAGCATTGTGCTTTAAACACAAACATGCCGCTGTTCCAAAA
Source organism: Vibrio sp. 03-59-1 (assembly GCF_013114135.1). Taxonomy (NCBI): domain Bacteria; kingdom Pseudomonadati; phylum Pseudomonadota; class Gammaproteobacteria; order Vibrionales; family Vibrionaceae; genus Vibrio; species Vibrio sp. 03-59-1. Next base: position 109,849 of record NZ_VTYA01000010.1, read on the forward strand.
GTAGTCGCCGCTCTCTACATAACGCTCTGCGGTTTTTAGCTCTGGCTTTTCTACAAATTGTGCTATTGGAGATATAGCTTGGCCTTTCTCTTTTGCTTGAATGTAACCATAACCCGTTTCAGGTTTGGTTGGGATCACCCCAAATGTTACTAATGCACCTTGTTCGGCACTCTCTAGTGCTATTTTGACTGATTCTTGAAAAGCAGTAACATCGGTGATCACATGATCCGCAGGCAAAATAACTAATATTGCTTCTTGGTTTTTATCTAACGCTGCAAAGGCTGATAACGCGATCGCAGGGGCAGTATTACGAGCAACTGGCTCTAAGATGATTTGACTATTTAATTTACCAATTTCTTGTAATTGTTCAGCCACCATAAAACGATGAGTATCATTACACACAACAATAGGATCATTGTCGTAATCTAAGCGCAGTGCTGTTTCTTGCAACATTGTTTTATCACTTATAAGCTTAAGCAACTGCTTTGGATAATGTTTACGAGAAAGAGGCCAAAGACGGGTACCTGAGCCACCCGATAAGATAACGGGGTAGATATTTTTATTCATAAATAACTCTAATTAATACGTGAATTCTTTTTCTGTATATTGTTGTCGATCTTTTGCTCTAGCATTGCTACTCGTTGGATAAGTCGCTCTATTCTTATTCTGTCTTTTGTTCTTTCAATATCATTCAATAATGCTTTTAAAAACAAAATAACAATAGCAAAAAGAACAGGAATAATAGGTGGGTAAGCGACCCCTAAGGTAGCCGCGATAATATCCGAAAAGCGAGGAAAAAAACCAAGCACGAGAATAACGACAGATAATAAGGTCCAGCGTAATGCTGAACCTGGTAAAATTGTATCTCGCCTGACCAAAATAAAGGCGGTAATAAAAAAGCCGATGCCAATTAAGGCTGAAAAAAGTTGATAATGCACAAGGTTGCCTTAATGGTTTCGCCCTTGCTTAGAAAGACGCGTTTGATATTGTAGTTCATTGCTTTTACGCACTTTGCTTATACATAATAAACTGGTGTGTACCATATAATACGCAACCGCTCGCCATGAATAAAAAATTCGTGAAATGCCTCCGACACGTGAGTTCATTTCGACTTGGACTTCCGAGAACGTTAAGCCAAATGTTTTAAGCATGAGCAGTACACCTACATCTTGATATTCAAGTAGAGATGCCTCTCGGGTGCTTAATACGGCCATTGCTGCACGGTTATAAATTCGTAAGCCAGAAGTAAGGTCTTGAACTCTAATTCCCGATAAGATCCGAAATAAGCGCCATGCGATGTGACGAGCCATGCTCCCTCTTTGGGTGCATGAACCAATAACAACATCATGGTTTGTTTGTGCGATTTCAGCGGATAAGATAGGGAGGCTACTCGGCAAATGCTGCCCATCAGCATCGAAGGTAATGACCTTGTCATAGCCATTATTGTAACAATAGCGAATACCGGTTTGCATGGCTTTCCAAGCACCTAAATTGGATGCTAGCGATAACAGTATAACGTTGGAATCCTCTTTCACTATTGTTGCAGTATGATCGGAACTCGCATCATCAACGACAACAATATCTATAGTGGTATGTTCGAGCAGGGAGTTGAGCACCAATCTTATGCTAAGCTCTTCATTAAACGCAGGAATGACTATGGCCTTTTTCATGTAACTCCTTCGTTACAGCACGCTACCGCCCTTAGGTAAAGCCCCCAAAAACTATTTAACGTCTCAATTTAGCTGCATATAATACCTGATAGGTTAGGGATTAAAAAGTATTACAGGCACATCAGTAGTAGGTAGGTAGGTAGGTAGGTAGGTAGGTAGGTAGGTAGGTAGGTAGCGAATAAAAAACAGTAGCTGGTATTCCTACTGTTTTATTCGAAACATATTACTTGGTTATCTTCTTAGTTTTGTACAATCGATACCACTTTTCGGACAGCTTTTGGGCCTCATTGATTTGACTTTCTGTTAAATCTTTTTCTGCTTTCTTCCTAAATTCTTCAGATTTTATATGGCCATTCTTAAATGCCACATCAAACCACGCATACGCTTTCACCATATCCTTATTAGTGTCGTTACCAATTGCGTATTTAAAACCAACACGGCTCTGGCCTTGTGCATTACCTAAACGAGCAGCACGTAGAAACCAGTCGAACGCTTGCTTAGTATCTTTATCTACTCCACGCCCCTCATTATAAAGGGTGCCTAATTGATATGCTGCGAAATCATTACCTTGTTTAGCTTCTTTGGTTAATTGTTCAAGATCTGCGCTTGCCCACGCTTGGCTCATAAACAAAACAGAAATAGTCAATATGATTTTTTTTAACATGATTGGAGTTACCTACTTTTTTAGCGTGTTATTACTCTACTTGAGTATGATTCAATCAGTACCCAAGTTGTTTTAGTTGACCCAACAATTGCTTAGCGTAAGTGTGTGTTGGATCTCTTTTTATAACATATAAGAAAAATGGTTTAGCCTCTTGCGGGCGCTGTAAAGCCCATAAACTCAACCCCATGCCTAGGTGGCTCTCTAATGGTGCTTTATTCTTGCCAATTTTTAATGCTTTATCAAACGCTAAATGTGCCTTTTCTGCATTACGAAGTTGGAAAAACATATACCCAAGATTGGTCATTAATAAACTGCGTGATTCGCGGTCTTTCGCTACATCGATATACTGCAATGTGGTTTGTATCGCTTTTTCGACTTCTCCACTGTTTTTTAATGCCGCAACATAATTGTTCAAATAACGAGCTTCAAAGCCATAAATACTACTCTCAAACTCTAAGAAAAACGCGTCACGAAAAGAGTCTGCGGCAAGCTCCCATTTTTCTTCTGCCATGTAAGATTGGCCTAACGCATTATGTACTCTTGGTTTATTTTCTGAATACACTAACTCATTAACATAAAATGCAACTGGGTTTTGCCAAAGCTTATTACGATTAACCGTAAGCTCAATCAAAACAACAGACAGCAGCACAATAGAAAGTATCGATGCCGAAGACCACTGCTCATTGCTTATTCTACGATTACTGCCCCTTAGTATCGTCATACCCCGAAACAAAAGGTCACTTACCGCGACAATCAGACCAAAATTTGGCAAATAAGTTCTATGTTCAAACGATAAATCTCGAATAGGGACAATCGATGACTCGACTGCGTGCGCGACATAATAAAACAGCACTCCAAAAGCAACTAATGGCATACGCTTAACTAACAGTATCGCTGTTACTATAAAGCCGAGGTGTAACGCTAAATAAGCATAAGATTGGGTAAAGTCACCAGATTGTAAGCTAATATCATACTCTAGCTGTAGATGAAGAGGCCAAAAGAAGGTATAGAGATAACCGGCAACAACATGTAATTGAGTGTCAAGATACTCAAGACGTGTGATCGCCATAGTCTCTCTAGTCGCTCTATCGAGCCTCTCAAATAAGTTCCATACTTGGTCTGATTGAATAACACCAATAAGCGTCACGATTGCGACTACAACACCAAGCGTTAGCCACACTTTTTTGTTTTTAAACCAAGTAGGCGAAATAAAGATCAACTCAAGTAAAATAATGGCGGCAGGCAAAGTCGCGCTGTTCTGCTTAGTAAATAACGCACAAATAAATGTGACTAAACATAGCATAAACCAAACAATACGAACCTTCATTTGAGAAGCTGTTCGAGCTAATACGTAACACCATAAACTTAGTAAATAAAACAGAGCAACTAAGGCTGCAGTTCTCTGCACAATGTAGGTAACCGCTTGAGTTTGCAGAGGGTGAATAACAAAAATAAGCGCCACAAATAAGGCAAAATATTGTGCTACTTGTTGTTTGCTATTTTTATTTTTTAACGACAAACAGCATAAGCTATAAGTTAAACCAAAAACGACAAAACCTGTAAAAAGGTGTATGGCTATATTGACAACATGGTAACCTAATATAGAGAGTTCATGCACCTGATAATTAGCCCAAAAAGTTACATAAGTTAATGCTCTCGCACCATATATCGTAACTACATCACTAATAGGCCCACTCAGCACCCTTGTATTATCAAAAATAGAAGAGGCATCATCAAGGTAAAAAGGTACTGATAATGATGAGGTATAAGCCAGTAATACCAAAAAAGAAAGCAAACATAGAGCCGTAATAGAAAATGATTTATTCACATTATTTTCTTAATTTAAATATTTATCAGTAATTTTACGGCTGTGATGATACTTAGCAGGTGAACCTATCATCACGGAATTTGACTCAACCACCGACGCTAGCACTGTAGCATTAGCGGCAATGACACAAAACGCTGCGATGTCGAGTTTTTCTAAAACCACCGCACCTAAACCTACCACTGTTTGAGTATCAACTTTCACATCACCCGCCAAAGCACACATCGGAGCAAGGCTACTATAAGCGGCTAAATAGCCATCATGGTCAATACTTGCACCATGATTTACGATGACATGCTCTTTTAGTACGCAATTAACAGCGACAACTGATTGAGCAGCAATAAAGCAACCTTCGCCAATCACCGCATGCTTACTCACTGATGCCATAGGATGTATCACAGTAATGCATTGAATATTTTTATATTCTGCTAGCTTCTCACTAAGCATTTTCCGAGCATAATTAGCACCAACAGCAATAAATGCATATAACGACTCATTTGGAGCTTGCTTTGCTTTCTCGAGTAACCATTGCATACCACCAACAATGGAATAGCCCAACGTTGTTTCACCGTCCTCTCGATAATCATCAATCAAACCTGCAATGGTGTATTTATCTTGCTCTTCAATGGCATCAATAATCACTTTAGCATGCCCTGCAGAGCCAATAATATAGACGCTTGGTTTCATCATACATTCAGCCTTTGCCTGTAATTGATTGATTAACTTGCTGACGAGCTTGGACTAACTCTTCAAGGTATAGCGAAAAAGTGAGCCAGCCTCCAACGGTTTCAGGCTTCATGGTATAATCAGAAGCAAACTGCTTAAGTGCCGCCTGTGCCTTTTGGTTATCCGTGAAAAGTGTATTTTCGACCTGATACGGTTGAGACAGTTTGTTTTGCATATAGCTAATAAAATGATCTTCTCGCATCCAAGTGGGGTAGCTCACATAGTTCTTTTTATTGCTGAATAACGTCTGATGAATACGACGGCTAAAAGATTCAAAAGGAGAACCCTTGATAGCGTTAATGATTGTTCTCTTAAGTGATACCGAACCTTTTAGGCTCTCTGCGTTTTTACCTTCTAGATTATCCCACTCCACAGTTATCACTTCACCTGTATTTTGCCAAGGTATCGTAGCAAAGTAATCAGGGTAATACTTAAGTAGCATCGCATTATATAAACGGCTGTTATAACGATATTCATCCGGTAGTGAATAAACAAAATCAAGTAAATCGGTATCCATAAACGGTTTTAAATTGTGTAGGCGGTCGGCCAATAAATCAGAACCGGAAGCCACAAAGCGAACGCCTCGATTTGATACCACCATCGCCGGGTCTGTACACTCGCAGTCGTAATATGGGTTGGCTAAATCAATGTATTTTGCAAACTCGCCATATTTTTGTTCAAGGGTTTCCTGAGTCGGTTTTTGATTAAGTGCATTGCCAAGCAAGTAACTTCCACCAATCACCGCATCGCCACAGTATCCATTTAATAGGAAAGATGAGAAATCACTTATTTTCTGAACGGAGGCCAAGGTATGCATATGCACAATGTTAAACATCCCTTCAGATGTCCAAACACCATTATCGCGACCTGCAAACCAGTTATCTTCATCTATCGCTCGAAAATGGTTAGTCACACCAGCAATATTACTGACTTGCTGAGCGATCACACTGTCTTCACATCCTTCAACGCCAAAAGTGAACGTTTCAATGTTCCCAGAAAACTGCTTTACGGCTTCTGCCAGTAACACGCGAGAGTCTAGTCCGCCACTCAAGGTGATCGCCAACGTTGAATTAGGAACCGAACTTAAACAGCGTTCCATTGCCTGTACATAAAGCTCATACAGTTTATCCGTTGCATCATCAAAACTTAGTGCATCGGCTTTATTTGCAGCTACCGAACCCACTTTATTAACTTTTGCCCACGTCCAGTAATGACTAAGTTCATAACTATTATCATCACAATCAACCGTTAATAGGCATGATGGACCTAAACGTTCTGCATTTTCAAACCAAGTTTGGTTCTCTAACATTTGACCCAATCCAGTGAAAGCATCAATGGCACCCTCATCTGGTGTCAAATCAAAACTAGGGTGGATCGCCAATGATTTTAGCTCATTAGCAACCGCGCAGACTCTCTCCGCTTGCTTCCAAAAATAAACTGGCTTCATTCCATATCTATCGGTTGCAAAATAGGCTTTATTTAACACTTTGTCGTAAAGCATCAATGAAAAATAACCGTTAGCTTTTGCTAGCTCTTGCAATAGCGTCCCTTCCTGATGCGATGCAATCAAAGCCATCAACGGATCAGAATGATTAAGACCACTAAAAATATCACCATGGAGGTAAGCACATAACGACTCTGTCTCATAATAGCGATAACCCACACTCTCTCGAATAGCGTTTAACTGCCCAACAACACCATCATGAGAAAAGGAATGTACTTTTTGTCCTTGTAAGTGTTGATTACACGCTTGAGCATGAGGTTGCTTGATATAACAGGAGAAACCCGGCATAACTACCCTTGTTTGATTTGTCTTATGATGGATTTTGCGAATGGCAAAAATAGTAAAATATATACGCTAGCGAGTAACAGGACTTGCGTCCACTCTGACCATTCGCCGAAGATGTACGTTGCTAACCATACCACGCTATAAGCAATGCTAAATATAACCAATGGCAGCATTATCGCAGAGCAGTACCGACGAAATGAGAGCTGACAAGCTGGCTTTAACAAAATAAAGACATGAGCAACCCATAATATCATTTGTTGTATAAAGAGCGCTTTAGCCAAATAGACTAAACCATAATGAAAGCTCAGCAACACCACAACAGGGCGCACCACTGTAACTAATACATTCCACCAAAATGCTCGCTTCACCAACCCAGTAGCACGAAGTAAAGCACCAATAGGATTGACCAGAGAGATAAGTAGCATATACAACGAAAGCCAACGCAACACTTCCCAATGCTCAACCCACGACTCACCAAAGGCTAAGTTCAAGGCCCAACCTGGGTATAACGCAAGCCCTAAATAGAGCGGAACATTCACAATACTCAAAAATTGAATGATACGTTGATACATATCTGCTAGGCCGTGGGTATCTTTGTACTTTGTCATCAAAGGAAACGTGACTCTGTGTACAATAGGGTTGATCAACTGCATTGCCGGACGAAATACTAACGCCTTCACGTAAGAGTAAACACCAAGAACCTCGGCACCCAGCAATTTACCTAATAACAGTTGGTCAAACTGCGAACTCAAATAATTAATTAAGGCTTCACCTGATTGATATAAACCATAAATAAAGGGCTGCTTATTCTCTTTCCAACCAATAGAAAGAGAGCTAGGCAACGGACAATCAATAGCGCGCCTTAGAAGTAGCACTAAAATGCAGGCATTCACTAACTGAGAGGCAACAACTGCATAAAGTTTATACCCAAGTAGCAAACCAGCAATTAATATGATAAACCCAACGACTGCCGATAGTGTCTCTGCTTTCGAGAGCGCCTGAAAATTAAGCTCTTTTTGTAACAACGCATTGGGCTGTTGACTAAAACTACGAATAAAGAAGATCGGGCATAGCATCAACAACAAACTCGTCAAATCTGGCGTATTAAAAAATGAGGCAACTGGATAAGCCGTCGTCCCGACCAAAACCGCAATAAAAGCCCCAAATGAAATATTAACTAAATAAAGCTGCTTTAACCTTTTCCCACTCAGATCCTTATGATAAATAATGGCATTAGAAAGTCCAGCATCTGCAAATATCTGAGCTAACCCCACCACTATATTGACTAATGCCAAAACGCCCAATTCAGCAGGTTGCAAAAAGCGCACAAGAATAACCAACTGAGCAATTTGAAGAGATGCACGAATAACAGTAGCAAGAGCAGTCCAAGAGACCCCTTTGACAACTAACTTTGCAATGGTCATTCTTTGTGCCCACCGCGACTATTAATGGTAACCTGCTTGAAAAAATCGCCCCATTTTGGCCCTAAGGCTTGCTCCGTAAAGCTTTGGTTCAATATTGACTGATTCGCTAACCGAACCTCGTCTTTAAAAGTCGATAAGTTCTGATATGACTGGTTCGCGAGTTGTTCCAAGGTTTCAACTGCAAAACCATAATGAGCAAAATTGTCGTAGGTACTGGTACTGGCTTTTAAAAATAACTTTTTACCATGAAGCATCATATAGTAAGCCACATACAGCCCTTGCTGACGATCATGAGCAAACACGGCCCCATCAACAGAAGCCAACAATTTATCGTATTGATCTTTCGTCAACATCTCAGTTATAGGATGAAAAGCAGAGCCTAACTGTTGTTTTCCATAACTGATGACCTTTGCGGTGTGCTCTTCACTCCCTGCGTAATTAAGCGGCATATAAGCCATCACACGGCTATCTGCTAACCCCGCAACGGCATCGATCAACTCAAAATGATTATTACTTGGTGCTGCTGAATTTCCGAGTAGTAGTGACACGGATTCTCCTCCAAACGGAGAAAGCCAATCTGGCAGTCCAACCCCAACTAATGGGTAAGGCAATACATCAACAGTCTTACGCCCCAACACAGATGTGAGTAATGCTGCATCTCCTGGATTTAAACATTTTACAGACATCATACGACGAGATGCGATGCTCTGAATCCATTTAGCTAGCTTTTGTTTCAATCTATCTTTTTGCTTAACGATCGCTTTTTGTTTAAAGGTCGATTTTTCATTAGTTTTTTGTTGCCCCTGAACAGGGTTCAACACATGCTGATATAGATCGGCCCCCCAACTCACCCAGTGCGAACGAGCCGTCACCGAAGAAAAGAGTAAACTCAGCCACAACCAACGAGAGAGTAAACTATGGAATATAAACTGAGAACCGGCTTTCTCACGACTCAGTAAGGTAAGCAACTCTTTATGACTGGAGTATAATGTGACTTGGCTCACTCCTGTTTTATTTAACTGCTGACTATTTTCACTGTCTTTCGCCGTGTCTCCAGAAGCTTGAATATAGACTTTATGCTGATTAATTGGAGGAAAAGCTCCACCACTACCATGATTGGCATAAAACTGAATAAAGTTATGATAATGGTGGGGAATATTTTCAAAAATATGAACAATCACGATATTAATGCCACTTTGAGAGCGTTAGTAATGTAACGAATATCATCTTCAGTTAACCCATAATAGAGTGGTAAGCAGAGTATGCGTGTGCTGATTTGATTGGCAATTGGAGTATCACCATCCATCCCGTAACATGGCACCTGAGACAAGCTTGGGTAAAAATAGCGGCGGGTTTGAATCCCTTTTTCCAGCAGTCGTCTCATCACCTGTAACACTTGTTGTTCCGACTCTAGCAACACTGGCATATAAGCACCATTGTTATTTGAGTCATCAACCCAAGTTTGAAATTCAACCACTGAGCGCAATTCCGATTGATAGCAAGCAACCGAATTTATCCGTTGTTGCTGAATATCATCGATATTATCCAGTAGAGCTAAACCCATTGCGGCATGAATTTCACTCATTTTACTATTAATACCAACCAGGCTAGGAAACTGGTTATTATCAAAACCAAAATTAATCAACTGCTTAGCGGTTAATAAGTCTTGTTCATTTCGGAAGATAATCGCACCACCTTCCACGGTATGGAAAATCTTTGTTGCATGCAGGCTAAGGGTGCTCGCATCTCCCCAATTCAGTAGAGATTGATCTTTATATCGACAGCCAAAAGCATGAGCCGCATCGTAGATCACTTTGGTATTCGTTTGTATGGCTTTTTTCTCAATATCTTCAACTGCACAGGGGTTACCGAATACATGGGTGGCTACCACACCGTCAGCTTGTTGCCACTGCTGATTGGAAATTAAAGCGGGGTCTATATTGAGAGATGTGGGTTGAACATCCACAAACTGGCATTGATGATTTTGCCAAGCTAAAGAGCTGGCCGTAGCTGCGAAAGAGAACGGGGTGGTCAATACACGCTCACCTAAGCCAAGCGCCTTATAAGCAACCTGTAGTGCTAACGTACCATTGCTGACTAGCATCAAGTTTTTTACTTTGAGGTATTCAGCTAAACGCAACTCTAATTCTTGATGTAATGGACCACCATTGGTTAACCATACACGCTTGAACACAGAATCAATATGATGTTGGTATTGCAGTAATTCGGGTAATACAGGGCGGACAATCGGAAAACGAATACTCATGGGGTTTCATTAATGGGTAGTCAAACAAGGGCAAAGTATACCAGAAAAGAGTTCCGTGGGTGAAAACCGTAATAGCGCAAGCGTAATGAAAAATAGACATAAAAAAAGCAGACCGAAGCCTGCTTTTTATTACAAATAATAACTAAAATTAGTTACGTGTGTGAGTCTCAACTACAGCACGGTCGCCGTTGTTGTAGTATAGAGCTGATACAGCAATTTCATCAGCTGGAGCATTAACGATTACGTCAAATGCTACGTCACCATCAATACCTTGAGCTTGAAGCTCACCAGTAATGTTAGTCATCGCTTCAGCTTTAGCTGGAGTAGTTAGCATGTAAGATACTGGCTCAGCCCACTCTGCATCATTCTTAGCGTAAACTAATACTTCAATGTCACCTTTTTGGCTTGAAGTGTTAGAAACTGTAACTACTGGAGAGTAACCAGCACGGAATGGCATGAATGGTACGTGTACGATTGCACCATTTAGAGTCCACTCACCAGCATCACCAGCAACAAGTACGTTCGCTACTTGATTAGTTTTCTCATCAAGGTAAGAATCGTATTTAACATCGATGTTAGCTGTAAACTCTTGAGTGCTTAGTTGAGAGTCAGCGTAACCAGCGTCAACACCAGAGATATCAACAGTGATAGTGTTTGTAGTAAGAGCATTGTGCTCTACAACAATCTTATCAGCGTAAACCTTTGGAACACCGAACGTTGCTGCTACATTGCTTGTAGGGATAAGACCAGTAGTTTCATTTGCTTCACCAAGGAATGAGAAGTCACCATTAACTGTCATCACTTGAGCAAGAGCCTCTGCAGGTAGAGAGTATTGTGCTGCAATGTTGTTACCGTAAGTGTAAGCAACTTCTTCAGCAGTTAACTCTACGCTATCTACACTTGTGCTGTGAGCCGAACCAGTTTGGTCCAAACTATCAAAACGTAAACGCTGTTCATTTACATCGATTACAGCGTCAAATTTATGGTCAACATCACCAGCGAATTGATCTTTAACATCGAAAATTGTCGTTGCATTTGTCACTTCTTGGTCTAAAACAAAATCATTTGATGTTTTAGCCGAGTAAGTAACCATACCTTTACCAGACACTAGAAGTGAAGCAACTTCAAATTGTAGGCCTTCAAGTTCAATTGTACCATTGAACGTTGTGTTTTCTGGTTTTTCTTGAGTGTAATCAAGAGAAGTTACACGATAAACAAGTTGATTTGCTGTTGATGTTAGTAGACCTAACGTCATCGTACCAAAAGGAAGAGACGTATCAGGGTCATTAGCAAGCGTTACTTTCGTGATTAGGCTTGATGCTGCAAGATCAATATCTACACCGGTGAAATCAAACGTAATTAAATCGTCAATTTTGTATTCTGCGTTTAGAGTTACAATAACATCTTCGATGTTAGCAGTAACAGGAGTTACATCTTGGCCAATAGTTACGTTGTCGTTACCTTGAGCGCCTTGCTTAGATAAAACTGAGTATTGAGTCGTAGTAATGTCTGCAGCCATTGCTGAACCAGCAACTGATGCGATAGCTAACGCAACTAGCGTTTTTTTAAGCATTGTATTTTCCTTAAGTTTCATGAAACAAGAAGATAGAATATCCAACCTTCAAATTAGTGTTCCGATTAAGCCATTAACTTAGGCCGTCGCCTAAAATTATATAGACGACCTAATCAGGGTGAATTTTCAGTGTTCTGTCAGTTTTTGTCAACTAGAAATCAATTTTTAACCAGAACAATTTGGGATACTTATCAAACTTTAGTTGATTTCAACTTATATACCAACAAACAGGCATTCAAGATCACTAATAATGAATAACGCCAATCAAGGACTATTGCTGGCTATGATTTACGTCTAACTGGGTCATCTGTTCAGAAAAAGAGGCCTTGATATCACGCCACTCCTCAGAAGATTCAATAATTCGAGGGGTTACTATCACCACGAGTTCGGTTTTGGTTGATTTATCTACATTTGCTCGGAACAGTCCGCCAATCCATGGTAAATCCCCCAAAAATGGAACCTTTGTTTCCACTTTGTTGGTATTATTACTGATCAAGCCACCTAAAATGACCGCCTGTCCACTTTCGGCCACCACTTCTGTTTTGATGCTGCGCTCAAAAATTGAAGGTGAAATAGCAGATGTTGTGCCAGCATCCGCTTCGTTACTGCTTACCTGACTGATCTCCATGATCACCACCCCTTGGCTGTTCACTGTTGGAGTAACCATTAGCTGCACACCTGTTTTTCGATACTGAATACTGGTGGTTTGACGATCACCATCAGGGTCCGAAGTGGTTTCACCAACAACGGGAATATCGGTACCGACATTCATATCGGCACTTACACCATCTCGTACCACCACACTAGGTCGCGATAAGATATTGGTATGGGTATTTGATTCAAAAAAGTTAGCAATTAACTCCCCATCCACGCCTTTTAACCCAAAGGAGAAACCACCAAACTTGCTAACACCTAATGCGCCTTTTGTGCCAATACTTAATTCGCCACTGTTAAAAGCAAATTCAATCCCCTGTTTGAACTCATCAACAAGGGTAACTTCCGCAATCATCACTTCTAGCATCACCTGTTTTGGCATCACATCCATACGTTTAATTAAAGGCAATAGACGCTGATACTCTTCGCCCGTGGTTTGCACGATTAACGAATTAGAACGGGGGTCAACAACTAACTTGACTTTATCATTTCCCGAAGCACTGCTCTTATTGGGAGAACCAATAGTTTTAGCTGATGTTTTATCTTTTGTGCTGGCCGCCTTGACACCCGCCCCCGAAAGCAGTGGTGATAAGCTCTCTTCAATATCACTTGCGCGTGCATATTTAGGTACATAAGTAAAGTATTGCACCTCTTCCACCATCGATGGTTGATCCAGTTTCTTTAACCAAAAACCTGCACGTTTTAATAGCTGAAAATCATTAGCAAACAGAATCACTGAAGAGATACGTTCTATTGGTAAAATCGTCACCGCATTCTGTTTCGGCTGGTCACCTTTTACCGTAATACCTTCATTATTGAGTATTGCTGTCAAGTTTTCAGCTAATTCATCGGCAGGGATAAAGGTTGATTTATACATCGTCACTTGGCGGTTTTGAAATGCGGGCGCATCCACCAAATGAATAAATTCCAATGCTTTAATGACCTCACTTCGGCGCCCTTTTATAATGAAACTGTTTTGATCATAATCAACCGTCGCTTTTACTTTAGCTAACTGTTGCAACGTTAAATGCATGCCTGATTTCACAGGGAAATTCAGTGGCACAATTTGGTTAATATCTACCGACGTTCGCGGCACATCTTTAATATTTCTACCATAACCTATAACCACGTTACCGGCATTGTCTTCTGATGCTTTGTTAATATAGAAAATGTCATCTTTAAAGGTTAGTTGGTAACCACCTTGAATCAGCACATCTTCCACTAAGGTATAGAGTTTACGCTTTGAGACAGGTTTTTGAATATTTAATGTAATACCACTATTATCATTTTTAGCACTGTTATCCAGAATATAGCTGACCTGAAGCACTTCTCCCATGACATAGTGTAAGAATTGATTCAGTGGCAGTGAATCTGCAGCAATAGTCACTACATCTACAGCGCTAAACTGTTTCGTGAGATCCAACTCATCACCACCCGCATCACGATTAACGCTGAATGTAGGTATTTTAGTATAAGTAATACTTGGTTTTTTCTTCTCAGAAGGTCCAGTTTGTACTTGAAATGGCGGTGTAGCCTTAAGCGGTGCTTCAGACCCTTCTAAATACGAAGGCGCGATTTTTACCGGTTCTGTCGGTAAGGTGCTGCATGCAGTAAGGACTAAAAGTGCCGGTAGAGTCAGAATAAATTGTTTACGCATTACTGCTTCCTAATGATTACGTTGATACATCATCAACTCTATCGTTTTATCTTTACGAGCTAATGTTATGGATGTGTGGTTAAGAGAGACCAGCATAAAACCATCAAATGAGTCACCTTCATTTAGCTTCAATAGCGTTACTTCACCGCTGTTATGATCTCTCTTTTGCAATAAGGCAAATCGACCTTTTTGAGTGATCACCGCTTTTAAATTCAATAATGCACTATCGGTATAGAGCGCTAATAGCTCCCCTTGTTGCTGATCAATATTTGGTAATATTACTGTTTTTTCTTCTTTATTTTTTGGTTGATTTTTTAGTAACTGTTTGTCTTTTTCGACTTGTGCCTTTCTACCAGCCGCATCGTAAGGCTTATATTGTTCAACCAAACGTTTAACCATTACGCTGTCAACCAATGGCAGTTGATTACTGATCTCGTCAACTTGTTCATGATTCACGTTATTCTCCTCAGTATCTGGCAGTAGAATACGTTGGCTATAATCATTTAGGAAAATAACCGCAACGGAACACACAGTTAATAATGTATATTTACTAAAGAGCGAAGAGAGAGGGAGCATTGTCATCTTATTGTCCTCTCAGCATATAAAAATTCAGCGTTAATTGGCCGTTAGATTCACCCAATTTAGTGGCTGTTTGACGACGAAAGGCATAGGTGAAATCAGCAATCTCTATCCATTTTTTCTGATTTTCCACTTCTGCCATTAGGGTTGGAAAACGGATACCATCACCTGCGAACCTGACCTGCAATTGGTATAAATCCATGTTGTATTGTTCAACATTTTTGATCGCCAACCAACCGATATTGGTCACTTTCAAACCAAACCCTGTAATGAGTGTTTCTATGTTTTTTTGCTGTGCTAGTTTAAATTTATTTTCTGCTTGCTGTGGAAATAACCTCTGTTTATTTTTGGTTACTTTTTCATCTAAACTAGCTAGCAGTGGGGAAAGAATATGTTGATTACTGATCGCCTTTTCTGCTCTTTGTACTCGCTTGGATTCCAATAACAGATCTGCTCGTTTTTCATTTTGCCACTCAATGACCGGCATTCCGACAAAGCGAGCTAATACTAGCCCTAATAGTAAAACCACTAAATAAGGTTTTTGTTGAAAGATTTCCATTACTTAAACCTTATTCTAATGAGCTAGAGGGTTGAACTAAAACAAAACTAATAATGAACACTTCTTTTTTCCTACTTTTTCGGACTCCGGTATCAAATTTCGCATCCGTAACAAAAGGCGAATCATTCAGTATATCGAGTAAGTCTGTCGCTCTATTTGTTTCGCCATTAATGACAAATCGGCCATTTCTATAACGTAACGTACGGAATTTGGCTTGCTTAAACAGCGGAGCGACCACTTCCCAAAAAGGCGTTTTTAGTGATTGGGTAGCGATAAACTCACGTTGCTGCTTTAACTCTTTGGTTAAACGGGTAAAGTCATTCTGAACACTGATCGCTTGGTTCACGGATGAACGATTATTTTCAACAGCTTGATCAAATTTTTGTTCTTGCCATAGTAGATAGCCACTACTGACGCCTAAGTATATGGCCGAGGCTACCAAACTGCTCAACAATATTGGCACCACATTTTTTTCTAGGCCGCCACTCTGAGAGCTGTCTTTATAGATGAAATGATGCGCCTCTTTCAAAAGAAAAGGCAGAATTTGAGCCCCTATAACATCAGCATGTTCCTTCGCCGTCACCTCAACCGGTGGCAAGGTATTACTGAGCACGACACCAGAAGCCATCGCAAAACTGTTGATGTCCGCGATTAATCCACCTTGAACCGAGGATACGACACCTGTTGGTGTTTTTGTATAATAGCTTCGACGCTGTCCATGATAAGAGGTGATCGCCTGATAAGACTCACAACCACTAGTCAGCAGGTAGCTTTCAGGAATAATACACATTGCCTTGGGTACAGAGTGATCAAAGACCCACTGGTTGACCGAGGTTTTTCCATTATCTGATGGGTAGATAACAAAGGAAGATATAAGCGCCTGATCCTGCTCGACCTGGTCTAGAAGTACTAAGTTTTTCACTTCCTTCTTGCTTTCAACTGGATATGCTACCTGCTCTTCTTGGTAGTGTTCTCTCGCAACAATGAGGCAACGAGGTACAGTCTCTCCTGATGATTCATGCCAAGATAACTCTCCTGCATTGTTGACTTTTAGTGTATACAATTTCTGATTGAAGTAGCCAACACCAACAGTGGACAGTAGTTTCAATAATACAATATTTAATTTATTCATTATTTACCAAATGGAATCTATATCATCAACAACAGGCTTTGTACTCGAAGCGTATGGATCGAATTTGATTCGGCGCTGCTTTTCTATACGTACATCATTGTACTCTATGGTTATGTTTAATAGGTAGAATTTAGAGTTTGAAAAAATCAACCCTTCCTTTTCATACTCTCCTGTTAATTGTGAGAATTCAGAACGTGTTAACTTGTTCGCCGCTCTCAACTCTAAAATATCGCTAACATCGCGGTTTAGATAAGCTTTTAAGATTGGCTCAGGCGAAACCATCGGGTTGAAATATTTAGTCCTCACGGAACTTAATAATGGAGTCAGTTTATCCCACAGCTCAGAGGTAAATCCCTTAACTAACTTTAACTCACTGTAACTGCTGATTAGACGATTTCTCGGCCCTAGCTCATAATCACCACGCTCTGCCCCATTTAATCGACTTAAGCTGTCGCTATCTTGCCAATCTAATAAACTATCGACAACAATGGCGGCCTGATTACCATCAAAACCTAGATTTTTAATCGTATTACTCAGTAAGGTTTCATCCGGGTAATGAATATCGATCAAACCGGAGACATCTTGTAGGCTCACCTTGGCGTATTTTCCAACTTTGAAAGGGGTATTATAGAAATTATACCCATCAGGTAGTGCGAGCTCTTGATTATCAGTACTCTCTTCTCTTGTTAATAAATTAAAGAGTACTTCTGATTCCGTACTACGCAAATGTAGCTCTGCCGTTGCTTTATCCGCAGCGAGTTGCGCGACACTAATTTGCTGCTGAGCCGTAAGAGTTAGATACAGAGCCAAAACGGTAATAATTGCACTAATCAACAACACTTGAAGTAAGGCAATCCCTTTTGAACTATGGATTCCTCGCTTGTTATCACCCATCATTGAGCCCTATTTCCGAATTTGTGCTCAATACGGCAGATATTTGTAATGTTTGAGCTTTTTTTTGTTTGGTATTAAAAGTAATGGTTAATTTTACTTTTTCTGGAAACAACCCCGCCTTCAGAGCATTAAACGTAGAGTGCCATTTCCTATCAGTGGTGATCTGGTTTGCTTGCCGTTGATTTTTTTGGTTAATATCTTTCCAACCGTAGTATTGAAATTGAATATTTGTCACATCATCAAGCAATACTTTTCTAAATTTGAACGCTATCTCTTGGTCGTAGCTATCAAGCAATACGCTCTCCATGGCTGCTTCTTGATATACAAGTTTGCCTTTGCCATCTTTGCTCTTCTCAATCTTGATTTGATAGGCGACTTCACCATCAAGAAACATGCTACTACGACTCGCAGAGCGTAATGAGCTTGGCTTACCATCCCAATAGAGTGCATGTTTACCTTGTTCATTCGATACAATCAATGGGTAACTACTATTGACAACTTTTCTTAAAATGCCCACATCGCGTGTTAAATTAGTGGTTTGTCGATAGTGACCACGCTCCTTGTTCCAATTGGTCGCAAACAAACTGTAGGCCATACTCGATGAGAGCAACAGCATACTTAATAGAACACTGGCTATTAACAACTCTATGAGAGTAAAACCTTGATTATTCTGTTTCATACTCATCTTGGGTTTATATTCCAACTCAGCTCTACATAGCGGTACTCGCGTTTATACCCTTTGTATTCGGCTTTTATTTCCACTTGCCATAATTTATATCTATTATTTTGCTCTTCCGTCATTCCGGCTTCAGCAATAAGCAGAGGTGGTGCAGAACGGTACTCAAAAACTTTTGCTGTCCATTGGTATGTCAGCTCTCCCATCTCTTGATTCGCATTAAGGCTACTGATATCGCCTTGGCCTTCTTCTCGTATTTGCAACTGGATTTCATCAATAAGTAGTGGAAGCATGCCATTGATGTAAATACTACGTTCGGCTTTATGACTGGATAAGGCAGCCCCTCGATAGATCAAGGTTGTAAATGAGATCACAAGAAATAAAATGACGCTGGCCACAAGCACTTCGATCAGTGTAAAACCTCTTTGTTTCTGAGCAAATGGCGATCTAATTTTCATTTCTTTGATACACAATATCTAAAACATTTAAGGTAATGAGTTCATCATTCAATTGATACGTTAATTTTTCTTGTTGAGGAAAGCCGTTTTTATTAAATTCTATCTGCTGAGGTTGAAAAAATAGTGAATCAAAATCAATTCTGTCAATCACAGTTTTTTCATTCTGCTCATCATCGGCCACATTCACCTGCTTTTTAGGCAACACATACACACTTACACTTTTCCCATCAAAAGACGCGATAGTAGATAAACCTTTGTAATAAGAGCTAAAACTGATTTTATTGATCCAGTTATTTAACTGCGCTATTTCAGTTCGAACTTTAGCTTTATCTACATTTTTAACCGCTAACGGTGCAACAAGACTAAGCATGGTACCTAAAATAACCATTACAACCATGAGCTCTATTAAGGTAAAGCCACGGTGACTGTTGTGTTGATTAGAAACCAACATCATTAACTGCAACCATACTCATTAGCATCACAACAACGACACCACCGACAATACCACCCATTAACAAAATAAGTAGAGGTTCGATTAAGGTCGTCATTTTTTCTGTCCAAGTTTCAAATTCTTGTCGGCTTCGCTTGGCAATTTCATCAAACACTCTGGCTAAGTTACCAGACTCTTCCCCGACTTCTAATAGCGACACGTAAAAACTCGGATACAATGAGGTTTGTTTTAGTGCTGGCGAAATGCTGTTTCCCTGCTTGACTTTATTCTGAACAATCTCTATTTCACGCTGTAGGATCTGATTTTTTAAGTTACCTTTCGCTAAGCTTAGTGCTTTGTCGATTGGCAAGCCCGCTTCTAACATCATAGCTAACGCACTGTTGAATCGAATTCGCTCAGTGGTGATCACGGAGTCGCGCAAGCCTGGAACTTTAAGTAAAAAGGCTTGCCATGATTTAAGGAATTTAGGTTGCTGAAATAGTGTAATAATACCGAAAACCGCGGCAATCATCCCTACCCCTAAAAACAGTTGATACTGTTGCATCCAGTTACTAACACCCAATAATGCTTGAGTATATCCAGGCAAAGTTTCTGGATCGGTAAACAATACGGATAACTTAGGAACGATAAAATTAAAGATAAAGACAACACATAACACGCACACGGCTAAGATAATAAAAGGGTATGTGAGTGACGATATGATTTTACGCTGCAGATCTCGCCTGAACTTTAGATCTTCCGCTAATTTAGAGAAAATTGTCGATAATTGACCTGATGCTTCACCTAACTCTACTAAGTTAATATAAAGGCGGCCGAAAACATCTTCAAACTCGGTCAAGGCTTGCGACAGACTTTGTCCTTTTCCAAGGGATGAACTAATGGCAGTCAATAACCGAGCAAGCGCTGGATTGGCCTTTGATTTTTTTATAATCTCTAGCCCTTTATCAATACGTACACCACTCTCAAGTAACAAGCTTAGCTCTGCAGTTAAAAATTCCAGATCTGCTAATGTCACTTTTTTGTTTGAGTTAAATAATACACCTACCGATTCTTTGTACTCTTTAATCTCTGAAGTGAGTAAGCCCTGCTTTTTAAGATCGAGTAGTGCTGCGGTTTTATCTTTCGCTTCAATTTGTCCATCAAATTTAGCACCCGCTTTATCATAGGCTTTATAGTCAAATAATTTCATTAACCTGCAACTCGCAATACTTCTTCAATGGTTGTTTGCCCTAATAGAGCTTTATAAAATCCATCTTCAAGCAGGTTACGTCGACCACTATCACTGTTGTATTGACGAGCTTTTGAAATGAAATCAGAATCTTTAGGAAGTTTCATTATCTCTTCATCACAACGTAAGTACTCATTAACTGCAATACGTCCTTTATAACCAGTATGACCACACTCATCACAACCAGCCCCTTTCATCAAATTAACATTTGTTAGATGGTATTTTTCAGCAAGTTCTCGTAAATCGTATTGCGGTACGAGATGCTCTGCTTCGGGATCGGGAGCGGCACAATGAGGGCAAGTTCGTCGAGCTAAACGTTGAGCCACAATAGAAACCAATGCAGCATTGAGCAGAAACTCATCCACCCCCAGATCAAGTAAACGCGTATATGCGCTGGCGGCATCATTAGTGTGCACTGTCGAGAATACAAGGTGACCAGTTAATGCAGACTGCATGGCAATACGAGCCGTTTCTTTATCACGAATTTCACCCAGCATGATAATATCTGGGTCTTGACGAACAATACTTCGTAAACCTGCCGAGAAATCAAAACCGATATCACTATTAACTTGAACTTGGTTTATACCCTCTAATTGGTACTCAACGGGATCTTCTAGTGTGATAATTTTTACATCATCAGTGTTTAATTCATTTAAGAAGGTATATAGCGTGGTTGTTTTACCACTACCGGTTGGACCAGTGAGCAGAATTACGCCCGCCGTTTTTTTCAAATCTTGGTCAACGTAATTTTGTATATCTTGAGCTAAGCCGAGTTTATCCATGTCATAACTAATTGACTCTTTACGCAAGAAACGCATAACGACACTTTCGCCTTCATTCAATGGTAAGGCTGATACACGAATATCTAACTCTTGGTTAGCTATTTTCATACCAATCTTTCCATCTTGAGGACGACGGCGCTCAGCGATATCCATACCTGATAGAATTTTTAGCCTTGTGACAATAGGCAACTGCATTCTCGGCGGTAATTGCTCTACCTCATGCAATACACCATCAATACGATAACGAACACGATAGCGACCATTGTATGGCTCAAGGTGCATGTCCGATGCACCTTGACGCAAGCCTCTAGATATTAATGAATTAAGCAAGTTAACTGTTGGTGCTTCTGTTGCTAACTCTCTTAATCTCTCTTCTTCATCGCCCACAAAAATTTCTGTGTCAACGACTTGATTAGTTGCAAAACGAGAGAGTAGAGACTGAACATCCGATTCGCTTGCAACATAAAGTGTCGCTTTAATATTGTTTCTGCGAATAAACTCATTGGCTTGTAAATCTAATGGATAGCTGACAGCAAATGTCCATTCATTGCCATTCACTTGTAATGGAGCCCACAAAGACTTAGTTAACAATGCTAATGATGAGCTATCTAATTCAGGAAGATCATCGTCATTCCACTGATTAATATCCAGCGGTAACAACGAGAAATACTGACAGTAAAGTTCTGGCAGTTTATCTTCAGGAAGGCTTCCTAAATTAACTAAAATTTGCTCTAAATAACCACCATATTTTGATTGGTAACTTTGTGCTTTTTCCAAGTCACGGGGAGTGACTTGAAATTCCATAACAAGTAAATCGGCTAATGAGATCATTTGTGTACAATATCCTCATTATCATCTGTACCGCCTGGTTGGCCATCTTTACCATATGATGCAAGATAGTATTCATTACCGTCTTCACCAGGCTTCTTATACACGTATGGATTATTCCAAGGATCTAGTGGAATAGCTTTTGGCATGTACGGACCATCCCATGTTGGTTTATCACTTTTTCTTAGCTCTTGTAGCGTTTCAGGGTAATCACCATTATCTAAACGATAAGTATCTAGGGAGGTTTCAAACATCTGCATTTGCGCTGCTGCGGTACTGCGTTGTGATGAACTCACTTTAGAAAACATCGCAGGTGCGACCAGTGAAGCCAGCAAGCCAATAATAACGATAACAATAAGCAGTTCGATTAGGGTGAAGCCTTTGTTTTTCTTCTGTTTACTAGTAAACATGTTTTACTCCAAGTGAAATATAGATTTATAACTAACGACGAAAAACAGCACGCCATGCATAAAATCCAAAACAATAGACAGATGTTATAAAAGAAAGTTGCTCAACTTTACGATAAATTTGCCACTGACGACGTGCTTTTTTTACTTTATTTCGGGATATCGAATTCGGCATGATTCTATACTGAGTAAACGGCTTTGCCAATACACTCGCTTTAGCACCTGTCTTCAGAAGTTTGAGCCATAATGCATAATCTTGACCAGTACGCAGTAGCGGCATCGATATATCTTGAAAAGCACAGCGTCTTAACATGACGGTCGAGCACCCTAATGTCGCTTGCTTTTGCAGCATTTGCTGATAAGTGAACTCACCTTCTTGGTTTGCATCCACCAGTTGTCCTGTGGCAACTCCTTCCTCATTGATGATTTCGTAAGCCGTAAAAGAGAAATCAATACTGTCGTTCATGAACTCTATTTGCCTCTCTAACTTTGTAGGGAGCCATAAATCATCACTATCAAGAAAAGCAATGAACTCACCACTTGCTTGTGAAAGTGAATGATTACGAGCAATCGCTGCACCGCCATTGATTTCACTAAAGAATACATGAATCCGGGAGTCGGATTGTTCTAGTTGTGACAATTTTTTTTGTGTTGCTACATCTGAACAATCATCCGTGATCAACCATTCCCAGTGATTATGTGTCTGGCTTAAAATCGAATCAGCGGTGGCTTGAAGTGTATCTGCACAATTATATGATGGTGTGATGATTGAAATTAATGGATTACTTTTCATGACAAGTCAACATTCTCTATTTTAGGTGATATTATTAAATGCTTTTATTATATTCATAACACTCTTTTCCTTATATATTTTAACTATTTTCTTCGTTACAAACAAAAAATAAAGAAGCGTCCCTAAAAAATAGCCACTGGTTACTCTAAACATAAGTAACTTAGCTCTCATTTTTTCTGGTGTAGAATAAAAGTCAAGACCAGAAGTAATTGGTGGGTGGTAAGAAAAAACTGTATTTGTTTTAAATATTTTTTTACCACTCTTTAATAAATCGCATGTAAATATATACTCTTCACCCGATTGTAACTTGGTTCCAAGGCCAAAAGACTCATTAAACACTACACTTTCCATTGCTGCCCTACGAATAAGCATGTCAATAGATGAAATTGAAAAGCTATTATATTTATGTAAAAACCGTTCTTTAAAACCCAACTTCACAGAGTCATAACAAGATGCATGGTTCAATACAAACATATCAACATCAGGATATAAGACTATATATTCTAATAAATTACAATACGCGGAATCGTAAATTTCAACATCATCATCCATGATCCACAAATAATCCCCACTTGCATACGACAATGCTACATTTCGACTTAAAGACAATCCTTTAGATTTTAATTTGACATATTTTACATTATCAGGAAAAGAGTCAACCTTATTGCTATAATCTGAACTACTATTAAAAACTTGATGCACTACTATATAGTCAAACCTATCATCTACTTCCCTGATGTTATATATACCATCATTCAATGTTGATATCAAAATTTCAATTTTCATAATACTTCTACAACTTATTTAAAAGCCAATCGTTAATTTTCATCTTATTGGACATTTTAATATAAGATAAAAACATTAAACATAGCATTTGTGTTTTTTTATTTTCAGATTTAAGTTTTTTAGACAAGTAAAAGAATTTGTAATGTAATATTGACTCATCTGTCATGAATTTTTTCATCTCATTTAGCCAAAACTTAGAATAAGAAGATGACTCACCCAGACTGATTGAACGACCAACTGCATTAATAGATGAAGTATAATTTGTTAGTGCTTTATCTAAAAAAACAAATTTTGCATTAAAACGATCTTGAGCTCTTATCACAAAATCATAATCTTGATGTCGAATAAATCTTTCATCGAACAATATCTCTTTTGCTAAACTTGTTTTTAATAAGATAGTACTCGTTTGAATTAACTCATGACTAACAAATAGATACTCACTAACATGCTCCCCCTCATCGATAGGCCTAGTTGGTCTTTCAATAGGCTGACTTCCATCACATTTTAATACTCGGATTTTAGAATAAAATATGTGATTATCATCCTGAAACTCTGAAGTTAAGCATAAATATTTTTCTAGCTTATCATTTTCCCACTGATCATCCGAATCAAGAAAGGCAATATACTCTCCCAGAGCGCGTTTAATGCCTGTATTTCTAGCAGCGGCTCCATTTTTATTGACATCATGCTTTAATAAAGTTAAATCTAATTGCTTATAGCTCTCTAACAAAGCCTCAAGCTCTAAAACATCTTTTGAACAATCATCAATAATGATTACCTCAAAGTCTTTAAATGTTTGGTTAACAAGTGAATCCAAAGTTTTACCAATTGAACGTGAGCTGTTAAATGCTGGTATTATTATCGATACTTTTCTCATCTTAGACTCTTTATATATTTAAACTTAAATCTAGCCTTTGTTATTTGCGCAATTATGATTCTGTATAATGTACAAACCTTGCCTCTAACACCTGATAAAGATGCATATTTTAATATTAAATACATATCAAACAATGAAAGAAGTGATGTCTTATTCATTATTCTTGGTAGTCTATTTCTCATTGATGATTCTTTATTATTGTTTAATAAAGCATTCAGCATGGATAGTTGCTGTTCATCTGCATATTTTGAAGAAACACTATTTTTATGAACTCTATAAGAGAAAAGTTTTTCGGCAATGTTTGCTACTTTCAGGTTACATTTATAGACTAATCTCACCCATAACTCATAATCTTCAGCATGAGAGTAATTTTCATCATAAAAAAGATGAACACCACAAATTCCTTTATTTATCATGACAGATGGGTGAGCCAATGGACTACCAAATACAATTCCGACATGAAGCATCTCTGGCCTAGTAAATTGTCTTCGATGGCCAATTATAGTTCCATGTTCATCAATTATATTATATGACGATCCAACTACTGCAACATCTCTATTTTTTAATAAATAATGAACTTGTTTTTCAATTCGCTCTTTAGAATAAATATCATCAGCATCAGCTCGTGCTATAAAATCACCAGAGCTTAAACTTAACAATTCATTTAAAGTAACTATCAAACCTTTATTACACCTAGAAACAACTTTAAAATTTTCATGTTTATCTGAAAATGATTTTATTATAGAAAGAGAGTCATCTGTTGAGCCATCATCTAACACTAGAATTTCAATATTCTTATATGTTTGATTTATTAATGACATTAATGTTTCCTCTATAAAATCCTCTGCATTAAATACAGGTAATATTATAGAGACAAGAGGTGTTATCATAAAAACTGTGCCGTTATATATATATTTTTAAGAAACCAAAGACTACCCAAAGATAATAGTATAATTATTTTGAACAGCCCTGATACATCTTTAATTCTTCTTAAACAAAAACAGACTAAAATCGGTTCCAAAATAACAAAAGCATAGCTAAGCCTTAGTGCCAATAGTTTTAAATCATGGAACAATATCATTAATAAGAAAGAAAAACAAAAAATAGACAGTATAACATCAAATTTACCTTCATCCCTTCTTAAATAATCACTGTCTATTATACAATAAAGAATCAATATAAAATCAAATATAAGTGACAAGCTAAATAAATTCAACTCTTCACCTGAATGTTTCAAAAAATAATTACCTACACGCCAAACAATAATGCTATAAGGCTGAAGGAAATCAACAATTGCACCTAACACACTGATATAGTTAAATAGCAAAATCAAAACTGTAAATATAATCGCGTACCATTTCTTCCACTTTACCCTCAATAAAAAAGGGCATAACAAATAAAATAAAGCAATACTGTGGAAAGAGATAGCAAATATAACAGAGGTTAGATATTTAGTTTTCTTTTTATCTAATAGATAACTTATTGCCAATAAGCCAAAAGATGCAGAAACACCTTGGCGAATAATATTAAAATGAAGTGATAAATAAGTAACCGAACAAGTATATAAAAATATACAAATACTAGGGTATATTTTTATTCGATAAAAAGCATAAGAAAAAACACTAATTGATAAAAAAGAAACACCAATCAAGAATATATTAAAGCTTAAACTTAACTCTCTAAATATAGAAGCAAATATAACAAAACCAGTTTCTACTCGTTTTGCTTCAAAACCGAAACCTCCAGTACTAATTGCCTCAGTTAATGGCTTGATATCAGAATATATTTCTGAATAGCGACGAGTATCTGTCCCTGTATCTATTGTTCTCATTCCTGTGAAAATAGATACAACAACAATAAATGGAAGTAATAAATAGAATTTTTCTAATCTAATTGCAGTCATTATAGAACAAGATAAACCTAGAGTAGCTGCAATCAGTATATATTCAACCACTATTAATTTTCTCTACGCTTTCTAATAAAGAATTTCATTAGCGCAGCACTAACACCAATCAAAAAGCTCAAAATAGCACCTAGCACACAAATTAATGCCCGTGTAGGCCTATCTTTATCTTCAGGGACAACTGCTGGATCGATCACTTTAAATACATATTCATCTTGTACTTCTGCTAGCATCCTTTTTTTTATTTGCTCTTCAATAAGCTGATAAAAAATACTTTGCATATCGGCTAATGGTGTTTTCTCTAGCTGTGCTGTTAAATAGTTTATATTACGAGTAATCTCTTCTAGATCATCTTTCTTTATTGTTTTATTAATGTCTTCGATTAACCAAGTAAGCCATTGCTGAGCTAATACTGGTGATTGAGACTCAACCGCTAATGTGATGTAACCACTACCAGGGCTTTTTTCATAACTGATTAATTTAGTTAACGCTTTATGAGCCTCCCATGCTGTTGGGGTTACAGAACGCGTTTCATGTACTTCACGAACCCATTTTTGATCTTTTACATTATATGTTGTTTCATCATAAGTAATATCACCAGTAAGAGCACTCCAACTTTGAAGTGCAAATAAAGGAACTAAAATATCATGCTCTTTAACAAATTGAGATAGAAACTTACGAGATGCCAATGTCTCTAGCGCTAACTGAACCCTCTCTCCTTTGCCTGATGAGAGGTCTACGCCAGCGAAAGCAGCAATCCCCCCTAATTGGCTCGCCATTCCCCCCATCTGAGATTCCTCTCCAGATGGGGCAAGTAGTGCTTCAGCCTTATAAATATTAGGCTGTGAGATGGCAAAATATACAGTAACGGCTGTAAACAATATTGTTACAGCCATTACTGTGATCTTTTCTACCCAAATTGCTTTGATTAGTTCTTGCAGATCTAATTGAAAATCACTGGTTTTATTATTCATTTTGTCATTCATCACTAATTCTGAATTGCATTCCAAGCTACACCCACTTGATACAAGATCTGCGTCGCTGATGTCCATGCACTTAGGGAGTCTAAGTAATCACTATCAATTGGTACTACTATTGTATCTCCTGGTTCCAAATCTTCTGTAGAGCGACTAAACCAGAATGAGTTGTTTGGCAGCATTACTGACCCATTGGCACGAATAACGTACATACGTTCAACATCAGCTTGACGTTTTGCACCACCAGAGCGGTTTAAATAATCTTCTAGTGTTAGGCGATCATCAAACAGATGGCTTGAAGAGTATTGCACTTCACCGATAACAGAGACGACTTTACGCAGTGGCGGTATATAAATTTTATCTTTATTTTCTAATAAAACATCCGCTTGCTTTTCACCATCAAGTATCTCGTTAAGGCTAATTACCATTCTACCTACAGGCTCGGTATTGCCGAGTTGGTCGGCGATCGCCATCGCCTCTGCTGGGCTCGATGTATAACGTGCACTACTCGATTGACGGCGTAATGTAAGGCTAGCAATTTCTTGACGGAGCTGGCGATCAAGAAGTTTCATTCGTTCGCCTTCTTGAATACGTAAACTCTCACGGCTAAAAATTGCCCCTTGAGGGTACGCATACTCTGTGACGCCACCTGCTCGTTGGATAATATCGGCTATAGTTTCGCCTCGTTTAAAGGTGTAAGTTCCAGGGAAAGTAACTTCACCAAGCAACTCTACGGAGTAATCTTCACGCCACTCAGGCTTAGTGAATACATTTAGTCGATCTTTCGATACCAGCTTAAGATTCTCTTTAGTATCACCTTGCAATATCGCATCCACATTGATGCGTTGATGCTGAATGTTAAATAAACCTTTTGCACTCTCAACTCGACTTAACTCCCCAGTGAATTCATACGCAGATTCACGTAATCCACCACCAGCCACCACGAGATCTGACAGTACCGTATTTTCCGCTAATGGATAAATACCTGGAAATTTAACTGCTCCACGAACTTCAACGATTTGTACATTACTACCTAAACTAGCTTGTTGGACTAAACGTTTTATTACCGGCTCAAGTAAGTTTTCACGAGAATCAAAATCAATCTCTTGCTGTTCTTCTTTTTTCTCTAAATCTTTTAGCTTTAAGTTTGAACCATTATCACGTGAACTCGTTTGAGTATTTCCGGCTTCAGCAATCTCATTCCCACCTTGCTGACCAACTACGCCAAACTGATTAGAGTTTTGTTGAACGTTGGAATTGACAGCACTGTTACCACTAACTTGTTGCCCTTTTCCTTGAGAACCTTGCTGTCCTGCTTGGTTCATCGCAAGTTGCTGCATCATTAACTCACGCTGTTGATCAGCTAAGTTTTTCGCTAGTTGCTCGTTTTGCCAATCTTCGCGAGTTTTATTTTGCCCTTCGCCATACCAAAACTCACCATCTAACTCCCCGCTAAAAACTAAGATTTGATCTCGAGCTTGTAAGCTAAGGTTTTCTTTTGAGTTCGGGTTGGTAATCGCTTCACCGAGTTTAAACTGCAACACTTTAATATCACGATGCTGGTTAATTTCACGAACAATAATGGCATAAGTTAAATCTGCATTCGCATTTAGTGAACCATCGATGGTTTTAAAGACATCCGCAATTCGATTACCTTTGCTGTACTCATAGACACCTGGTCTAATAACTGCACCACGAATGGCGATATCGCTGGTAAAATAATTAGCCTTGGTTCGGGCAACAATTTCATCACCATCTTTAACTTTAAATTGTTGTCCTTTCGCAGTATTCATATCTAAGTTGAACACTTTAATTCCATCGGATGTTTTACGACGGATACTGATGCTCTCTTGGTAGGCGTCTGCTGTTAACCCACCCGCATTCATTAAGACAGCATCGAGTGATTCACCTTTCACGGTTTCATAAATTGCAGGACGTACAACTTCGCCTCTGATATAGATACTACTGCTACGCGCAGGGATAAAAATCGCATCACCTGACTCCAATCGAATATCACCAGAAGTATCCCCTGAAACGAGGAAGTTATAGAGATCTAACTTTTGAATGACTTTGTTTTCACGACGGATTTCAATATTACGCAGTGAACCGACAGTATCAATCCCTCCTGCCGCTTTTAACACTTGGGTCGCTGTCGAAAATGCGTTGACGTTATAGCTTCCAGGCTGATAAGCATCACCAAATACCGCGACTTGACTCGTACGCAGTGCGCCCATGCTAACCGACACTTCCACACCTAAAATCTGCTTCTTAACACTGCTTTCTATAAACGTTTTGGCCTGTTCAAACGTTTGACCCGCCACATAAATAGGCCCTAGGCTCGGGAAGCTAATACTACCGTTACGGCTAATAGTTAAACTTTGCTGTTGATTCAGTTTTCCATATGTTTGGATATGGATCTGGTCACCGACACCCAATAGATAATTATTTGGAACAGGAAGATCATCTACCGGAGTAAATGTCGTTGGCTTACCTGCAAATACGTTATAACCAAAGGGCTTTAGTTCACCATCATTACTGTATCTTGGATCGTTCAAGTCACGTTGAGATGCTTGGGTATAATCTATTTTTCGAGCTTGAATAGTCGACGACTGTGGGTTATTAGCATTTAGCTCCCCACTTTGCATGGGATTCATCATTTGCTCAAGCTGAGTAATGTCTACACCATACTGCTTTGCTAAAGCTTCTTGCTGTGATTTTGGTAGTTTTTTAAACTGTTCTATTTGTTCAGCACTAGGTGTCACTGCGAACAAGGAGCCTGTATAAATAGTAAAAATCACAATTAGTAAGTGCTTCACCGTCTTTCGAAGGGACATAGCGATACCATTTCCATTTTTGCAAGGTTTAAAGGAGCTTTGGTTAGTTAGAAACGAAACATCCAACTAACATTAAAACTGAATTCTGACTGTGTGCTACTTTCATAAGCGACTCCAATTTCTGTTAACCCAGAAAATGCAGCTAATGAATAAGAGGCATACGTTGATTTTTTACTTAAATCTTCTTTATAGTGAGAAAAATCACGATAACTAAGCTGTATTGCATGATCGTTAGGTAAGGTTGCAACCACACCTAACGATACGTTATTTGGTTCTGCCGCATTGACAGAGTTACTGTACTCAACATTGGCTGCTTGTTGCCAATCAAGCTTTTCCACATACCAACGCAACGACGTATCTAACATTGACCACTGTGCATCAACACCATATAGGAAAACGTCGCTGTTATTATGCGCTTTAGATTTATGATGAGAGAACGAGCCATATACCGATGAATATATACCTAAAATCGTTGGTAGTGAGAGTTTTAAATCAATCGTATTTCGGATATCTTTATCGAAAAAAATACCGTCGGTGCTATGACTTCCTTGAAAGTGCTCATCTCCATCAAAGGCGTATTGGGAGCTCAACCCTATCTCAACAAACTGTACCTTTGTTGCCATCCGTGAAGACCAAAGGTAATCCGCTCCATATGGTTGTTCTAGTTCACTTATATTTGTTTCAACCCATATATCATTCAATGGCTCTATATCTACGATATATGCAGCATTAAGTGTTTTTAGTGGAGTGCCGCCTTGCGACCATGACACACTGTTCGCCCAGCCATTTCCCCACCACTTATCTAACTGCGATAGTGATAATTGCCAAACACCATCACCAAGAACAAAAAATGAATTCTCCATGTGAAATTTACTTTCACCTTCAGACCAAGCTTCACCGTACCCAGCGTTGATTCGGTAAGCGGAATATTTACCATTTGACGCTGTTTGAAACTCTGTGTTCCATTTAAATCGAGAGCTTCTGTCGCCAAAACCTACATGACTGCGTTCTTTCGAATTCCAAGATAAGTGCCCACCATAGAGACCCCGCCCCACTCGTTGAACATCGTAACTGTGTTTTAAGTAGCGAAAACTCAATCGTTGAATTGCAGAAAGTTCATTTACATCCACATTACCGAGCTCTTCACTCAGTAGAGTCCAACGAATTGGATACGTATTGGTCGATGTAGTAAGAACACCACTATCAACTAAAACTTGGAGGTGACCTTTTAAGACGGGATCATTCGCTTCAAGCCATGGGCTAGCAGAAGAGGTATGTGCGATGAGTAAGCTTAATGTACCTACCCACTTTATCAAACAACCATTAACCTTATGAATATATGAAATTTTCATTTTAATCCACACTACCGTCCTTAGGTTCAACGTACCCTAAAAACGCTATTATCTAGTTGATATTTAAATTTTCGATTGGGAGTATAAAGGAATACAACTTAAGATAATAGGCATCGCAACTCATGTCATTTTCTTCTGCGCTATCACGTTAACTTCCATCGCATCACGTCAATAAAATCTTAGAAACATCACCCTAATTCAATGACCACTTATTTAAAGAGGGTTACATTTTGTTCTTTGTCATCTAAAATAGCCGTTGAAGTAATACGAACTTCAAACATCGATGTTTAAAATTGTAAAATTAACAAGGAAAAGATATGAAAAATATCGCTCTTGCAATGCTAGTTGCACTAGGTGCTTCAACTGCAGCTTTCGCAGAAACTGGTACAGCGGCTGGTGCTGAAGCATCTGCTGCTGCTGCTGGCACAGCTTCAACTACAGCCGTTGCTGTAGGTGCTGCTGTTGCCGTAACTGTTGTCGCTGTAGCTTCTGGCAATAACGACGGTACTACTGGTACTTCTGGTACTACTGGTACTAAGTAATATTGTTCAATTGTTCAATTGAACTTTAGAAATAATACATTAAATAAAAACCAACGTGAAAGCGTTGGTTTTTTATTTAATGTGATAATCAATCAACACCATGAACCACAAGATACCTAGCTATCAAGATGTCACCTTGCTACTCTATCCAATAAATTTAATATCTAGACCTAAGAATCCAAACCTTGGGCTATTCACACCGTAGAGATTAACTAATTACAAGGCTGTTTGACCAATGAAACTCAACCCGTTTTGCTATTTATCGATACAAACATTCACGCCAAAGAAAACGATACTAAGGACTAGTTGCTTATTATTGACGCTATTACTCACTGCCTGCGTACAAAAATTTTCGCATGTGAATGACACCATCAAAGAGGCTGTCTATGGCTTTGATGATATCACCATGACAGCTGACGATATTAACAATCTGCCTTATGCCAGCAGCTATATGCGCTTTAATGATGGCGCTCGCGTGTTTATGGTGTTGGCGTTTGCTGAGAAAAACCCAACGACGGGAAGTACTCAGCTTAAGTGGGTGTCATCAGACAATGCGATGGTGGTAACAGAGAATGGTAGAGTCATCAAAACGCTAAAACTGCCAACTGAAAATCTTACTCGTCGTTCTAACGTTATAAACCAACCCCTTACGAACTCAGATTCCCAAACCCACAACGAGTGGATAGAGGGCAAGGTTCAGCATGCGACCTATGACTGGCCTCAAGGTAATCACTACGGCTATCAGGCGGATATCACTCTAAAAAAGCAGGGCAAACAGAAACTTGACTCTGCAATATGGTCGAAAAACACCACTCAGTGGCAAGAGCAGGTTCATTTCCCTCTATTGGATCAGAGTTTCACTAACCAATATTGGATTACCGATAGCGGAAACGTAGTCAAAAGCATTCAATATGTCGGTCCTGATATGACCCGTATCGAAATCGATATTCTTAAGCCTTTTGCGGAGTAGCTATGTCCAGAATAACTATGTCCAAAGTAACTAAGATGAATTTATCAATCAATTTGCCACTTAAATGGCTTAAGGTCGGTTTGCTGGCGCTGGCTTTGCCGTTAGGGGTTATCAGCTCTGCGAATGCCACCGACAACCGAGAAAATGCTGACAACCAAGCGAATACGACAATAACCCTAACTCAGCAAGGCATTGGCTTGGAGTATGATCAAAGTGTTCGACTTGATCGTGTACTAAGTGATGCTCTTAATCAGCTATATGTCGCTCAAGAATATGCAGCTCAAACCACTTCTGCTAACACCTCTTCTTACTCTCCATACCCAGAAGGCTATAAGCTGTTTAATTTAGATAAACAGAGTCAAGCAGACGCGCTATTCAACAACGTGATTCAGCAGCTTGAAGTATTAAGTTTAGACATTGATTACCAACAAAATGCAGCGATGCTACTCCAGCAACTCAAGCAGCTGTCGTTCGCATACCGTGAAGATATCAACCTTGATTTAGATACGATTCGCTTAGACCCATCTCTTAACCCCTCGCTTCCTGGGTCTTATGCTTTAGAGTTAAATTCACGCCCTGATACTGTTCTTTTTTTTGGTCTTGTTGAACAAACGCAGCAACCTTTTAGTGCGAGCAAACAACTTGGTGACTACATTCAACAGGCCGCTCTACTCGCTCAATCAAACAATAGCGATGCTTGGGTCATATCCCCCGATGGTCACTCTCAAAAAATAGGCTTTGCTTATTGGAATAACCAGCATATGAACCTAATGCCCGGTAGCACTATTTTTATCGGTTTTAACTCTTCAGGTTTAAGCGTGTTTGATAATGATCTTGAAAAGCTAGAACAAGATATCGTCACTCTGCTCGGCTTTATAACAGGTGGCTTTATAACAAATAGTCATATACAGAACGAATTTATAACAAACAGCTTTATACAGAACACCCCAATGCAACATGAGGTTAAAGGTTAATGAATACTCACTCTATTGATAAATCAACCTCACGTTCGGCGCGTCTCAACGCCAAAGCTCTGGTTTCTAGAGCCCTGATTTCTAGAACTCTGGTTTCTACTTCACTGTTATTAGTATTAAATCCAGCATTCGCAAGTGAGGCTATCACCACCAGCGAACAAACCGTTAGCAAGTTGCATCCCGTCCAGTTACGTCCTTCTCAAACTGATTTTGGCGGTGTCGGCTTAATGCAGATGCCAAGCGGACGAATGGCAAAAGAGGGCGAGTTTAATTTTGGGGTCAACATTAATGAAGACTACCAACACTACTACACCTCGATTCAGTTGTTCCCTTGGTTCGAAACCACCATTCGCTATACTCGCGTGCCAGACATGCTGTTTAATCCAGACCCTAATTACAGTGGCGATAACTTATATACCGATAAAGGGATCGATTTTAAATTCCGCTTGCTAGAAGAGAGCTACTGGTTGCCTGAAACATCTATCGGTATCCGTGATTTTGGTGGCACAGGCCTGTTTGATGGGGAGTTTATTGCTGGTACTAAGAACTTTGGACCACTTGATATCACATTAGGTATGGGCTGGGGTTATATTGGCCAAAGCGGCAACTTCACTAATCCATTTTGTAAAGTCAGTGATAAATACTGTGACCGTGCTAGTGAATTTAAAGGCGCAGGCGGCAGTGTTGATTTTGAACGCTGGTTTAAAGGCCCTGCGGCACTATATGGTGGCATTGAGTATCAAACCCCTTATCAACCACTGCGTTTAAAACTCGAATATGACGCAAATGATTACAGCGAAGAGTATCAAACGAAGCCAATGCCTCAACATACGCCATGGAATATTGGTGTGCTGTATCAATTCGGTAATTGGGGCGATGCGAAACTCAGCTACCAACGTGGCGATACTGTTACGTTCGGGTTCAATCTGTATACCAACTTTGATGAAATGAAAGCGGTATGGCGTGATGAACCAAAACTAGCGGTGTCAGCTCGACCTTCGGAGTTCGCCAACGGTGAAGGAACGAATGCAGATCAAACACAATCTACAGATTGGCAGCAGGTCGCACAGCAATTAGAAACCAATGCAGGTTATGAGCAGAGCACCATTGAACAAGATGGCGACACCTTAATTATAACGGGTAATCAGGTTAAGTACCGTAACCGTGATGAAGCAGTTGATCGCGCGGCCGCCATTCTTGCAAACAACACTCCGCAAACCATTTCAACTTATCGTATCGTTGAAAATAACCACGGCATTGACCTGACTGAAACTCAAGTCAATGCAGATCAATACCGTCAAGCTGCGACTTATCAATATATTGGAGCTAAAGCGAGTGATGCAACGCAGCAAGTTGAACCATATAGCGGAAACCAACAGAAAAGTGCATCAGGCGGCTCAACAAGCTCAATGCTTGCGACTAATAAAGAGCGCTGGAATGTTGGTTTGTCACCTGTACTTTCACAATCTTTAGGTGGACCAGAGGCTTTCTACCTGTACAACATCGGTTTCAATACTGACGCTAATGTGTGGCTAACGGATAACCTAGAAGCAAGTGGTTCCATCTATTTTAATTTGGCGGATAACTACGATAAGTTTAACTACATTGAGCAAAACCCACATATCAACAACTTTGCGGTTCCTCGTGTTCGTACTATGTTCCGATCTTATGTGCATGATAACCCTGTGCGCTTGAGTAATTTACAGCTCACTTGGTTTGAGCAACCGACTGACGAAATCTATACCCAAGCTTACGGTGGCTACCTAGAAACCATGTTTGCTGGTGTGGGTGGTGAAGTGCTGTATCGACCAATGAACAAGAACTGGGCGATTGGTTTAGATGCAAACCTTGTTTCTCAACGTGATCCTGATAGTTGGTTCGGTACTTATGATTCAGCCTATGTGTACTACGATGGCTACGATGCAAGCAACTGTTCACCAGGCCAAGTCAACTGCCAAGCGTATGTGTTAGATAAAGGCACAACAGGGCAGTTAACCGGTTACTACATGCCTGAATGGTCTCTATTGCAGAACACACTATTTAAGGTGAGTGTGGGTAAATTCTTAGGCGGCGATATGGGTACCCGTATTGATTTCTCTAAGCAGTTTAAGTCAGGCATGATTGTCGGTGCGTTTGCAACGGTAACGGACTTAACCACCGAAGAGTATGGCGAAGGCAGCTATAACAAAGGTTTCTATATCTCGATTCCATTTGATATTTTAACCGTTAAGCCAAGCACCAGCCGCGGCAATATTGCGTGGCAGCCCATTACTCGTGATGGCGGACAAACTCTAGGCCGTAAATATCATCTGTTTGATGAGACAGATGCAAGAAGCCAGTGGTATCAGCGCCCTAACAGCGTTGAATAGAGCATGAAGCTACGACGTACGAATCTAACAGACTCATAAGCAGAGTCAGTAAATACATAGCTCATGAATAAAGAGCTCGTAAATGAAGAGCTCGTAAGTACATAGCTTGTAAATAAAAAACCGAAGGCTGGCATTTTTGTCAGCCTTTTTGTTTGAACCGGTATCCACACAAGCACTTAAAACTCAACCCACATGACATACTCGTAACCATTTCTCTTCTCTGCTAAAATTCTTAGGTATTTTTTATCTTTGGTGGAATATTTATGATTATCGTAACTGGTGGCGCTGGCATGATTGGCAGCAACATTGTTAAAGCATTGAACGAATCTGGCATTAACGACATTCTGGTTGTCGATA
This sequence comes from Vibrio sp. 03-59-1, assembly GCF_013114135.1. Classification (NCBI taxonomy): domain Bacteria; kingdom Pseudomonadati; phylum Pseudomonadota; class Gammaproteobacteria; order Vibrionales; family Vibrionaceae; genus Vibrio; species Vibrio sp. 03-59-1. Next base: position 146,825 of record NZ_VTYA01000010.1, read on the forward strand.
ATCTAAAAAATGGTAAGAAATTTGAAAACCTCGTCGATCTCGATATCACCGATTATATGGATCGTGATGACTTCCTAGTTCAGCTAATGTCTGGTGAAGAGTTTGGCCCAATTGAAGCGGTTTTCCACCAAGGAGCTTGCTCTTCGACAACTGAGTCGGATGGCAAATTCATGATGCTCAACAACTATGAGTATTCAAAAGAGCTACTTCACTACTGTTTAGAGCGTCAAATCCCATTACTTTACGCTTCATCAGCGGCAATTTATGGTGACCGCAGCGACAACTTCATTGAAGAGAAGCAATTTGAAAGTGCACTAAACGTTTACGGTTATTCTAAACAGCAGTTTGACAACTATGTTCGCCGCTTATGGGAAGATGCAGAAGCGCACGGTGAAACGCTTTCTCAAATTACCGCTCTGCGTTATTTCAGTGTTTACGGCCCACGCGAACAACATAAAGGTGAGCTGGCTTCGCTCCCATTCCAACTGAACCAACAACTTAGTGCAGGAAAAGTACCGACTATTGTAGCTGGCAGTGAACACTTTAAACGTGACTTCGTACACGTGAGCGATGTTGTCGCGGTAAATCTTTGGTTTTTACAAAATGGTATCTCTGGTATTTACAATGTCGGAACAGGCCAAGCTGAGTCTTTAGGTGATATGACTAAAGCTGTTGTTCAGTCTCATGGGAAAAGTGAGATTGAGGCAATTGACGATCCAGCGTTGTTGAAAGAGACTTACCCTGAATTCGCTCAGGCTGACTTAACCAAATTACGAGCGGCAGGGTGTCAGCATCAATTTAAATCCGTAGCGGAAGGTATCGCTGAATACATGCCAATGATTAATAAGTAATGGGGTAGAAAGACACTCTGGTATTTAGCGAAGTATCACTCTAGAAAAATTATGAATAAAAACCAAAACGATTTTGATCCTAAAGCCTATAACCCCACTTTTGAGTGGCGATTTCTTGCGCCTAAATACTGGGGAACCTGGTTAGCCGTTGTACTCGCCGTGCCATTTGCCCTATTGCCACTCAAAGTACATAAATGGTTAGCACATTTGATTGCGTCACATATGATCAAGTCCAATCGCAATGCCGTTAATAATATCAGAGCTAACCTCTTACACTGTTTTCCTCAGCTCGATAATACCGCTCGAGAGACATTAGTGTATAAGAGCTTGTACTCTGCTGGTATCGTGATGATGCGGTTCAGTTTGCTTTCATCACGTTCAGCAAAGTGGCTACAAGCTAATACTGACATGATCAACAGACACCATATGGATCAATGCATAGAACGAGAGGAAAAGTTTGTTCTTTTCGTTCCACACTCTTGGGCAATTGATGTGCCAGCCGTGGTATTGGCTTCGCAAGGTATCCCTTTAGTTGCCATGATCAAGCAGCAGAAAAATCTGATATCCGATTGGCTAATGCACCGACAACGAGTGCAATATGGTGGCAGAGTTTATGAGCGTTCGGCCGGCATAAAACCTTATGTCAAAGCAATTAAAGGTAACTACTTTGGCTATTACTCACCCGATCAAGACCATGGTGAAGAGGTAAGTGAGTTCGTTGATTTTTTTGCCACCACCAAAGCCACATTTCCTGGTTTAGCAAAGGTTGCAAAGCTATCTAAAGCGACCGTCATTCCTACTTTCGCTTCCATAGATCCAGAGACTGGCCGTTACGTGATAGAGTTCCTTCCTCCGATAGCGCAGAATGGCAGTGATGCAGAAAACGCGCGAGAGATGAATCAAGCGATTGAGAGTTTTGTCGGAAAGCAACCTGAACACTATATGTGGACGCTACGATTTTTACGCACACAGACCGATGGACGTCATTTCTACCGAGAAATGCGAACACGCTATGCGGAGCAAGTAAATGCGTCACAAAAAGATAATGAATAGAGAGACGAAGTGATGTCTGCAAAAAAAATTCTCATTATTGGTCCATCTTGGATCGGTGATATGGTGATGTCGCAATCACTTTACATGACTCTCAAACAGCAAGAACCAGACGCTTTGATTGATGTCTTGGCTCCGGCGTGGTGCAAACCAATCCTAGAACGTATGCCGGAGGTCAATCAAGCCATTGAAATGCCCCTTGGTCATGGTGAGTTTAATTTCTTTGGTCGTCGTGGCTTAGGAAAACAGCTGAAAAATGAGCATTACACACACGCTTATATCCTGCCAAATTCAGCCAAGTCAGCACTGATCCCTTGGTTTGCAGGCATTCCAACTCGTATTGGGTGGACAGGTGAAATGCGTTACGGTTTGTTGAACGATATTCGCCCGAACAAAAAATCGTTCCAATATATGGTTGAACGATACATTGCTCTTGGCTATCCAAAAGTGAACATGATCGATTCGAGTTCGCTTGGCGGATTAGACAAACAACCCTACCCTAGCCTACATATTGATAAAATCGCACAAAGTGTCGCTTTAGAAAAGCATCAGCTTAATCGTAGCCAAAAGGCCATCGGTTTAAGCCCTGGCGCGGCGTTTGGTACTGCAAAAATGTGGTCACAAGAGCACTATGCTACCGTCGCTGAAACAATGTGTGAGAAGGGATACCAAGTATGGATATTTGGATCTCAAAACGACTTACCCGTTTGTGAAAACATTGTCAGTCGCATTCCACCAGAGCTTCACTCCAACATTCATATTTTGGCGGGAAAAACGTCGTTAATTGAAGCGGTTGATCTACTGGCTGCATGTGAAAGCGTGGTGAGTAATGACTCCGGGTTGATGCACGTGGCATCGGCAGTCGGTTGCTATGTGGTCGGCGTTTACGGTCCAACCTCTCCAGATTATGCGCCGCCATTAACCCATACGGGCGATATTCTTTACACTGGTATTGAGTGCTCTCCGTGTAAAAAACGTGAATGCCCACTTGGTCATTCTAAATGCATGAAAGAGTTGTACCCTACGCAAGTTTTAGAGTGCTTAGAGCGTCAATCGCTCAAAGTTTTAGCTGAAGATCAATCAAACCAAGCGAGTGACGCATGATTGTTCGCTTGCTCTATACACTACTGCTTAGCTTGGCTTCCCCCCTATTATTGTTTGGGCTATATAAGTCGAAACCCAATAAGCCTAAGTTTGGTTCTCGTTGGAAAGAGCATTTTGGCATCACGCCTCCGCTTATCAATGCAGCCGAAAACCGTAATATCAAACCTGTTTGGGTTCATGCTGTGTCGGTAGGGGAAAGCATTGCCGCCACGCCACTGATCAAAAAAATGCTAGAGCAAAACCCGCAGCAACCGATTATTGTGACAACAACAACAAGCACGGGTGCTGAGCAAATAGCCAAGTTAGCAAGTGCTCACACAATGATTGAACACCGATACATGCCACTGGATTTTACTTTTGCTGTAAAAGGATTCTTGAAAGCGATTCAGCCAAGTAAAATGCTTATCATTGAAACCGAATTGTGGCCAAATACGGTTAATGTTGTAAACCAAGCGAGCATTCCTATCTATGTGGTGAATGCGCGTCTATCTGAAAAATCTTTCCTGAACTACGCCAAGGTTCAACCGCTATTTAATCAAATTGAAAAATGTTTGACGAAAGTGCTATGCCAATTTGATTCCGATAGGGAACGCTTTGCTCAGCTTGGTGTTAGTAAAAAGAAGCTAGTAACCACAGGTTCGATAAAATTCGATATCACTATCTCTGATCAAACCATTGAACAAAGTAAAGCTCTACGAGAACAGTTAGGCGTTGACCGTCCGATATGGATTGCGGCTAGTACGCATAAAGGGGAAGACGAGCAAGTACTTGCTGCTCATGCAGAAGTATTAAAGCAGCATCCTAATGCGTTGCTGATCCTTGTCCCACGTCACCCTGAACGTTTTGATGAAGTTTTTGAGCTATGTAAGAGTTTGAAGTTTACAAGCACGAGGCGCACCTCGGATAAAGCCATCACCTTTGGAACCTCAGCCGCTGGAACCTCATCAACCGAAGCTTCGGCAATTAAAGACCTAGCAACTAAAACCCTATCAACAGAAACCCAAGTCTATCTGGGTGATACTATGGGTGAAATGCTGGTACTGATGGGCGCAGCAGATGTCTGTTTTATGGGCGGTAGTTTACTCGGCGATAAAGTCGGCGGACATAATGTGTTAGAGCCTGCGGCTTTGGGTATCCCTATCATTACTGGACCGAGTTATTTTAATTTTAAAGAGATTGTTGAAGCATTGCATGACACACATGGTATTGTGATTTGTTCAAAGTCATCAATTCAAGCTCGACTACTCGAAATATTCAATGAGCCAGCGACTGGTAAGTCTATGCGCAATCAGGCTTTAAAGGTTGTTAAACACAATCAAGGCTCCATATCTAACTCAATACAATTATCTGATAATCAAGGTTCGTAAGCATATGAATGTTTTCGTCATTACCTCTCCCTTCCAGTACATTTGTGCCAATGAAGCAAGAGTACACTTTGGCACCACCAATAATCTATTAGTTCTCGTTGAGCAGGTTGCTGAACGAGGAAAGAAAAACATGGAAGAGATTCTCGATGAGAGTGTTTGGGATAAAATTATTCGCATTCCTCGTAGCAATCGAACTTTTCATGTCCCGAAAGTGATTAATAAGATCAAAAAGCACCACTCGCATATTGATCACCTTTTCTTAAGCGAATATCACGGTTGGAGAAGTAATGTATTTATACAAAATGTCTTGGCCGACAAAATTATTTATCTGGATGATGGACTCGCAACCTTAGTTGAATACGAAGAAGAGATCCGCCCCCAAAAATCTTACACACGAAAACGTCTTCTGAATGATTTCCTACTACGAATTCAAGGCATAGCACCGCCGAGTTCAGTCGGTAGGCTCCCTAACTTTGAAATGTTTACCGTTTTTAAGTTGCCAGAAGATAATATCAAGTTACACAAAAATACAATGTCTGACTTGAGATCAACACTAGACAGTAAAGCATGTTTTGACCCTAACGGTCCGATTGGTTTTATTGGAGAGGCGAATGTTGGTGTGTATAAAGAAGGGATTCAGCCTGAAGGATATTTAAGTACCATAAAATCAGTTATCCAAGAGTCCGGAAAAAGAATGATTTATTTTCCGCATAGAATGGAGCAAGATGATATTTTCAAAGCAGTTTCAGAGCTTGAAGGTGTCACCATACATAACTCTTCATCTCCAATCGAAAGAGAAATTGGTAAAGAAAAGATTAAATTATCCAAACTCTACGGCTACTCATCTACGGCTCTCTATACTTTATCGATTATATACAGTGAAATCCCTCTCCAAGTACTTAAAAATGAAGACTTAGCCGGTACATTATCTGATTCATTTAATCAGTATTTAATGAAACAATTTGAATCTTAATTAAAAGTAAAAAGCCTACATTATGTAGGCTTTTTAATACTATCTTATCGTGGGTACGCTAGCTCTCATCTAGGTGTTTAATCACCCTAGCGGGGTTACCTACTGCAACACAATAATCTGGTACTGATTTAGTTACGACAGATCCCGCACCAATCACACTATTTTGACCAATGGTAACACCAGGTAAAATCACCACATTTGCACCGATCCAACAACCCGCTTTTAACTTAACGGATTTGGCAGGATAAAAACCTTGAGCAAAAATAGGTTTACTGATGTCATCATAGGCATGAGTATCAAGATAAATATGTACTGAAGATCCAATAAGCACATCATCTTCAATAATAATCTCTGCACCGTCGGGCTCAGGATCTGCATGTAACATACTGCCAGGCCTAATTGTAACGTTATTACCTAGCGTAATTTTATCTGTGGCAACCGCATAAACACCAGCACGAACAGAAGCCCCTTCTCCCATTGCTTTAAATTTCCGACGGCACAAGAAATTTCCTAAACGCTTAGAGTGGAGCATCCAATGCGTCAGAGGGATATCAGGTCCAATTCTTGGAGCTTCTAGCCAGAATTTAAATTTGCTGTAGAGCTTTTGCATCACTCCTTTCCTTTCAGCGGAATTTTATCTAATTGGTATTTAAGCTTCCACTCACCATCCACTTTTTCCCAAAGATCATGGTTGCGGAACTTCTCTACAGTTTCCCAGAATTGCTCTTCTGTTATATCGTGAAAGCGTAGGAAATGATTTAGATCGTTACCAGGGAACTCACCTTGCAAACGATTGACGATATCAACAGCTTCATCTCTTGTCATTCTATCGTTCCAGATATCATAACAAGTTTGGTCTGTCGCACGCCAAAAACCAAACTTTAGGTACTTGAACCAAATATTAATTTCACACAACTTTTCATCAATATTATCGTAATCTAGGAAGTTTCCTGGGAGTGGGCCAGCCCTACGCCCAACAAAACCACGCTCTTTGACAAACTCATAGTTTTGTCTACCGTACCAACGTAAGAAGTGACCAAGGTAAATGCTCTTCACGCCAGCATCTTGCAACTTCTGATAATCAGGGTATTTGTAGAAGAAGATATCTCTTTCAGAAATATCATCATCAAGCCAGTCATGGATAGTCTTCTCTTTGATGAGGTCACTTTTGTTGATCGCTAGAGCAGAAGGCTTACTCTCTGCACGCTGCAAACCACCAAACTCAAAGGCGATATCTTCACCCCAAACCACCAACGGTACGTCATAAATTAGAGCGGTATTCACAACACTTGAAAACATAGCACAGTGCTCTGCCCAGTTAGGCTCACCTTGACGAAGGAAACATTTCTGTCTGATCTTACGAAAAACACTTGGTTTAATGGTAATTTTCATATGATCGACATTTAAGTCTTTAATCATTTCGTTAAGGTTATCAATACCTTCTGTAGTTGGTACGTGAGCCGCTAATGTCACACAAAGCACTTTCAGGCCATACTCTTCAGCCAATACCGCTGCTTGATACCAACTATCTTTCCCCCCACTCACTGCAACAATACAGTCATAAAATGGGTTGTTTTGAGCCTTGATATCATCCACGATGGAATCAAGCTCTTTTCGACGCGCAGTCCAATCGATAGTTTCTTTGATCTCTTTCGTACGACAAGCATTACAAAAACCACGATCATCGAGAACAATACCAGGCTTCGTATCAGGCATTACACAATTTGAACAAAATTTCATAATTTACCCTTCTTTCGCCTTAAAGTTTTCTTCATCAATGTAAGTACGGCCTAGTAAAATATACTCATCATCGAAAGATTGAGATTCCAGTAGATCTGTCTGCTTGTACTCGCGAGGATCTTCAACGGCAAGCTCTTGCTCGTTTTCTGAAAGTTGAAGATCTAAGACAGACTCTTTTAGTACCCACTCACCTGCGTCGTCTTTTTCCCACACTTTAGAATCGCGGAATTTATCAATGTACTGATAAAATTCATCTTCTGTTAGCTCCGCCCACTCTAAGAAGCGGCCCAGTGCCTTTGGTTTTATTGGTAAGTATTGGCGAATTAATGCTAAACCTTGTTCACGAGAAATACGCTTTAAGCGAATATCTCTGGCTACATGGTCGTTCACTTTGGCATAACCAAATTTCAAATATTTAATGTAGTCATGAACACTGGCATTATTGGCACAAGCGATAGATTCATAACGGTTGTACGTGCGTTCTTGTTCATGCGTTTCATAACCGTAACGCTCAATCATATTTTCAATTTGTTGCTGCGAATCCCATTGAACATAGTTACCTACATATAATCCACGCACTCTCGATTTTTCTAACTGCTCATCTGAAGGATATGTAAATGCTTGTAGATCTTTTACCGAAACCTTTTGGCTGCCGCCAATAAGGTGCTCTGCATCCACTCCACGTAGAGCATGTTCTTTGCGAACCTTTTTGGTCATTTCCACTCTGTCGTGATGGCTGAACATTCCCACTTGATCTAGCCAACCATTAACACCCCAAATAATCAGTGGGATATCCAGTTTTGTCGCGACTTGAACTGGGAATGTCTGACTGCCTGCCAGTACATGCCAATACATGTCACCCATATTTTCTAACGTTAAACGGGTAATCTCTTTGACTGTATCCGGGCCCACTGTTGATGTCATATGATCACAATCAAGTTCAGTAATAAGACGAGCGAGGTTTCTAATACCGACTTTGGTTGAGAAGTGAGTGTTATAGGTAACAAGCAACGGGTTTAGGCCGTATTTATTCTTAATCAAATCAACAATGAAGAAATCATCTCCCACTCCAGTCACAGGGATCACACAATCGTAGTGAGAACCAGTTCTGACCTTATAGTGAGCCAATAATTGCTCTAGCTCTTGCTCTTTCTTCTGCCAATCAATTTGGTATTTTTCTTCGTGCACACGGCAACCACTACATACTCCATCATTATCGAGTATTAAATTAAGCGCGTGGTTTTCTGGATACAAACAACGTTTACAATATTTCATAATTTATACACTTAGTAGGGGCGACCAAGGAAATCCAACTCAAAGTTTTCATATTTCACTTCTGAGCTTAATCTCACGTTCAAATTTGCACTTCTCATCTGGGCTTTAGCCGCAATAGTACTGTGTTCCATATGTTGGAAGATGTTTGCTGCAGCCAACGCTTGACATCCACCTTCAATAGCACCGTCGGCAAGCTGATCAAAACGACCAATACCACCAAGAGCTATCACTGGAATAGAAACATTATCGCTAACACTGCGAAGTAACTGGGTGTCATATCCTTCTCGGCTACCATCTCTGTCGACAGAGTTCAGTAAAATTTCGCCTGCGCCAAGAGATTCCACTTTTTTAGCCCACTCAACAACATCTAAATCTAATGCTATACCTTGTTGATAATCATAAACTTTATAACCATCATCTTGTTCAATTGCATCAATAGAGACGGTAATGCATTGGCTACCAAAAAGAGACGATGATTCAGTAATAAAGCTTGGCGTTTCAATCGCTAATGAGTTGATAGCAATTTTGTCCGCACCGGCTTTTAAAAGCTGACGGATATGATCGATGCTCTTAATACCACCACCGACAGTTAAAGGAACAAAACACTCTCTTGCCGCCCAGCTCACCAACTCTAGGTTTGGCTCTCGTCCATCTTTTGTTGCATCAATATCATTAACGACAATTTCATCAACATCCCAGTTTACAAAAAAATCAATCGCCGTTTTTACATTACCAATCGGCAAGTATTTTTTAAAACCGAAGCTCTGAACAACAAGCTCACCTTTTGTAATTATGCATGGAATTAATCGAGTTTTAAGCATCACTGCCACCTGTTGATTGAATTTGAGCCCAATCTAAAAAGCTCTTCATTGCTGCCAAGCCATTCTTCTGACTTTTCTCTGGATGGAACTGCATCCCAACCACATTCTCTTTCTGCACTGACGCTGTCATTTCGATGCCATAGTCAAAAGTTGCTAGCTTATATTCTGCCGAGCAATTAACCCACAGACTATGTACAAAATAAAAGTCTTTATCATCATGAAGGTAGTCAAATACACTCTGATCTTTTTGTAAAATCAATGAGTTCCAACCCACATGAGGTACACGCAGTCCTTGGCCCGGTTTCATGTATTCCACTTTACCAGGGATCCAACCAAGTCCTGTTGTTATTTGAATCTCTTCCGATGATTCAAATAACAACTGCATACCAAGACATATACCGAGAACTGGTTTTTTCTTAGTCATCACTTCATGGGTTAGTACATCCACCAGTTGTTTTTCATGCAGCTTTTTCATAGCATCAGGAAAAGCGCCAACACCGGGTAAAATAATACAATTTGACGCTTCAATGATAACGGGATCATTGGTGACTTGAATCTCGTAGTTTCCGACATGGTTGATCGCATTTTCAATAGAGCGAACATTGCCCATATCATAGTCAATTATTGCTATTTTCATTTTATTCACTTTGAATGTTTTCGTTACAGGCTAAAGCCATCATCGACGATTATGTTCTGTCCAGTGACGAACTTAGATTGCTCTGAAAGTAAAAAGAGTACTGAACCAATGATTTCTTCGACGTCCAGCATACCTGCACCGTGAGTATTACTCTTGTATGCTTCTAAAAAAGCATCAGGCTGATGATCAAAAATACCACCAGGGCTCACACAGTTAATTCTGAATCGGCTGTCGTTAACATAGGCCGATGCGTATTTGTTTAGGTGCAAAATAGCGGACTTAATTGCCGCATATTCAACAGGCATAGTCATTGGTGTATTGTCGTAAATATCAAACTTAGGTGCAACCACCCCATAAATTGAAGAAATGTTAACCAGTGAGAATGGTGTTTGATTATTCTTAAAATAAGCGGCACATTGCTGAGTAAATAGAAACGCGCTGCCTAAATGCAATGATAAATTTTCGTTAAAGCTATCTAATGACACATCAAAAAAGTGTGCACCATAAGTTTTGTTGCGCGGGTAAGTACTATTAACGGCACCAGTAATATCATTCCGGCAAGCAAAGAACGCTTTCATATCAGATTCACTGGTTACATCCAGCTTCACAAGTTCTAGCTCCGAACTTCCAATATTTACATCTTGGGCAATGAGTTTTTCACTCATCAATTCAAGGTTAATATCTGCCGCAATGACGTTCGCACCCTGCTCTAAAGCGTGCTTTACCACTTTTGCACCCAGTAAACCGCCTGCACCAGCAATCAGTACTTTGTGATTATTTAATAAACTCTTCATTCTCGGTATTCCTGTACAATCGCTTCAGCTAGTTTAAAGTCATAAATATCATCAATATCAACCGCACGCTCTTTTGGTACTTCAATACTAGTCACCTTCCCAGAAAACAACCCATAATGATTTGATACAAACTCTGGTGTCGTTGCATACACAACCGTGGTGATATCAAAAACTTCAGGTGCATCTTGACGACGAGTGACATCTGAGTCTGGTTTATTCACCAACTCCACAAGGCCATCTTGCGTCTCTTTTACCATATTAAAGAAAGGGCTACGGCTTGCTGGGGTCACTGAAATACAGATATCGGCATCGACGTCGCAACGCTTTTCAATTGCAGCTTCTACATCCACAACGCCACGAAGTGGACTTGTCGCAGGTAAGCTAACAAAGCCCTCAAATTTACCGTAATGTTCATTAGCCCACTCAATGGCATGACGCCATGATAGCCACTCAGGGCTTGTATCTGTGGCGAGCTCCTCTGGTCTTTCAATCAATATCGCACCTGATTCAATCGCCACCTTTGCAATATCGGTGTCATCAGTCGAAACAAACACTCTGTCGATAGATGGCGATGCAAGTGCTGTATCAATGGAGTATTGCAACAGCGGCTTTCCAGCTAACGGCTTAATATTTTTTCCAGGGAGACCTTTAGAGCCTCCTCGAGCAAAAATGAACGCAAAATTTTTCATTCTATTTCTCTATAGCTTACAAGCTTTGTGCTTAATATCGTTAATTAGGTGGACGGTCGTTACTGCTTCTGCCAACTCTGTACACGTATGCCCATTTTGCCCAATCATCTGTACAAAATCTTTTATCATAGCAACGTACATCTTATTCTTATCCCACTCAGGTTCACTATAAAGAACGCGAGTTTCTGTTGCAGTCGTCAAAGTAAGCTGGTTCTGAATCAAGTCCCAATCTATTCGCCCGTTGCTCCCCACAAAGCTGCATTTTCTATGCGCTTTGCGCTGTAAAAAATCCAAATGAATGGTCGCGACAGCACCAGTATCGGTTAATGCGGTGATATCCGCCATGTCCTCGACCTCTAAATTAAGCTCTTCAGAGGAACGTAATAAAGCATGCTGTAAATGAAGAGGCCCTAGCAGCCACTGAGCATAATCTAACTCATGACTGAGTTCAAAGAGAGCCCCACCACCTAAATGTCTATTGGCCGACACACAATCTCGGTAATCTTTACTTGGACGCCAGTCTGGTAGGTATTGACCAATTTCAATATGCGCATTGTACAAGGTACCAATCACCTTGTTATCGAGCAATCTCTTCAGCTCCTTGGCTGAAGGAAGATAACGTAAGCAATAGCCTACCGCGACAGGCGTACCATGCTCATCTATCGCTTTTTGAATTGAATCGGCATCTTCACTCGTGGTTGTTACTGGCTTCTCTATTAACGTAGGAATATCAGCTTCAATCAATGGGATTGCATGCAGAGCATGAAAAGGGGCCGGCGACGCAACAATAACCAACTCAACTTTCGCTTCGATTAAAGCTTCAACACTCGCCACAATTCCGTCGCTATCACTGATGGCTTCTTCCGGTATGCGTCCACTTGCCGACATAACCAGCAATTCAGCCCCTGGAAATACAGCCTTCAAATTACGACGATGACGAGTGGCTATATTACCCAACCCAATTACAGCAACTTTATTAATGATGCTATTCATAATCATTAATCCAACCCTAGCGTATGAATATCCGCTTGCGCACGATTAAAGTCATCCATACGACCTATATCTAACCAATATTCATGAATAGGGAACATGAGAATATTTTCACGCTCAACCATATGCTCTTCAAGCAGTGTTGGCATGTCGATATGGTGGTTCTCGGGAACGGATTGAATTACTCTCGGCGACACAACATAAATACCCGCATTAACAAAGAATCGTTGAATTGGCTTTTCAACCATGCTGGTAATTTTATTGCCTTCGCCATTGATAACCCCATAAGGGATCTGATAATCATATTCACGAACGCACATGGTTGCATCTGCTTGATTTTCTGTATGGAACTCAAGCAACCGTTGAAAATCAACCTTCGTCAAAACATCACCATTCATCATGATGAGTGGCAGGTCTTGCGGTAAATCTTTTGGTAAAAGGCCTAATGCTCCACCCGTTCCTAGCGGCGAATCTTCGTAAACATAAGTGATGTTAACGCCCAAATCGGAGCCATCGCCAAAATGTTGTTCGATCTGCTCTGGCATATAGTGAGTTGAAATATAAAAGTTTACAAAACCAGCCTTAATAAAACTGCGGATCACCGTTTCTAAAATAGGTTTGTTACCAATTTTTAGCATCGGCTTAGGGCAAGTATCGGTCAATGGTCGTAAACGAGTACCAAAACCACCAGCCATTAAGAATACCGGATTTTGATAAACAGGACGGCTTAATGCGCCGTGTAATGTTTCAAGGCCAACGACTTTACCCTTATTAAGCAATGGAATAGACAGAATTCCTTTGCTCTCCATTTCCGCAATAAGCTCATCTTTAGGGGTATTTATATCAGCGGTTGTCGGTGAGATGTTCATGACGAGCTGAACTTCAGCATTTAACGGTAAATTATCAAGCAAACCACGTCTGATATCACCATCAGTCACAACCCCTTTTAAGCTGTCCTGTTCATCAACAACAAGCACAACCCTAAGTGATTCATTATTAATAATTTCCAATGCATCACGCAGTGTACTGGTTGGCTTTATTAATACATTTTTCCAGCTATGACTCATGACTTACCTTCATGTTTTTTTATATTAACTTTTAAATGACAACACACTTTACACAAACCGATCACTTTGACGCCTTTATTATCGATCGACTTGGATAACAAATCTGCTGAGAGGCGATATTTTTTGTCACTATAGCACCAGCACCAGCAATTGAACCTTGCTCTAGCTTAATGTTCTGAATAACGGTAGAACCAGCTCCAACGTATACATCATCTTGAGTTGTCACTTGTCCACATAACGTCGCCCTTGGCGCAATGTGATTATAACGACCAATATGACAATCATGCTCAATAATGACACCACTATTAATCACGCTATGAGCACCAACAAATGCGCCGACTTGGACGATGGCCCCCGCAAATACTTGCACACCAGGTTCAATGACGGCAAATGACGAAACTTGTGCACTCTTTGCAATCACCGTCTCGAACTGGTAGCCATGGGAGAGGTAATACTCATTAAGTTTACGCTTTAAGTGTGACTTTGGCAGCATACCAATGCCATTAACTAACATGACGTCATCAGGTAAAAACTGCAATACGTCATCATCTTGCTTCAAGTGCTGAATACCGTTAAACACACTGCGTTGGCTGATATCATCGGGGCAAACAATAGCTAATATTTTCCGCTTTTGAGAGCGTAAAATATCCACTAACACACTAGCATGGCCGCCGCCGCCAATGACGACAATAGGCTTAAGAGTCGAGTTACTCAAAGATTAAATCCCCAGCCTGATAATCTTGGCTTGCAGGTTTATTTAATAAGTTCCAATAATGATATGGTGACATGCCTGAGCCTGGACGCTTAATCGTGAGGTTGTCTTCTGTAATAAGCTCACCTTGTTGAATGGCTTTCGCTGCCACTAAACTTTTACGCGCCACCACTTTATTTTTCACTTCGGAGACCGTTGGGCTTTTTACGCCAACACCTAATGCCACTTCGACTTGACGAATGGCTGTCACCATAGCCGTAAGCTCAGCAGGTTCTAGTGAGGCTTTATGATCGGGCCCTTCCATGTTTTTATCTAGCGTAAAGTGCTTCTCAATTAATACCGCACCACGAGCCACTGCCGCTATTGGGATGGTAATCCCTTCGCTATGATCGGAATAACCTGCTGGCAATTCAAATGCACGGCCTAATGTATCCATCGCTTTAAGGTTAATTTCAGCCATAGGCGCTGGATATTCTGTCGTACAGTGCAATATCGTCACTTTTTTCTTCAGAGCTTTTTGACCTTGCTCAGATGCATAAGCTTGTTGAAATGCTAATTCCGTTGGCTCCACGTTTTTATCAGCGGTATAACCGAAGGCGATCACCCCTAAAACGGCTTCAACTTCCGATAGCGTCGCCATTCCGGTCGACACAATCAAATCACAACCTGTACGTGCATGTTCTAGTACCAATGGAGCATTTGTGATCTCACCTGAAGGAATTTTAAGGCGTGTTAACCCTAAATCATTCACTAAAAAATCTAGGCTTTCTGAATCAAATGCGGTTGAGAGAAACTCAATACCTAACGATTCACAATGCTTAACTAACTGATGGTGTACATCATAAGAAAGCTCTAATCGGCTTAACATCGCTAATTGTGATTCTTGCTTTTGAGTATTCGTCACTTGGTATTCTGCTTGAACCGCTTCTTCTGTTACTAAATTTTTTGCTTTAAAGGTTTGGAATTTAACAATGTCAGCGCCTGCGTGATAAGCCGCATCGACAAGTTGAAAGGCGAGATTTTCATCACCATTATGGTTAACGCCTGCTTCTGCAATAATTAAGGTCATGACTCTCTCACTCTACATCGTTAAAAGTTATATCGTAAAACGCTTTACTTGGGGTGAATTGCAACGATTTGATCATTTCAATGACTTGACCGCTGGTATCACCCTGACCATATGGATTATGAATATGTTCATCACCATCCTTGTAAGCACGAGAAATCGCGTTCTGAATGGCTTCTGATATTGATGACTGCTCTGCTTCCACATTCAAAACACTCTTAGCGGCTAAGCGTCCTTTTTGTCTCGAACCTATATTGACCGTTGGAACATCAAACGCTGGAACTTCAATAATGCCACTTGATGAATTACCAATAACAGCAGTAGCGTGCATAACGGAACTCAGGTAACGAACCTGCCCTAAAGAAGGGATAGCGAACACTCGTTCTGGGTTATTTCGTGCGTATTCTTCAAGAATTGGAATGATACGTCGCCCACCATCATCCGCATTGGGGTAGGTTAAAATAACTTGATGATCGGGGTACTCATCTAACGCATTGAGTAAAGCTTGGAAACTCTCTTCTGGCGCTTCATTACCTAGTGTTACGGGATGGTAAGTGACCAAAAAGAAAGGCTTATCGAGAGTAAAATCCAATGACTTGGATAGCTCAGGGACCGACATAAATGTTGCACGCTTAAGGTGATCTAACCCAATCGCTCCAACATTTTGTACTCGATTCGGATCTTCACCAAGCTGTATCACACGTTGGCGATACTCTTCCGTTGATGTGCCATGCAGGTAGCTAAGCTTAGTGATGGCATGACGAATCGAATCATCATATGCGCCTTCGGTGATCTCGCCACCATGCAAATGAACGATGGGTATACGCATGATCATGGCTGTTTGCGCGGCGGCTAACGCTTCAAAGCGGTCGCCCAAAATAACCAATACATCCGGTTTCAAACGTGCTAAAGCATCTGAGAAGCCTAATACCCCAAGCCCCATACTTTTAGCCGTACCTACCGCAGAGTCTGATGAAAGAAGGATCTCAATCTTTTCATCAATCACAAAACCATCCGCTTCTATTTGCTGATACGTTTCGCCAAATTCTGGAGATAAATGCATGCCTGAAACCAAAAGTTGCAACTGAAGGTCTGGATCATTCTGAATATCTTTTAAAAGCCAAAAGAGCAGACCGTACTCTGCTCTTGTGCCTGTAAAAACGGCTATTTTCTTATTCATGACTTGCTTGCTCATAATAAACCGACTATCTCTTGTTATCTTTTTTACAACTACAGAGCTATAGGTGTGCTCGGCAAATTAATCAAATGCGCTTCAATCTGCTCTGACTGGGTTAAATCACCACGAGGCGCATCTTTAAACATAGGCAAACGATGCATCAACTGCCAAATAGGCCGAGTCATAACACCTGATTCGTTTGTTTGCTTTAACATGTCATCACGAGCTTGTACTGATGGACAAATCACCGCATTTAACCAGTAGTTAGATTGAGCATATTCAGGTTCAACCACAAATTGGAAATCACTCTCAGCAAAAAACGCTTGATAACGACCCGCCAACACTCGCTTCTGTGCTAGATATGGCTCTAGCACTTCCATTTGAGCGCAACCCAAAGCTGCGTTTAAGTTTGGCATGCGATAGTTAAATCCCGCTTCATCATGATAAAACTCATAAGGATGCGGCACTTTTGCCGTTGTCGTGACGTGCTTGGTTCGAGCGCCAAGCTCTACTGTTTTGCATAGCACCATGCCGCCTCCACCAGTGGTAATAATTTTATTACCATTAAAACTGACCGCTCCAAAATCGCCCAAAGTACCTGTATGCTTACCTTTATAAAAAGAACCTAAACTTTCAGCAGCGTCTTCAACTAAAACAATATTCCACTTCTGACAAACGGCAATCAATTCATCTAACTCAACAGGGTGGCCGAAAGTATGCATGGGTACAACCGCACGGATTGGGCGCTTAGTTTGTTTATGAATACAGCCAGTGTCTGTAACTTGTGCATGTTGCGTTAAGTATTCATCCATGGCTTTAGGACAAAGCCCTAAACTCACTGGTGACACATCAACAAAGATCGGTTCAGCACCCATATGGTGTAAGGCATTACACGTCGCGACAAACGTCAGAGCTTGAGTAATAACGAAATCACCAGTTTGAATACCTGCCATGTAAAGCGCGGCATGAAGTGCAGCTGTCCCATTAACTGTCGCCACCGCTTTTTTTGTACCCGTATAAGCTTCTATTTTCTGCTCAAACTCATCGACAAATTTGCCGACACTCGATACAAAAGTGCTTTGGATGGTTTCTAAAACATACTTCTGCTCATTGCCGTCAAACGTTGGGGCATGCAGTGGAATGAAGTCATTGGTTTGATAAATATCTCGTACAAACTCAACTAGTGGTGTCTTGTTCATTACTCAACTCTCTACGTTATTTGAAGCTTATCGATTAACACACTAAATTCGGCACTCTAGATTACATCTTACTATCAAGGTATTTGCCTGTCTCTTTGTGCCCGAAATCAGGGATCATGGTAAAGAATAATTTCACAATCTCTTCTTTGGTCCACTGACGTTCTGACTTCATTTGACCAATTTTTTGTTCAAATAATTCAAGAAGTTCTTGCTGATAAAGCGGATCATTTTTGATGATACCTAGATTATCAAAGCGACCCATATCTAGTGTTTCTTTATCAGTAAAAA
Source organism: Vibrio sp. 03-59-1 (assembly GCF_013114135.1). Taxonomy (NCBI): domain Bacteria; kingdom Pseudomonadati; phylum Pseudomonadota; class Gammaproteobacteria; order Vibrionales; family Vibrionaceae; genus Vibrio; species Vibrio sp. 03-59-1. Next base: position 164,625 of record NZ_VTYA01000010.1, read on the forward strand.
ACTCTTCAAAGTCTTTCTCACCCGTTGTATCACTAGAAGTAAACAAACATGGCCACTTCCCTTGTGCAGGTAATGTTTTAGCGAGTTCACGCGCCTCATCTTCACTCTCACACAAGTGTGGTTCATAACCAATTTGTTTCAAGTACTTAACGGCAATGTCTGCAAATGAAATTAGGTGTAGCGCTTCACTCAGTTTAGGGAAGAAGATGTCGCGGTTTTCGCCAAAGATACAAGACATCAAACAAAGCTCACCGGATTCTTGAGGGGTAACGAAATAGCGTTTGATATCGTTTGGCGCCACAATCGGCTGATTCTTTTGAATGCGTTGATTAAAGCCATGCAGAAGAGAGCCATCAGAAAAGGCGACATTCGCAAAGCGGGCGGTTGAGATAGCCATCTGCTCACTCTTCCGCATTAGGAACATTTCCATAATACGTTTAGACGCGCCCATCATGTTGACAGGGTTAGCCGCTTTATCTGTCGACACACAGAAGTATTTCTTAGCTCCCGCATCAATCGATTGTTGAATAGTTTTATCGGTATTAAACACATTCACATCAATCATACGCATTAAAGTAAACGGATCTTTTTCACTGCGAACATGTTTAAGAGCAGATAAGTTCAATACGTAGTCGTACTGCCCATCGGCTTTGATGAATGCGTCATACTCGATAGAACCAATATCTAATGCAAAGGTTTGAAAATCACCATTAATGTAGCCAAATGAGCTGCGAATATCACGAACCAACTCCACCATATTGTTTTCACTGATATCAACAACATGAAGCTTCTGAGGATGACGTTTGAAGATCTCTTTGGTCACAGCCTGACCTATAGATCCCGCGCCACCTAGAACTAGAAAGCGAGATTCAGACACAATTCGCGACAGCTCAGCTTCATGGCTAGAGATATCTTGAGTAAAAAGGGCATCGGTGCGGCCGATAAGAGAGAGAGTTGAATTCATATGATGGCTACTTTTGTTAGTAATAGTAGGATTTTAAACCAAGGTTACGAATGGCGAAAGCGAAGTCCCAGCTAAAAGTGATTTCAGCTGGGACTAAATTACTCTATGTTCGAAGCGTTTCGCCACTTCACCGCTATTAACCCAGTAATATAGGTTAACCCTTGTGATAAATGCTTAATTTAATGGATTACTGTCACGCTGTAGATACTTTTGTCCAAGAGCTTTTGAACCGACATAATTTAAGTGTCCATTATCTTTGTAGTACGTTAACCCTTCTTTTGCGACGTAACATTGTTGTGAGTCACAAAGCAATTCTCGTGTATTGATAAAAAGGACTTGTGGATAGAGTGGCTTCACTTTCGCAAAGAATTCCGTTTCAAACTGCTGAAAGTCTTCAATAACCGCTCGGTCTTCACTACTTGAACAAAGCGTTGAGCCTTCAAAGCGTGATTTCAAAATTTCACATTTTGACTTATCGACAGGAAAATACGGCACATCCTCAACAATGATTAACCTCTTGTCCTGACTTAAAATATAGTCAATAGTGCTAATCATGCTAGATTTAAAGTTTTCTAAGGATTGCTCATAAGAAGGCGTATCCCCCTCTCTCATAAACCACGAATCATAAAATTCATCCACATATTTTGAATAACGAGCAGTCAGGACAACGGTGTCACCTTTGAAGTTCTCTATCATCTCTTGCGTTTGTTTGTTTTTTGCGGAGTACGATGTGAAACCTTCTCGCTTCGTTTCATAACGTTCGACATCCACTAAGAAAGGTGTCCCGCCGTTATATACAAGCGTCCCTTGCTTTTCTGCATCATTGGCTAATGAATTAAAAAAGCCTTCCATAGATTGCGCGTGTGAGTCTCCCACCAATAAAAAATCTGATTCTATATAATCGGTCGAAAATTTGTTCTTATATTCAGGCCCACAGTATGCCGCAGTACAATCATTGTAATTAGTTGAAATAAAAACAGATAAGCGATCGTTGCCTTCACCTGAGAACCGCTCAGGAAAGCCATCATGCTCTTTAGTTATTAAAACGGTTGAGAGCAATAAGGCAAACGGAACCCCAAGAAATAAGGCAAAGGTTTTACGTGGTGAAAATACATACTTGAATCTAAAAGCTTGCTCAACAAAATGATAACTCAGAACCGACATGACAAAGGTAAGCGTCAATATCGCAGCTTTAATTGGTAGAGTTTTCTCAATTGAAAGGTAGTTACAAAAAACATTGATCGGCCAATGCCACAGATACAATGAATAGGAAATCAAGCCGATATAAGCGATAACCTTATTAGACATCAATTTATTGATAATCCCTTGATTGTCTTTATCTTTACCCGTAATTAACAAAATCACAGTCGCAAGGCATACAACCGCAGCGTTGATCCCAGGAAAGATACTCCCCTCTCTTAAAACAAAAGCCATCGCGACAATGCTAACCAATGCAATTATTGATAATAAATGATTCAACTTAGCGTTAATAACGGGGATGCGATGAAGAGTTAATGCTAGCCAAGCACCCATAAGCAGTTCGTATGAACGAGCAGGTAATAGGTAGTAAGCACTGTTTGGGCTATAACGAGCAAGGTATTCTGACAGTCCTAGAAATACAACGACCAGCAGTAGCACAAAAGATGAAAGGCGCTGTTTTTTAAACACTTTAAACAGCAACAGAAGAAGAGTTGGCCAAATGATGTAAAACTGCTCTTCAACCGATAGCGACCAAGTATGGATGAGAGGAACAAGCTGACTTCTTGCCCCCCAATACCCTGACGTTATATTGCTGAAATAAAAGTTACTTACAGAAAGGAAAGCCGTCCCGGCTCCATTTACTGTACGATAAAAATCTTCAGGTAAAAGAAAGAACCAACAAGTCGTGAGGGTAAAAGCAAGCACGACTAGCAGTACCGGAATTAGCCGTCTAACACGACGAAGGTAGAACTTCTTGTAGGAGAACTCTCCTGCGACAAGGTCTTTGTACAGTATCGAAGTAATTAAGAATCCAGACAGGACAAAGAATACATCGACACCGACATACCCACCAGAAACCGACGTAAACCCTGTATGAAAAAGAATGACGATAACAACAGCTAAGGCCCTTAAGCCACTGATATCATCTCTGTATCCACTTGCAATCATTAATCACTCATAAAATAAAAAATAAAGAGTGACGATTATACAGACAAAAAAACACTTCAAAAGTACTAACCCAAGTTTATAAGGTTAATTATAGATGTGGCTTCAACTGATTTCGCATGTCAGGGATTAACATTGAAGCTCCAAATTCACTCAAATGGTCATCATCAAAATAAACTGGCCGGCCATCGATATCTCCATAACAATAGTTATCATCACAAAAGTGCTTAGCTACCGAAATATAATTCACATGACACTGTTCTCGCAGGTTTGTGACTACGCTTTCTAATATCAAGTTTCGATCTTGGTATTCTTTTAATGAAATTTTAACTCGAAAGTTATCATTCCCTTTCATAATTTCTCTGGCCATCACCTTAGGCACATGTAGCTTGAGCTCTGGCGTTTGCTCCAGTAAAAATACTGGATTATTTTCAGAAAACTTACAGACAGTTTGAGTGAATGCTTCATTCATAGCGGAAATATACGCCTCATTTCGAACGGTGTAATTTTCTGTACTTGGAATGAATTCAGTAACAATATCTCTTTCATGTTGTAATTCTGATTCATTTGGGCCTAAGATAACGGGCAGATAACGATTATCAATAATGACGGGTACATCAGGATATTTTGTCATCTCACTAATCGCGTAAGAAATAAACTCACCACAAGATTTATCCACCAAACCATGATTTAAGGTATTAAATATATTTTCAATGGTTCTGCAGCCGCTCATTGTCCAATCTAACACACTCATGCCATTTGGTAGTGATGCTTCGACACTACGAACAATACTTTGTGCATGGCTATCGCCAATCACGATAGCACCTAATTCACCATTCCCATAAACACACTCAGGAACCTTGCCTGTACCAACGTGGCACTCTTTTCGTCGTGGGTTTTTATTGTTCCTTTCTCCAACAACATCAATAACACGTTGTGAATAATGCCACTCAGCACCATTTGTTTTGTATATTACTCGCCCACCTGTACCTACAATTAATAAGAGTAGAAGAGGAGCCATGTGCCAAACTTTATTTTTCCTACACTCACTTACATTAAACCTGTTTCTATTAAATTTAATACTTTCAATATATGCATAACTACCCCAACCAATTAAGATTGAGAGTATAATCCCCAAATAATTATAAAGGCTGCTTAGAGCGTAGTAATTAATAACTACAACAATAGGCCAATGCCAAAGATAAATAGAGTATGACCAAGCCCCTATCTTTTGAAAAAAGTAATTACCTGTAATGGTACTTTTCCCTCGATGCGATACTATGATAATTACCGTTCCTAATACAGGTACAAGAGCCCAATAACCTGGCCAAGGCTGTTTCTCTGAGAGGAAAAAATAAGATCCTAAGATCATGAAGACGCCGAGACCTTCGAGGTATCTTTTATTATTATCCTTCAGTGTAATTGGATATAAGAAAACCACACCTCCAATCAACATTTGCCACATTCTTGTTGGAAGCAAGTAATAAGCTGATTCAGTCCATCTGTAAGTCACTATCACACTCACAATAAACCCAATAGCAGTACAAACTAAAACAGCTTTCTTCATTACTTTAACTGATAAGACACGCTTCAAAGCAACCAATATTAATGGATAAATTAAATAGAACTGCCACTCAACGGACAGTGACCAAGTATGCAGTAGCCATTTATCATGTGATGCGGCGTCAAAATATCCAGATTCCCTCAAATACGTAACATTAGAGAAAAATAATATACTGCTGGTTACATGCTTCCCTAATACCTTATAGTCTGATGGTATTAATATAAACCAACCCAAAAACATGATCGCAATACATAGAAATGCTAATGCTGGAACTATTCGATTAAGCCTTGAACGATAAAATTTAAGTATTGAAAACTTACTTAATTCGAAGCCGTTGAATATAATCCCCGTCATTAAAAAACCTGAAATAACAAAGAAGATATCAACACCAGCAAACCCTCCTGAGAGGTGCTTTGGCATAAAGTGGAAAAGCACCACCCCCATAACAGCAATAGCCCTCAAGCCATTTATATCTTCCCTAAATTTCAAAGTCACACCCTATTTATAAAAACGAAAGTCGCGCCTGCACGACAAATTATTGGTAATGTATCCCGTTAACTACATTCACCTTTACGAAAAATATTCAACTATTAAAGATATATTTGTTTTAATATTTTGATTGATCGATTTTCTTCCGCTATAGTTTTTTCAGCATTCAAGCGAATATTAATTTTCGAATTAAGTATTCCTGAAACTAACTCATCAGACGAATGAAAACTGATGACATCTAAACCTAATGCGTCTTCGAATCCAAATTCATTTTCGGAACCTGCAGGGACACAAAGAACACCTTTACCTAACTTAAGGTAAGAACGGACGGTACTTGCTCCACCTCGACGCTGCAAGACAATATGTGAACATGAAGAGATCAATGCTGTATATGCCACTGGAGATAACGCTGTGACATATGAAATATCAATTGTTTGCCGCTTCACATGACGTAGCCATGTAATGTATAGGTCGAGGAGTATTCTCTGCTTTCTATGCTTCTTATGCCACATAAGAAGTATTTTATAGCTTTCTCCTGCCTTATATCGGCAAAGTGAAAGCAAAATTGATTTAATTTCGCTTAAATCAAATGATTTTTGTTTTGTTCCAATAAGTATTTTTTGCTCTTTTCCTACCGACTTATCACCTTTCAATATCGCTTCATTAAGAGGGGCTATGATATTACAGGCTAAAGTATCGAAGATCACACCAGCATCAATGAACTTCACATCATCTCGCTTCAAAATCTCTCTTACTTTAGTAATAAACGTCCCAGAATGACCGATAAACAAACGCAATTTATTAATTGCATCTACTTCCTGCTGAGTGATATTTGGTGAAACACTAACCTTAAGTTCACCGTATTTCTGATAGCTTTGGTTCCAACGTTCTACTTCATCATCGGTAACAAAAATATGCACTTTATCAACCATATTGCTATCTAGCTCAAGTACATTATTAATATATTGGCTATTTTGAGCATTGACCGACATAAAAGTTATTGTTTTAGCCTCAATGAGTGCGGCTATATTTTGCTCGTTGACGGTGTCGTATGTAACACCATCAACCTTAATCATCATGTCTACATCAGTTTTACTTGCGCCAAAAACGAGTACCGCCATTTTATTTGGATCGACACCAGCTTTGTTGATGAGAGCGTCAGCATTTAAGTAAAAAAAGTTATCTTTGGCTGAAATAACAAAGACATGTTTAAGTTGAAACATTAAGACTCCAAGCTTTTATAGATAGCTGCAACAATTTCATCTCTTTCTATTGAGCCTAAACCGTAATACATTGGTAACCGAACCAATTTTTCACTTTCTTTTGTTGTAAATATATCCTTCCCAAGAAAGACACCAAAGTCTTGCCCTGCTGGAGATGAATGCAAAGGAATGTAATGAAACGGCGTCAAAATATTTTGATTTTTCATCTCCTTTATAAACGCAGTTCGAGATTTAAAGTCTTTAAGCTTGAGATAGAACATATGTGCGTTGTGCGTCAGACCCTCAGGAATAATGGGCAACGCTACTTTACCGCTATCGGCCAATGGTTTCAGAGCCTTGTAATAAAAATGCCAGTCGTCCAATCTCTTGTCGTTAATTTTCTCAGCCTCAAGCAATTGCCCCCAAAGGTAAGCTGATTGAATCTCACTTGGTAACAAGCTACTTCCTATATCAACCCAAGTGTATTTGTCTACCATACCTCTGAAAAATTGACTTCTGTTCGTACCTTTTTCTCGCATAATTTCGGCGCGTGAGATAAGAGATTTATCATTAATAAGTAACAAACCACCTTCACCACCACTGGTGTAGTTTTTTGTTTCATGAAAACTAAACGCCGCCATATGACCAATAGATCCTAAAGCTTTGCCTTTATACTTTGACATCACACCTTGTGCTGCATCTTCTATTACATAAAGAGAATACTTACTAGCAATCGCCATTATCGTATCCATCTCACATGCAACACCCGCATAATGAACTGGCACAATGGCTTTTGTTTGGGAGGTGATCGCGTCCTCTATCAAATTCTCATCAATATTCATCGTGTCAGGGCGAATATCAACAAAAACAATCTTAGCACCTCTTAGCACAAAAGCATTTGCCGTACTAACAAAGGTATAGCTTGGCATGATGATTTCATCGCCAGGCTGCGTATCGATAAGAAGTGCTGCTAACTCTAAAGCATGCGTACATGAAGGTGTCAGCAGTGTCTTTAAACTGCCTGTTGTATCCTCAAACCATTTTTCACATCGCCTAGAAAAATCGCCATTTCCAGCTAACTTACCACTGTTTACAGCTTCTTTAATAAAATTAATTTCCAGCCCAGTAACCGGCGCTTTATTGAAAGGAATCATTACTTTACTCATATACAGGTAGATTTAACAGACTAAAATTAAGTTAAACTAGCTCTCAACTAAATGTCGAATGATAACATTATCAATCTAGTAATAGTTACTTATATCATACCCATAAATTATAATTCCGAAATGATCGCCAAACGTATGCAAATTGAAGAGGCATTCCGTGATTTGAAAAGTACCGCATATGGGATCGCACTTCGTCACAATAGAACTCGTTGCACTAAGCGGTTAGATA
>NZ_VTYA01000091.1:0-788 GCF_013114135.1 Vibrio sp. 03-59-1
ATATCAAATTAACGAATCTCAATACCAGTGGGGAATGTTCGAATATCAAAGGTTGACACACAATGCAGGGCTGGGGAAATTATGAGGGGATCCGTCAGCGCCGCATTAAGTGGTGAACAACGCGACCACCCAAGCCTAAACCTTGCCACATTTAGCACTAAAGCAGACCTAGACTGAAATCGCCAAGCGTTGAGAATCCGTCTTAAATGCTTTGTTATGTTTTAACACAAACGACTGATTCATTTGGCAAAGAACTGCAATGTAGACCTAGATTTCTGAACCAAATCACAAGCTCGAATACACTTGACCGCCAGATGCGCCAAACCAAAAACAAGTAAGTCCACTTCCCTGCGAATGAGGCAACTCGATACGCTTTCAATAAGCGCCCTTTCTTAGCAACAACAACAACAACAACGCAGAACAATGGCGATTTGCCGAGACTACTGCCAAGGTTATTGGCTGATTGGGAAATATGCCAAAAGCGACTTTGAGCCAGAGAAACAAGATGACCAAACCACCCCGAAATCTAAATGAAGCAACCCACGAATTTTGGCATGTTTTACGAGTTAAGTGATTCAAGAATTAGGGCAGACAATAGTGACTTGCTGAGTCTACTCCCAACGAATGGCTAAAGGGACAAAGAACGATTCAAAGGAATTTAAGCCATTGAAATCCTAGTAAAACATAACGCCGCATTAAGGTGATGAGATGGTCTCCCCCTACCACTTCACATCGCTATCAGCCATGCTTGGAGTGTTCAGGTCCGAAGTAAAAGGAGAAGACCATGA
>NZ_VTYA01000092.1:0-776 GCF_013114135.1 Vibrio sp. 03-59-1
AATATTTCATGTTTTTTACTTCTTGGCGGGAGCAGACTTCATGATTATCGCACCTTACTGTTTTTATGTTCAGAGGTGTCGCACTTCGTACTTGAATCCAAGACTCCTAACAAACAATTTAAGAGTGACTCCCAACGCATGGCAGTTTCACTTCGATTTGAAATTTGTGTTTACGGCGCAATGGTTTAGCTTGGGTTTTATAGCGTTGTCGCACCTTAATTGGGCGTTATATTGCATAAGATTCAAAGGGTTAAATTATCCGTTTATCTTTGTTCTGCGTCCGAACTACACACCTGTTCGTCTCGTGACAAATGCCATCAAAATGACCATCGCACGTAGAATGTTTGTCGGTTAATTAGCTGCAACGTCACGCAAGTCTCCTCGTTAGTAAGTTTTGCTGGCTCAAGTTCATTTTGCGCGGCTTCTTTTTGGTGGGAACTTCATTGAAAATCGTGGCTTCAGCGCACTTTGCTGTCAGGTTTCTCGTTCGAATTCTTTGTCACTCAGGCGAATAAAATTTCTCCAATTTCAACTCATTTCGCTTCTTAGCCAAGTGCGTTTTATTGTCTATGGTTGAGTTTAGAACTATCCATTTTACTTCTGAGTTCAAAGCCAGTAGATTTGTAATTAATTCAGCACCTTGGCGCTAAACTTGGCTTCATCGTGCGGGCAACTTAGTATCAAGTTTGAAGTGCGACACTTTCTACAGGTGGGCATGAATATACTCCATTGGCATTCTATACCCAAGCCTTTTGCGTGGGCGCATGTTTAATTTA
>NZ_VTYA01000093.1:0-1109 GCF_013114135.1 Vibrio sp. 03-59-1
CATAGTGAGTTGACCACTGCGGAGTGGTAGTTCAGTTGGTTAGAATACCGGCCTGTCACGCCGGGGGTCGCGGGTTCGAGTCCCGTCCACTCCGCCACTTATTTGAAAAAGCCCTAATCGAAAGATTAGGGCTTTTTTACGTTTGTTGTTTGGGAAAATGATACCAATCTCTTGTGAGCATTTTTGCGACTTGACCTCTGCACTCCAAAAAGCCATTCCAAGCACGACATACCTGAGAAACAATATCGTCATAATCATTGAAACTTTGGTTTGCGAGATAGTGCTGTCTCAACCAACGCCAAACTTGTTCAATAGGGTTCAGTTCGGGAGAATCGGAGGGAAGTTTAATGATACTGACATTATTAATACCAATCGTAGTAAATAACTGGTCATCCTAGCTTGTTATACCAATTCGGAAAACTAACTGATCAGCTCTATCCAGTCTCTACTGCACATTTTGGTCACGCGATCGCTGCACTCCAAAAAGCCATTCCAAGCACGACATACCTGAGAAACGATGTCGTTATATAGCTCGGGAGAATAAGGGGGAAGTTTAATGATGCTGACATTATTAAATTCATTGCCAATGTCATCGCTATGCCAACTTGCGCCATCCATTATCACGACGGCATGGCGACTTCGTTCGGTGGCTTTCGATATCTGCTCTAGATGACTTATCATGATGTCTTTGTTAACCCAAGGAACGACAATGGCCTCACCCACTCCTTTTGCTGGGCAGACAGAGCCAAATAAATAAGCGTATTCAAATTGCTGTTGTTTAACGACTCTAGGCCTTGTGCCACGCTCCGCCCAAAGTCGAGTCGTTGTGTTCTGTTGACCAAACCTAGCTTCGTCTTGAAACCAGACATCTACGTTCTCTAGCCCAACGTGTCCGGGGATCTTAAGGATCGTTTCTATTTGGAATTTTTTTAAAATCGTCTTGGGCCTTTTGCGATTGCTTAGGGTGTTTTGAACGAGAAGTTATCCAAGAAAAACCCATATGCTCAAGCAGGTAATAGATCGAATTAGGATGGTAGTGTTTATCAAAATGCGTCACGATATAGTGATGGATATCACTCGCTATGAGACGGCCACCAGTAGGAGAGGTT
>NZ_VTYA01000094.1:0-1201 GCF_013114135.1 Vibrio sp. 03-59-1
TAACGCCCAATTAAGGTGCGACAACGCTATAAAACCTAGACTAAACCATTGCGCCGTAAACACAAAATTCAAATCGAAGTAAAATCGTCAAGCGTTAGGAGTCACTCTTAAATTGTTTGTTAGCTTAATATTTGTCAGTGATAAACCCTGCTCTAATTAGCAAATTCTACTATATAGATTATATTTGATAGTAACGTTTAATAAAAACAAAGTGGTAGCTATGTTCCTAACTCGATTAATTTATGTCAGCACTCTTTCAAAGGACTGCGATTTGAACGCTTTAACAGACATTCTTACGACATCACGCGAACACAACAAAGAAGCTAACATCACTGGACTACTAAGTCATAATCAGAAGTACTTTTTACAATGCCTAGAAGGTTCAAGAGAAGCTATAAATGATACATACAGTCATATCGTAAATGACAAACGACACAGCAAAGTCACCATTCTCTACTTCAAAGAAGTACATTGCCGTGAATTTGGAGACTGGTCTATGGGCGATATTCCTCAATCTCACTTAACTGCATTACTTAACTTACAATTTTCAGGCTCTGACCAATTCAGCCCTTACGATATGTCAGGTGAAAGCGCATATTTAATGTTACTAGAATTAAAGCAGAACCTACCGTCGGAATAGAACTTAAGCTAACGCCCAATTAAGGTGCGACAACGCTATATATTGATTCAATACTTCTATAGAAGCTATTTGAGAAGGATCACAAGTATATTCGAACTCACCAAGCCAATCTGAACTATGGCTATTTGGTGCACTTAAAATAGCTTCAGGTGCAACTTTAGCACTCAATAACACACCACCAGACTCAATCGCATGAGACCACGTGCAAAATTTTCTGCTACCTGTTTTTTGGGAGTCCAGCAAAAGCCGATCAACCCTTGTTCATAGAGAAATTTACATTCTCCACGATAAAGGTGAAGTTCCACTCCATCATATTTCGGCAATATTAGATTTAACCAAGTTAGTATCAATTTATCATCACTCACATTCCGCCGAATGTGACCACCATTCACTATCCAAAGCATATGCATTTTGTCTGTATCAAAAGCAAATCGTGCAATATTTTTCACTGCATAACGCTTAGTATCAAGTTTGAAGTGCGACACTTTCTACAGGTGGGCATGAATATACTCCATTGGCATTCTATACCCAAGCCTTTTGCGTGGGCGCATGTTTAATTTA
>NZ_VTYA01000095.1:0-744 GCF_013114135.1 Vibrio sp. 03-59-1
GATTCGCAACGCTTGGCGGCTTCAGTTCAAAGATATGCATCAGTGTTTATGGCATAATGTCTTGAGTGCAGTGGTAGCATTGCTCACCACTTAACGCGGCGTTATATTGCATAAGATTCAAAGGGTTAAATTGTCCGTTTATCTTTGTTCTGCGTTCGAGCTACACACCTGTTCTTTTCGTGAAAGTTGCCATCAAAATGACCATCGCACGTAGAAAGTGTGTCGGTTAATTAGCTGCAACGTCACGCAAGTCTCCTCGTTAGTAAGTTTCGCTGGCTCAAGTTCATTTTGCGCGGCTTCTTTTTGATGAGGACTTTATTGAAAATAGTTACTTCTGCGCACTTTGCTATCAGGTTTCCCGTTCGAATTCTTTGTCACTCAGGCTACTCAAATTTCTCCAATTTCAGCTCATTTCGCTTCTTAGCCAAGTGTGCTTTATTGTCTATGATTGAGTTTCGAACTATCCATTTTACTTCTGAGTTCAAAGCCAGTAGATTTGTAACAAATTCAGCATCTTGTCGCTAAACTTGGCTTTGTCGTGCGGGCAATATAACAAACAATTTAAGAGTGACTCCTAACGCTTAGCGATTTCACTCCGGTTTGAATTTTGTGTTTACGGTGCAATGGTTTAGTTTGGGTGTTATAGCGTTGTCGCACCTTAATTGGGCGTTAGGAGTGGTCTGGAGGCATCTTCTCAAGTTGAATTTGATTAAAGCTGCTAGAGAGAAAAGACTTCATTTCATA
>NZ_VTYA01000096.1:0-739 GCF_013114135.1 Vibrio sp. 03-59-1
CTAGTCTCCAAATTTAGCTGTTTGACACACTAATTATGGCTCTGGCTTTAAGCTAACCCACGAAATTGGAGGCTAGCACCTCGTGGGGGTCATTATGTCTATGTACTTTCTCGAAAATATCCTAGTCAACATGTGGGAATTAGTCGTAAACTTAACTAAGTTAATGGTTTAGGTGATTAAGATGGCATTTTCTGAGATTGAACAAGCGCGCTACAAAAAGGCAGTTGAAAAGTACTTGGATTCTTGTCGTCCACCAGTGGAAATCCGTAATGAAGTCGATATCGATTATCGCTTGGATGGGCAGGTGATTGAAATTTTTGAAATTCGATCCAAATGGAATAATCCATCAGAGAAGGTGGAAGAACCAGTAGCCAAAGTTAAATACTATAAGTCACGTGACGAGTGGAAAATCTATTGGATGAAATCCGATTTAAAGTGGCATTCATATGAACCAATTCCCGAAGTGAAGTTTCTAGAAGTGTTCTTTGAAATCTTAGAAGACGATACTTATGGGTGTTTTTGGGGTTAGCCCCGACCACGTACATAACAAACAATTTAAGAGTGACTCCTAACGCTTGTCGATTTCACTCCGGTTTAAATTTTGTGTTTACGGAGCAATGGTTTAGCTTGGGTGCTATAGCGTTGTCGCACCTTAATTGGGCGTTAGCTTAAGTTCTATTCCGACGGTAGGTTCTGCTTTAATTCTAGTAACATTAAATATGCGCTTTCACCTGACATA
>NZ_VTYA01000097.1:0-661 GCF_013114135.1 Vibrio sp. 03-59-1
TGAAGTAGATGCAAAAATGCCAAGCGTTGAGAATCCCTCTTAAATGCTTTGTTATATTGCCCGCACGACAGAGCCAAGTTTAGCGCCAAGGTGCTGAATTGGTTACAAATCTACTGGTTCTGAACTCAGAAGTAAAACGGATAGTTCGAAACTCAACCATAGACAATAAAACGCACTTGGCTAAGAAGCGAAATGAGCTGAAATTGGAGAAATTTGAATAGCCTGAGTGACAAAGAATTCGAACGAGAAACCTGACGACAAAGCGCGCTGAAACCACAATTTTCAATGAAGTTTCCACGAAAAAGAAGCCGCGCAAAATGAACTTGAGCCAGCAAACTGACTAACGAGGAGACTTGCGTGACGTTGCAGCTAATTAACCGCCACACTTTCTACGTGCGATGGTCATTTTGATGGCATTTTTCACGAGACGAACAGGTGTGTAGCTCGAACGCAGAACAAAGATAAACGGATAATTTAGCCCATTGAATCTTATGCAATATAACGCCGCATTAAGTAGTGAGCAACACTACCACCTTACTAAACCACTGCACCGTAAACACAAAACTCAACTTGAAGTGAAAACGCCGAGTGTTGCGAATCTGTCTTAAATGCCTTGTTAGTTTACCTACATGATGAAGCCAAAGTTTAGCGCCAAGATGCT
>NZ_VTYA01000098.1:0-634 GCF_013114135.1 Vibrio sp. 03-59-1
CCTAAAGTATTGTACCGTAAACACTAAATTTGAAGTAGATGCAAAAATGCCAAGCGTTGAGAATCCCTCTTAAATGCTTTGTTATATTGCCCGCACGACAGAGCTAAGTTTAGCGCCAAGGTGCTGAATTGACTACAAATCTACTGGCTTTGAACTCAGATGTAAAACGGATAGTTCAAAACTCAACCATAGACAATCAAACGCACTTGGCTAAGAAGCGAAATGAGCTGAAATTAGAGCCATTCGATTAGCCAGAATGACAAAGAATTCGAACGAGGAACCTGACAACAAAGTGAGCTGAAGCCACAACTTTCAATGAAGTCCCCACGAAAAAGAAGCCGCGCAAAATGAACTTGAGTCAGCAAAACTTACTAATGAGGAGACTTGCGTGACGTTGCAGCTAATTAACCGACAAACATTCTACGTGCGATGGTCATTTTGATGGCAACTTTCACGAAACGAACAGGTGTGCAGCTCGAACGCAGAACAAAGATAAACAGATAATTTAACCCTATGAATCTTATGCAATATAACGCCCAATTAAGGTGCGACAACGCTGTAACACCCAAGCTAAACCATTGCACCGTAAACACAAATTTCAAATCGAAGTGAAACTGCCACGCGTTGGGAGTCA
>NZ_VTYA01000099.1:0-625 GCF_013114135.1 Vibrio sp. 03-59-1
GAATGAAAAGCGGTCTGGTAGGAAGGAAGCTATTTTTCTTTGACCTGGACTAGAATCGAAATGATAAAACGGCTTGTTTGCTGTTTGGGACGGATGGCCAACAAAGAAATCTAAAAGATGATCATATATGCAGTAGCTTAAAAAATTGGTGGGGCTGCTAGTTCTGGCGGGTCTATCCCTGCGGGGCTAAAACAAATAAAGGAATTCTTGTGAAGCAATTACTTCTATTAACTTTAATACTCATAAGCCAAGGCGCACAATCAGGGTATCAAGAAAATGAAATCGATAGATATAAAGCTATCTACACTCAGTTAATCAAGCAAAATATTTCAACACCAAAATGCACAATTAAAATCAAAGGGTACAAAGAGAAAAGCGACATGAAAATCTATTCAGTACAAGCAATGAAAGGATCATCTTCTGACTGTGAAAAGATCTTAAAAGCAGTGATGAAAGTTAATGAATTCCCACTACCGAAAGATGACAGCATCTCAGATAAACTAATTGAAACAACGCTTTATATAGAGTGAGCCTTAATTCGTATTATGCAATTTATGTTACGGGTTAACTTCTAAAAACGATTCTCACGATGAGCATCTAAAGAGCCAGCAAGCTGACTCCCAGA
>NZ_VTYA01000100.1:0-568 GCF_013114135.1 Vibrio sp. 03-59-1
ACTGCACTCAAGACATTATGCCATAAACACTGATGCATATCTTTGAACTGAAGCCGCCAAGCGTTGCGAATCCGTCTTAAACGCTTTGTTATATTGCCCGCACGGCAGAGCCAAGTTCAGCGCCAAGGTGCTGAATTGGTTACAAATCTACTGACTTTGAATTCAGAAGTAAAATGGATAGTTCGAAACTAAACCATAGACAACAAAACGCACTTGGATAAGAAGCGAAATGAGTTGTAATTGGAGTCATTCGATTCGCCAGAATGACAAAGAATTCAAGCGAGAAACCTGACGACAAAGTGCGCTGAAGCCACAACTTTCAATGAAGTTCCCACGAAAAAGAAGCCGCGCAAAATGAACTTGAGCCAGCAAAACTTACTAACGAGGAGACTTGCGTGACGTTGCAGCTAATTAACCGATACACTTTCTACGTGCGATGGTCATTTTGATGGCAACTTTCACGAAACGAACAGGTGTGTAGCTTGAACGCAGAACAAAGATAAACGGATAATTTAACCCTTTGAATCTTATGCAATATAACGCCCAATTAAGGTGCGACAACGCTATA